>CALXZX010000008.1 GCA_944393375.1 uncultured Clostridia bacterium | reverse complement strand
ATTGAACCTGCTTCAAAATATATTTTTTCTGGAACTTTAAACCATTGCATATTAACCCTCCTATTTGCAACTCTTTTTATATTAATTAAGTTTACTGATGATACATTGGCTGTTGTTGAGTTTCCACCAAATGAACCACAACCTAATGTTAATGATGGCATATTTGTATTATATATATCACCAATTGCACCATGTGTTGATGGAGAGTTTACAATAATTCTTCCTGCTTTCATGGTTTCTGAAAATCTTAAAATGGTATCTTTATTTTCAGAATGAATAACAGCTGAATGTCCTAGTCCACCAAATTCTAGTAATTTTTCTGCTAATGGTATTCCTTCATCTTCATCTTTTACAACATAGTATGTTAATACTGGACTTAATTTTTCTTTTGAGAATGGATATTCTTTTCCAACTCCTGTTTCAGGAACAACGATTACTTTTGTATCTTCTGGAATTTCAAATCCTGCCTCTTTTGCAATTGTATGAGGATATTGTCCTGGTACATGTGATTTTAATTTGTAATCTCCATTTTCTAATTTTTCAAACATACTATTTGCTAATTTTTCTTTTTCTTCTTTATTGACAAAATAGCAACCTGCTTTTTTCATTAATTCTTCAAATCTTTTTTGAATTTCTTTATCAATAATAACAGCTTGTTCTGATGCACAAATCATGCCATTGTCAAATGCTTTTGACATGACTAAATCATTTACTGATGTTTCTAATTTTGCTGTCTTATCAATATAGCATGGAACATTTCCAGGACCTACACCTAATGCTGGTTTCCCACAAGAATAAGCTGATTTAACCATGCCTGTCCCACCTGTTGCTAAAATTAAATTCACATCTGGGTGATTCATTAATAATCTTGTAGCTGTAATACTTGGTTTTTCAATCCATAAAATACAGTTTTCTGGTGCCCCTGCTTTTACAGCTGCATCTCTTAAAATTCTAGCTGCTTCCACACTACATTTTTGTGCAGATGGATGAAAACCAAATATGATAACATTTCTCGTTTTTGCTGATATGATAGATTTAAACATGGTTGTTGATGTTGGATTTGTAACAGGTGTAACCCCTGCTATAATTCCAATAGGTTCTGCAATTTCCACATAATCTTCTTCAGCATTTTCATCTATAATACCTACTGTTTTTTCATATTTAATACTATGATATATATATTCTGTCGCAAACATATTCTTTGTAATTTTATCTTCATAGATTCCTCTTTTGGTTTCTTCAACTGCCATTTTTGCTAATCTCATATGATTTTCAAGACCTGCCATTGCCATTGCTTTTGTGATGTTATTTACTGTTTCTTGGTCTAATTTCAAATATTCTTGAGATGCTATTTTTGCCTTTTGTACTAAATCATCAATCATTTGTTTAATTTCTTGTTCTTCATTTACGTTATCACTCATAAATAACCTCCTCTTGAGCAATAAAGATTTGCTCTATGTTTTATAAAACCTTCTATTACTCTATTATAAAAGATTTCAACAAATCCATTATATATGATTGGTATGAAATGTCAATAATATCCAAAAGATATTTTTCAGTTTTTTTGACAAAATTTTTCAATTGCCACTAACAAAAAATACAAGCACTTTCATGCTTGTATTTTAATCCTTGTATAAATAATCTTGTGGGTCAACAGTTTCGCCATTTACTCTAATTTCTAAATGTAAATGAGGTCCTGTTGAATTTCCTGTTGAACCAACTGCTGCTATAACATCACCAGCTTTTACAGTATCTCCTTTTTTTACATACATTTTACTTGTATGCGCATACCAAGTTTCTACACCATTTCCATGGTCTACTTTTACTAGATATCCATAAGAACCACTATATCCTGCACTAATGACAGTTCCATCTGCCACCACTTTTATGTCTGTACCAGTTACTGCTGAAATGTCTAATCCTGTATGTGTTGATTTCCTAATACTACTGCTTACTCCATATCTAGAAGTGATTCTTCCTTCGATTGGTGTTACTGCTAATTTAATACCATTAATACTTGGTAATGCATTCCATCTTTCTTCTTCTTCTTTTTGTTGTTTGATTTCTTGTATAGCAGTTTGTACTGTTTCTTGAACATTGGCTTTTGCAACTTCTAAATCTGATGTATTTGCTTCTTCTTCGTTTTGTGTATATTTCTCTACAATACTTAAATTAATTTCTTCACTATCATTTTCTTCTTTTATTTCATTTACTAATTCTTCTGCTTCTTCACTTGTATTTACTTTTTCAACAACATTTTCTTGTACCGCTATCTCATAATATTTATAAGTAACTGTTGTTTCTTCTTTTAATTCTTGTACAACCTCTTTCTCCTCTGTATTTTCTGTCCTGCTTACTAATCTTAACTCATATTCTGGTTCTTCATTTAAGCTAATATCTTCAATTGTTTTATTTGAACTTTCTGTAATTTCCTCTTTCAACGTTTCTTCTAAAGCTTGCTTATTTTCTACATATCCAAGTTCTTCACCAGAAATACTTACTTTATACATTGGTTTATATTTTATTAATATAATCGCGATGATAATACCCAAAGCTATAATTGTAATGTTAAAAAATTTCAGAAACTCTTTTGTGTAAAATTTTAGTTTCTTTTTTAAAATAAAATCCACTCTCCTTTATGTTTTTTTACGCGACTAGTCTATATTATACTATATATTCTGCCTTTTTTCAAACTTTGTATACATAATCTTAGATAAAAAAACAAAATTATTCAGAATTTTCAAATTTCTTTTCCTATTATTGCCATTTTTTCTCTCAAATTCTCTTTTTTACTTATTTTTTCTTAATTTTACATACACTTCCAATATTAAATTTCCATTTTTTAGCTTTTAACAAGAAATCCTTGACTTTTTACATTTATTATTATATAGTATTTTCGTAGACTATATGGTAAACATATACTTTGTATTTGTTTTGTAATAAAAAATTAGGAAGGTGATATATATGGCATTAGATTATACAATCATTGGTCAAAGAATTAAACAAGCAAGACTTGCTAAAAACTATACACAAGAAGAATTATCTGAAAAAATAGATGTTTCTGTCGCATTCTTAAGTAGAGTTGAAAGAGGAAATTCTCATATTAATTTAAAAAGATTAACACAAATTTGTAATTTATTAGATGTTTCAGAAGGCTATATTTTAAGTGGTACTTCTAGTGATTCAGAAAATTATTTGTCTAAAGAATTTTCTGATTTATTAAGTAGTTGCCCTGCACATAAACAAAGATTAATCTATAAAATTGCAAAAATCATTGCAGAATCTGAATAAATTCGTATAAAAAACCAATATTAAAAAAATGTTGGTTTTTTGTTGCTTTTGCAACAGATTTTTTTGTTTTTTATTCATATGATTAGTTTGCAAATGTAATTAATAATAGAAATTATCTATTATCTTTCATACAAAAGATATGCTGTTTAAATTTGATACAAATTATGCCATAGTATTTTCCTTGTATCGACATAATTTTACAAGTTTATCAAATTATTTTCATTTTGGATTGATTATATTTCGCAGATATGGTATCATATTATGTGGTCAAAATGATAATACTAAGAAAAAGGAAAATGAAATGAATGTATTGATAATGATTATTAATTATATTTCATTTTATTCTTAATTAAGGAGGGTTTTTAATATTATGAAATTTGAACAATGGGAAGGATTTGAAAAAGGTGACTGGCAAAGTGAAATTAATGTAAGAGATTTCATTCAAAGAAACTATACACCTTATGAAGGAGATTCAACATTTTTGGCTGGACCTACAGAGAAAACAAAAAAATTGTGGGACGAAGTACTAGAACTTTACAAAAAAGAGAAAGCTTCTAAAGGTGGTGTACTAGATATAGACACCAAAACAATTTCTAGTGTAAATGCCTATGAGCCTGGATATATTGATAAAGACTTAGAAGAAATCGTAGGACTTCAAACAGATGCTCCTCTAAAAAGAGCCATTATGCCTTATGGTGGAATTCGTATTGTAGAAAAAGCTTGTGAAGCTTATGACAAAAAAGTGGATGATGAAGTAGAAGAAATTTTTCACAATTATAGAAAAACACATAATGATGGTGTATTTAGTGTTTACACACCAGATATTAGAGCTGCTAGAAGTGCTCACTTACTTACTGGATTACCAGATGGATATGGCAGAGGAAGAATTATTGGTGATTACAGAAGAATTGCCCTTTATGGTGTTGATGTATTAATCGAAGAAAAGAAAAAAGATTTAGATATATTAAATGTGGATTGTTTAACTGAAGAAGTGATTCGTGAAAGAGAAGAAATTAGTGAACAAATCAAAGCTTTAAATGATTTAAAAGCAATGGCTTCAAAATATGGTTTTGATATTTCTAAACCTGCAAGCAATAGTAAAGAAGCTGTTCAATGGTTATACTTTGGATATTTAGGTGCTGTAAAATCTCAAGATGGTGCTGCAATGAGTCTTGGTAGAACATCTACTTTCTTAGATATCTATTTTGAGAGAGATTTAGAAAATGGAACTATCACAGAAGAAGAAATTCAAGAAATCATGGACCATTTTGTTATGAAATTAAGATTGGTTCGTTTCTTAAGAACACCTGAATACAATGAATTATTTAGTGGAGACCCTGTATGGGTAACAGAAAGTATTGGTGGTATGGGAATTGACGGAAGAACTTTAGTTACAAAAAACTCTTTTAGAATTCTTCATACACTAGAAAACTTAGGACCAGCTCCAGAACCAAACTTAACTGTTTTATGGTCTGTAAATTTACCAGAAGGATTTAAAAGATATACAACAGATTTATCTATCCAAACATCTTCTATCCAATATGAAAGTGATGATTTAATGAGAATCACATTAGGAGATGATTATGGGATTGCTTGTTGTGTCTCTCCAATGAAAATTGGTAAACAAATGCAATTCTTTGGTGCAAGAGCAAACTTAGCAAAAACTTTATTATATGCTATCAACGGTGGTAGAGATGAAATGTCTGGAAAACAAGTTACTCCAAAATTTGCTCCAATTACTTCTGAATATTTAGATTATGATGAGGTTATGGAGAAATTCAATCAAATGATGGATTATGTAGCTGAAATCTATATTAAAGCATTAAATGCTATCCACTACATGCATGACAAATATTGTTATGAAGCAATTGAAATGGCACTTCATGATAAAGATATTATCAGAACAATGGCTTGTGGTATTGCTGGTTTATCTGTTGTTGCTGATTCACTTTCTGCAATTAAATATGCAAAAGTAAAAGTTATCAGAGATGAAACTGGACTAGCTACTGATTATGAAATAGAAGGAGATTTCCCTAAATTTGGTAATGATGATGAAAGAGTAGACAGTATTGCTGTTGATATTGTAAAAACATTTATGAATAAATTAAAAAGATATCCAACTTATAGAAATTCTAAACATACTTTATCTATTCTTACAATTACATCAAATGTCGTTTACGGAAAAGCTACAGGAAATACTCCTGATGGAAGAAGAATGGGAGCTCCATTCGGACCTGGTGCAAATCCATTACATGGAAGAGATACAAATGGTGCTTTAGCTGTTATGAATTCTATTGCAAAATTACCATTTGATTATGCAGAAGATGGAATTTCATATACATTCTCAATCACACCTAAAACATTAGGAAAAGATGAAGATACAAGAATTACAAACTTAGTAAATATGTTAGATGGATATTTCAAACAAACAGGACATCATATCAATGTAAATGTTTTCGATAGAAGTTTATTAATTGATGCTATGGAACATCCAGAAAATTATCCTCAATTAACCATTAGAGTATCTGGATATGCTGTAAACTTCACAAAATTAACAAGAGAACAACAATTAGATGTTATTAATAGAACTATTCATGAAAAAATTTAGTTAAATTGATAAAGGGATTTCAAGATTTTTCTTAAAATCCCTTTTATAAAGTAATGATTTATGTACTACAAATAGAAAGAGGAAGGCTTATGGAAGAAGAAAAAGATTTAAGATATTATGCAAAAGTACATTCAATAGAAACCTTTGGTGCTGTTGATGGCCCAGGAATTCGTTTTGTATTATTTCTTCAAGGTTGTCATTTACAATGTAAATATTGTCACAATCGTGATACTTGGGATATGAAAGAAGGGAAATATCAATCAGTTGATGATATTTATAAAATGATTTTAAAATATAAAAATTATATCACTCCAAATGGTGGTGTGACTGTTTCAGGTGGAGAACCTTTATTACAAGTAAAATTTTTAATTGAATTGTTTACAAAATTAAAAAAGAAAAAAATTCATACTTGTATTGATACTTCTGGAATGGTCGCTTTAACAGATGATATTAAACAATTATTAACTTTAACAGATTTAGTTTTACTAGATATTAAACACATTGATAGCGAAAAATGTAAAAATTTAGTAGGCTTTGATAATAAACTAGAATTAGCATTTGCTAGATATTTAAGTGAAAATAATATCCCTATTTGGATTAGACAAGTATTGGTTCCAGGGCTTACAGACGATGAAAAAGATTTACGAAGACTAAAAGATTTTATTTCTACCTTAAATACAGTTGAAAAAGTAGAAATTTTACCATATCACAGTATTGGTAAATATAAATGGACAAAATTAGGTTTAAAATATGATCTAGAAAATATTAAAGATGCTACTAGTGATGATGTAAAACGTGCAAAAGCAATCTTAGGAATTAGCTAAAAAGGGAAATTGGGGACGGTCTCATTTTTCCCTTTTTTATTTAAATCTTGATAATTTTTAATATTATAAAAAAAGGGAAAAATGAGACCGTCCCCAATTTCCCTTTTCTTTACATTCCTAATAATTTTAATTCTACATTTTCCATTTTATATTTTCCATCTACTAATTTAAAATCTACTAATGTATCTTCTAGTGTTTCTTTATTCTGTCTTAAATCAGTTGTAAAATATAATTTGATTTGTGGAATCTCTAATTTATTTTTTACAATTTCTTTAAAAGTTTCTGCCATATGTTTTTCATCTTCGCAGATTAATATCAATTGTGGCATTGCTGCAAATCCTGAATCACCTGGAACATAGTTTTCATAGAATTCTTTATATAATCTCATTCTTTCAACTAATTTTTTCTCCCAGTCAGGTTCTCTCCTAATAACTTCAAAAACAAATTGAATTGATTTTCCATTTTTCGTAAGTTTAACTGCTCCACCACTTGCTTTAAATAACTTTCCTGATACTTTTGCAGTAATTGCTGGTTTTACAATATAACTGTCAAATGCTTTTACTTTTCTTAAATAAGCAATTAATGTTTGATTTCCAGCCAATCTCTTTTTAATCATTGGTACTGGTTTTGTATTATCAGATGGTTGCCATTTACAATCAATTTCTTTAGAATTTAATAAATATTTTCCCATCTTCTCTAAACAATAAATTCTATAAATACCTTTACCCTCATCAGAAGTAAAATAATATCTTGTTAAAATTTTAGATTTTACTAATTGATCTAATTTGTTATTTAATTTATCTTGTGACTTAGGATCAATTCCTTTGATCTCTAGCATTTGATATAACTGTCTTGATGTAATAAATTCAAATTCATTTACTAAGTCTAAAATTGCAAAATGGATTTCATTAATATGTCCAATATTAATCTTATGTACGATTTGATTCATTGACACATACCCATCTTTTCCATCAAAGGTTTTAATTTCACCTTCTCTTATAGCGAATGGAGATACTTGCGCCTTGATTTCACTATCTTCTACCATTTTTTATTTTCCCCCTTATAAATTTAGAATTATCTATATTTTTTAATAATAAACCACATTATTGTTCAATCAACAATTTAACCTTTTTCTTTTCTTTATCTATTTTTTTAATATATACATTCACTTTTTGACCATATTCATATCCTTCACTATATTCAGCCATTCCTACTAAGTTTGGTGTTAGCTCTATAAAAATTCCATTCTTATTTTTTTCAGTTTCTCGAATAATGCCTTGAACTTTCATACCTGTAGAAAATTTTTCGGCATTTTCTTCCCATGTTCCTAATGTTTCTTTATATGATAAATTCACTTTTCCTGTATATCTATCTATAGATTTTACTACAACATTTATTTTTTGTCCAATTTTTAGCCTTTCATAGGGTGTTTTTATCCTTGCAACAGACAAATCTTCTATATGTGCTAGTCCAACAATACCTCCACCAATTTCTATAAAAGCTCCATACGATCTAATATTTTTTACAATTCCAATCACATGTTGTCCAACTTGCATATCTTTTTTTATATATTGCAAAGCTTCCTGTTGTACATTTTTTCTAGATAATACAACTGTATTATCATTTTCAATATTTTCTATTTTAAACTGTACATATTTATGTACCTTTCCTGTACATAATCTTTCATCCGGCAAACCTTCTTCAATGTCTTCCACTTCACATCTTGGGATAATTCCCTCTATTTCATTACCTAAATGGATATGTAAATTATATTTTTCATCACAGCTTTGTACAATTCCTTGTACCGTCTTATTTTTGTTTTGATATTCCTGTATCTTTTGTAAACTTAAATTTTCAACTTCTTCATTCCAACCTTCTGGCACAAATCGAAATGTATTCATTTGTATTCTCCTTCATCTTACGTGTTTTAGCTTATTATATAGTGTATTATAAAATTTTTCAATCCTTTTTTATATTTTTAATCAAAATAACTACTAATTTCTTCCAATTCCTCAAAATTTTTTTGTCGACAAATATCATATGCAACAATCGCAACAGAGTTTGACAAATTTAATGACCTTAAGGTTGGTCTCATAGGAATTCGAATCGTTTTATCTATATATTTTTGTAAAACATCTTCTGGTAATCCTTTGGTTTCTTTTCCAAATAATATAAAAATTTCTTCCATATTTTTAAAATCTGGTTCCGAATAGACATGTTTTCCTTTTGTTGTTACAAAAAACATGTTATGTTCTTCTGGTTTATATGTATTTAAGAATTCTTTAAAAGATATATGTTCTTCTATATCTAACTTGTCCCAATAATCTAATCCTGCTCTTTTTACAGCTTTTTCTGAAATGCTAAATCCCAAAGGATGTACCAAATGTAATTTAGCACCAATTGCTGCACAAGTTCTTGCAATATTCCCTGTGTTTTGAGGTATTTCTGGTTCAACTAATACAACATGTAATTTCATCTTTATTTCTCCTTTTATGTTTTTTTGGACATAAATTTCTCTTTGACTCCTCTTTACTCTCTCTTTAGGTCTTTCCCTTTTGTTCATTTTTTGAACATTAGGGACAGGTCAAATCGTTTAATTTTTGAACGATTTGGCACGTCCCTATCGTTCAATTTTTTGTCTGACATATTCATATAATATGATGCCTGTTGCAACAGAAGCATTTAAGCTTTCTGTTTTTCCAAGCATTGGTATTTTTACTTTTTTATCTGCTAGTTTTTGTATTTTTTCTTCTACTCCATTTGCCTCATTTCCAATGACAATTACTTTTTTCTTGTAGTCTATATCATAGATGCTATTTTTTGTTTGTAAGGATGTTACAACAATTTCAAATTTGTGTTTTTTGATTTCTTTAAGCGTTTTTTCTAAATCTTCACATTCTATAATTTTTACTCGAAATATAGCTCCCATTGTAGAACGTACAACTTTAGGATTATAGCTATCAGCCGTTCCTTTTGATACTAAGATTTGATTAATTCCTATACTATCTACTGTTCTCAAAATCGTCCCTAAGTTTCCTGGATCTTGAATATCATTTAAGGCTACTATGATGTCTTGATTATAATCAATTTCTTCACTACCAGCAACTGCTGATTTCATTGTATTTTTTTCTACAACAGCTAATATTCCTTGTGGATTTGTAACATCTGTTAAACTTTCAAATAATTTGCTTGTAACATAGACACATTCTTGTTTCGCAATTTCATACATAAGCTCTTTTGGAATATTTGATGTTTTTTCACAATCGTCACAAATAACGACTTGTTTAATATTTGCTTTTTCATTGATGGCTTCTTCTATAATTTTAATACCTTCAATGATATATTCATTGTTCAAGTCTCTATATTTTTTATCTTTTAATTTTTTAATGTGTTTGATAAATTCATTATCTTTACTTGATATTACTTGCATACTATCTCCTTAAATTCATTTTTTATAGTATATCCACTTATTTCATTTCTATTAATTCATATTCAGAACTTCCTAAACCAATTTTTTCTCCATGCTCAATTTGACTTTCCCAATTCGTATCTGGATGATTGATATGGAAATGATCATGTCCTTCGACTTTTTTCTTAATGTTTTCTCCTAATGCACTATTTTGAAATACTTCTTGTTTATTCACTAAGTCTGCACAAGCTTTATCTAATGCAACCATGTCAAATGAAGCTAACATACCAATATTTGGAACAATTGGTGCATCATTTTCTGCATGACAATCACAGTTTGGTGAAACATCACAAATTAAACTAATATGAAATTGTGGTCTATCTTTTACAACTGCTAATGCATATTCTGCCATCTTTTTGTTTAGAATATCTGCTGCTTCATCATTTGGTGATTTAATAGCATCAAAATTACAAATTCCAATACATCTACCACATCCAACACATTTGTTATGATCAATCACAGCTTTTCCTTCTTCATTATATGAAATAGCACCATGTGCACAAATTTTAATACATTGTTTACATTTTTTACATTTCTCTAAAAGAACTTCTGGTTTTCCACTACTATGCATTTCCATTTTTCCAGCTCTTGAACCACAACCCATTCCAATATTTTTAATAGCTCCTCCAAATCCTGTTCCTTCATGTCCTTTAAAATGATTTAAAGATATGACAATATCAGCATCCATAATAGCCCTTCCTATTTTTGCTGTTTTTACATATTCTTGATTAATATCTACATATGCCTCATCTGTTCCTTTTAGCCCATCTGCAATAATCACATGACAGCCTGTTGAAAATGGACTAAATCCATTTACATATGCTGCATCTAAATGGTCAATAGCATTTTTTCTTCCACCAACATATAAGGTATTGCAATCTGTTAAAAATGGTTTTCCACCTAATTCTTTTACAACATCTGCAACTACTTTTGCATAGTTAGGTCTTAAATATGCTAAATTTCCTGGTTCTCCAAAATGGATTTTAATAGCTACATATTTATTTTGAAAATCAATGTTTTCAATTCCTGCTTTTTTCATTAATTTTTCTAATTTTTGTAATAAGTTATATCCTGATCTTGCTCTAAAGTCTGTAAAATATACTTTTGATTTTTCCATAATGTTACCTCTTTCTTTTTTTATAATGATATTTTGTATTATATAAATATGATTGCATATTATAATACATACAAAACAAAAAACAACCATACAATAATTCTTTGTATGATTGTATTTTATAACTTTTTTTCGATTTTAGCAATATGTTTCCTACTTCTTTAATACAAATTCATCTAGCAATTTATTTACCAAACGAAAACTATTGGCATGTTTTGCATGGCCTTTCCATGAATTTATACAAGCTGTTATATATGGTAATTCTATTTTTCCCTTTTTATATAACTTTTCAAAATTTTTTAATTTTCTTTTCATTTTCTTTTTACTTTGTTCTCTTAATAGCCTATGTGTTTTCCATATTCTAAAACCACAATAATTTATGCCTTGATTTTGTTTGAAATATGCTGTTTTTGAATTTAATTCTAATTTTAAGTTTTCACTCAAAAAATCTCTTATTTTTTCTAACATTTCTTTTGCTTTTTCTTTGCTTTCTAATATTAAAACAAAATCATCCATATATCTTGTATAGTAGCAAGTTTTTAGATTTTCCTTTATATACTTATCTAGTTTTGTCATGTATATATTTGCATAATATTGTGATGTATAATTTCCAATTGGTATTCCTACTTTTTCTTCATCATAAAATATAATTTTTTTACTAAATTCTAAAAAATATCTATCTTTTATTTTTCTTTTCAGTAGATTAAACAATATTTCTCTATCTATATTAAAAAAAAATTTTTTTATATCACATTTTAATACCCATACTTCTTTATATGTTCTATCTGCTTTTTGCAAGTATATTTGTGTTTGCTCTACCGCTTTATGAGTTCCTTTTCCTTCTATACAAGCATAACTATCATTTATAAAATTTGGTCTAAAGTGTGGTTTTAAAAAATTTTCTACATACCATGTTTGTACAACTCTATCTCTATAATTTAATGTCTTTATTTTTCTTTCTTTTGGTTCATATATTGTAAATTCAAAATATTCTGAAAAAGTATATGTATCATTTAACAATTCCTTTCCTATTTGTATTAAATTACTTTCTAATTTCATTTCAAATTCTATTACTTGTTTTTTGAATCTTTTGTTTTTCTTACATTTATTGTGTGCTTCTAATAGCTTGGCAAAACTGATATTTTCCTTAAATATATGATTTATTCTCTTAGGCATGATTTTATCCAGCCTCCTAGTATTTTTCCTATTTCTTCCAGTCTTTTTGACCATTCGTAGTAATTACTTGTATTTATATATTTATTTTTATATGAAAATCTGACAAAAAAACTTTGCGTAGCAATTTCAGCATCTAATCTGTTTAGTATATCCAACCTATTATATTTATTTGCTATTTTATTGGCATAAAGTATATATTTTAACGATTGATACATATTTCTTCTTATTTCGCTTACCAATGCATATTTTTCATATTTTGGATATTTAATTAATAACCTATATCCATATTCTATTAAATCTATATACTTTTGATAGATTAACAATTTACTTTCTGTTTGTTTTGGTTTATACATTATTTTCCTTTCCAGAATAGAAAAAAGAAAAAGTATATTCGTTCTTAATCATTGCTGAAATACTAGAATATACTTTTAAATTTATATTTTTACCAATATTTACTTTTGGAAGGAATATACCTTGTATGGCATGTATGCTCTATATTTATCCTTGAACAAATATATCTGATAATGTTATGCCATATTGCGAGACTTACACGGAAACTGTTGTTGCTGTTACTGCTCCCATTGTTGTTGTTGAAGTTGAATACTCCAGCGTTAGACCCATTGTTATAGTTACCTCCACGTTTGAAGAAAGGGTTGTTAGAATTCACAAAGTTGGCGTTATCGTTTGACAGGTATATCCCTATGCTTTTCGCTCTAAGCTTTCGCTCGAACGAAAAGAACTTATGATTTAATATCTTCTTGTTTTATTACGTGTAGGGTTGTATTTCATGTTACTCAGATAACAGATTTCACATTACTGTATCGCGAGACTTACACGGAAACTGTAGTTGCTGTAACTGCTCCCATTGTAGCCGATGAAGAAGAATACCCCAGCGCTAGACCCATCGCTATAGACACCTCCACGCCCGAAGAAAGGGAAGTCAGAATCCACAAAGGCGGCGTAATCGTCATTCCATCCACTTGTTTCTGTTGTTGCATCTCCTGTAATTCCAGAATCTCCATATACTGTTGAATATTTTCTGTCGCTTGTTTCATTTGCAAATGAACTTCCATTTGCTAGATATGAACTTTCACCATAATATGCAGCTACATATTCCCTTGCTCCTCCTGATAAATCATAGATTCCATATACATTTCCTGTACTACTTGCTAGTACTCCATTTGTTGTATCATTATATGCATATGTTGCATCACTTGAACTTGCATTTGCAGTTCCTCCTGATGTTCCTGTTATATAATTACTACTATTATTGATTGCTATTTCTGTTCCATTTCTTCCATATTGACTATGGGTTAGATATGCCACTGCTCCCCATTCACTATTTTTTAGCATATGTGAATTTAAATTAGGTGAATATGCTAGTGCATTTGTATACATGTTTCCTATTGTACAATATCTCCATGAACTCATATTTGGTTGTACTGCTATTGCTTTATCTGTGTTATTGGATAATAATATATTTCCTATATCGCTACTACTTGTTGTTATATAACTACTATCTGATTTATTTACTAAACTACTTTCATATTTTCCTATCCATATTCCTGGTAGTTCTGTACTCCATCCTCCTCCTAAATCTGCATTTGTTGTAAATGCTGGGTGGATGATATAATCTGTACTTGTATTTAAACTACTATCATCTGCATATTTACATGGTGTTCCATCTGTTGCTTCTGTTCCTGTTCCTTTTATAAATTTCACATCTATTACATGGTTAATAGTATCTATTTTATAGGCATATCTTGGTATCCATACAAAATAACTCTCTACTCCATCTATGGTTACTTTTGCATTTGCCCATTCACTTGTTCCTCCATCTTCAGTTGTTCCTGTTTGAGCTACATAACTATATGCTGCATTTGTTTCATCAGTCACCCATTCTCCATTTTCATATACGACTAATTCCATATCAGAACCTAGTTTTGGTGTATTTACTTTTTTATTTTCATCATAGCTTCCATCTGTTTTTCCTGCTGTTGAAGGTGGTGTTATTCCTCCTCCATTACTGTTGATACTTCCATCTGCATTAATTGTAATCGTATATCCATCTAGCACTACATCTTCTGGTAAACTTTCTATTCTATTACTATCTGATATTGAGCTACCATGATATGTTAATCCATCTATTTTTGCTAATTCATTATTTAAATTATCATAATTAATTTTTCCATCTTCACCTATACTTGCTGCTACGGCTAATTGTACTTGTTCTCTTGCATTTGCTTCTTCTGTCCTTTGGGCTGCTTCGCTTGCTCTTGTTAAGATTCCATTTTCTCCTGTTAATGTTGCAATCGTTACGCCTGCTAATATTAGCAAAACAATGATTGTAATTACTAATGCTATTAGAGTAATACCATTATTCTTTTGGATTATGTTTTTCATCTCAAATGTTTGTTTTTTCTTCATTTGCTTTTCTCCCTTCCTTGTTTATTTTCTTTTGCGATTAATTATTTTTTACTTCTAGCATATATTTATATTTTACTATAAGCTATTATGCTTTTCAAGTAAAATTTTAAATTTATTTTATCATTTATTTTTTATTTGTCAACTCTTTTGAGTTAATCTTTTCCTTCTTTATTTGCTATACTTTTTTTGGTGATTATTTTATGTATTTAAGTATGGCTGTAAGAAAAAGAATTTATGAACTTTGTGATGAAAAAAATATAACCATTAATAAACTTTGTACAATTTCTGGTATTACACAATCTACTCTTGCTAATATAAATTCTAGACAAAATGCAAATTTGAATATTTTAACAATCATGAGAATATGTAGAGGACTTAACATTACTTTACAAGATTTTTTTAATTCGTCTATTTTTAATATTGATAACTTAGAAGATGACTAAATCTTCTTTTTTCTATTCTCCATTTCTCAATTATTATTCAATTATTTTATTCTTAAAATTTGTTTTATACTTTCTAAAAAATTTTCAAATTTTTTTGCTAATTCTTCATAATCTTCCTTTCGGATTGTATACATATTTGTTTCTTTTACATATACATTATTTTCACATTCATTGCAATTTGTATTTCTTCTTGTTTCTGATATACTCTTTCCTTCTAATTCCAGTATGACATCATAACTTTTGTCTTTAAATTTATATCTTCCATCTTTAACTTCATCATAAACTATTATTCCCAAATTCTTCTCTTTTACTCTGTTTTTTATTTTTTCTAAATTTTCTTTAAAATGTGCTACTGGAACACCTACTTTACACACTCCTTTTGCAAAACATGTTCTTTTTAATCCTAATGTATATTCTAATATTATGGCATCTCGGCCAACACTATTGAAAAATGCTCCTGTTTTTATCATAATAATTTTATCTGGATTTAATTTTCGTAAATTTTCAATAAATTCATAAAATTTCATTTCTCACCTCTTTTCTTAAAAGCAAAAAAACGAGCACCCGATTTTTATTTCGAGCACCCGATTTTTATTTCGAGCACCCGATTTTTATTTCGAGCACCCGATTTTTATTTCGAGCACAACATAACTCATATACTTTCGTGCATAAATTATGTTGTTCATTTCAAGTAGCTTCGCCTCTTGAAATGTTTTCTACTTTTATTTTTAATTTCTAATAAAGCTTTATTACGATACTATATTAACATTAATTTTTCATTTTGGCAAGCATTTTTAAAAATTCTGTCACATCATTCAAAATTTTCATCTCATTATCTGTACCAATCTCTAGTGTAATCATAGGTTTAATACCTGCTGAAAATTTTAATCTATTTCCATATTCTTTTACAAGTTGTGCGACATCATATGGAAATTGGCTTTCTTCAAAAGTAAATACAACAGCCGTTTTTTTGCTTGCAATTTTTGATATATTTAATGCCTTTGCTAAATATTTAATTCTTGCAATGTCAATTAAGTTTTCTAATTCTGCTGGCATATTACCAAATCTATCAATAATTTCATCAATGATGTTTTGAATGTCTTCTTCATTTTTACATAGTGCAATATCTTGATAAATTTCGATTTTTTGGTTAGCATCTGAGATATAGTCATCTGGAATATAGCTAGTTACATTTAAATCTATTTGGATATCGACTTCTGGTTTTACTTCAATACCTTTCATTTCTTTTATCACTTCATCTAATAAGTTACAGTAAGTATCATATCCTACTTGTTCTAAATGTCCTGATTGAATCTCTCCAAGTAAGCTTCCTGCACCTCTGATTTCTAAGTCACGCATGGCAATTTTAAATCCTGAACCAAATTCTGTAAATTCTTTTATGGCTTTTAATCTCTTATCTGCCACTTCTGACAACAATTTATCTCGTTTATAGGTAATATATGCATAGGCTTGCCTATCACTTCTTCCCACTCTCCCTCGTATTTGATATAACTGTGCTAACCCCATTCTATCTGCATTTTCAACAATAATGGTATTGGCATTTGGTATATCAATTCCAGATTCTAAAATAGTTGTACATACCAATACATTCGATTTCTTTTGTATAAAATCATTCATGATTTCTTCAATCTGATTTCCTGACATTTGCCCATGTGCATAAGAAACCTCTGCCTCTGGTACAAGTCTTGATATTTCATCCACTTTTCTTTGGATATTTTCCACATTATTAAAGATGTAAAATACTTGCCCGTCTCTTTCTAATTCTTTTGTAATCGCTTCTTTTATCACTTCTCTATCATATTCTAATACATAAGTTTGTACAGGTCTTCTATTATGTGGTGGTTCATAGATAACAGACATATCCCTTACTCCCACAATAGACATGTGTAAAGTTCTTGGAATTGGTGTTGCTGTCATTGTTAAGACATCTACATTGGTTTTGTATTGTTTGATTTTCTCTTTATCTTTTACACCAAATCTGTGCTCCTCATCAATAATTAATAATCCTAGATCTTTGAATTCTACATCTTTACTAAGAATTCTATGGGTTCCCACAACAACATCAACTTCTCCTAATTTCAAACCTTTGATAACTTCTTTTTGATATTTTGCAGACTTAAATCTGTTCAATATTTCTACTTTGATTGGATAATCTTTCATTCTTTCTTTGAATTCTTGATATTGTTGTTCTGCTAAGACTGTTGTAGGTGCTAAATATGCCACTTGTTTTTGGTCCATTACAGCCTTAAAAGCTGCTCTTATGGCTACTTCTGTTTTACCATATCCAACATCCCCACATAATAATCTATCCATTGGTCTATTAGATTCCATATCTTTTTTTACTTCTTCTATACAACGTAATTGGTCATCTGTTTCCTGATATGGAAATTTTGCTTCAAATTCATTTTGCCATGGTGTATCTTTAGAAAAAGCAAAACCTTGTGATTTTTCTCTTTTAGCATATAACTCGATTAATTCTGTCGCTACCTCTCTTAAGTTTTTCTTAACCCTTGTTTTAGTATTTTCCCATTCTTTGCTACCTAATCGATTAATTTTTGGATTAATCTTATCTCCACCAACATATTTACGAATCATATCCATTTGGTTTGTTGGTACATACAAAATATCATCATTTTTGTATTTGATTTTGATATAGTCTTTAATCGTTCCATCTGCTTTAATGGTATTGACACCAATATAGATACCAATTCCATAAGTTTTATGAACCACATAATCTCCTATTTTTAAATCAGCAAATACAACCTTTTCTCCTTCTGTATAGGCAGAATGGACAGCTTTTCTTTTTCTCTTTTCTCCACTAATTAATTCATCTGCTGAAATGACTAATTGATTAATTTCATAATTTTCAAAACCTGCAGATATTTTTCCAATTCCAATGGTAACGACTTTTTCTACTGTTTTTACAACAATAGTTTTGTCTAGTTTTTCTTCTATCTTACAAATAATTTCTTCTTTTTCTAATATTTCCTTTAGTTTTTTCGCCTTTTCCTTATTCTCAACTAATACATATACACTCTTTTTTTGCTTTAAAGCTTCCTTTAATTCTTCAAATAAATTTTCAATCTCGCTTTTATAGAAATTGACTTCTCTATATTCAAAAACATATTTTTCTGCTTGTTTATTGGTTACACTATCTTGTTTTTCTAAATAGATTACATTTCTTTTTCCATTTTCTAAAATATCTTCGATTTCTTCATATTCAATCGTATTCTCTATACTTTGTGGAATTATTTTTTCTTTTTCTACCAAAGCATTGATTAGATTTTTTCTATCTTGTTTAATATTTTCTGTTCTTTGCTCTATTTTTCTTTCTTCATCTAATGCAATGATATATTTGTCTGATAAGTAGTCTAATAATGTAGAAGAATTTGTATAAAAACAATCAAAATATTTATCAATTTTACTAATATAGTTTCCACCTATAATTTGCTCTATATCTTCTTCTACGATTTCTTTTTGTTTTTCATTGACACTTAAATTTCTAATATTTTTACATACTTGTTCTATGGATTGTTCTAATATGTATTCATGTGCTGGATAAATTTCTACCTTTTCTAATGTATTAATGGATCTTTGGCTAACAATGGCAAAATTTCTAATAGAGTCTACTTCATCTCCCCAAAATTCAATTCTGACACCGATTTTATCAGAAACAGAAATATCTAAAATTCCACCTCTAACACTAAATTGACCTCTACCTTCTATTAAGTCACACCTTACATATCCTAGATTTACTAGCGTTTTCTTTATATCTTCTAATGAATAGATATCTCCTACTTTGAAATGTAATAAGTTTTTAAATAGTACATCTTTTGGTGGTAATTTTTGCATTAGAGCTTCTATCGTTGTTACTATGATTGAATTTCTTTTTTCTTTGATTTTACTTAGAACTTCTATTCTTTCATAAGGTAAGTCTTTACTTTCTGCAATATAGTCGTAAGTTACAATTTCTTTTTTTGGAAAAATATCTCCCTTATCCATAAATGCTTTTATATTGTCTAGAATTTGTTTTGCTTGAATTTCATTATATGTAACAATTAACATTGGTCTTTTGGCATATTCATTGATACTAGCTAATAGTTCTACCATTCCCACGCCAGTTAAGCCCGATAACATAATCGGACTTTTTTCTTTTTCGATTTGATTTACCAATGTTACAAACTTCCCGAGATTTTCCAAGCTCTCCTAATATGGTATTCATTTTCTTCTCCTTGTTTGTTTGATTTCTATATTATACTACTTTTTTTAGAAAATATAAATAGTTTTTAGCAAATATATTTTCTTTTAATGGACAAATCTTGCTTCGCGAGAACCTTTTTCTATTCTACAAAAAAGCAGAGATGTTTACACTTACATCCTGCTTTACATTTTGACCACCAATTTATTAAATTTACTATTGATATAGTTTTCTAATTTCGTCATAAACTCATCTGGCTTAATTTCTTTTTTAGCCACCATATCTAACCCTTTTTCCCAACTAGCTGTTAATTTTGGATTTAACATATCCGGCATAGATTGCATCACAATATCATAGATATATTCTCCCTTTTGACTTGGTGTAATAATCTGCGTTTTATTATTAATTTCTATATAATTTATCTTTTCTAATTTTTTAATAATTTCTCCTCTTGTGGCACTTGTTCCTATTCCTGCACCTTTTATTTGCTCTCTTAGTTCTTCTTCTTCTATTAATTTTCCTGCATTTTCCATAGCTAGAATAATGGAACCAGAATTATATCTGTTTGGTGGTGAAGTTTCTGCTTCTTTGATTTCAAAATTCTTAATTAATACTTCTTGTCCTTTTTTTAGTTTTTTTAAAATTTCTAAATCTGCTGATTTATTTTCACTATTTTTGTTTTCTTCCTCTTTATTTTCCACATCTTGCTCACCATTTGTGGATTTCTTCTTTTTATTTTCTTTATCAACTGGTTTTAAGATTTCTAGAAAACCTTGATTAATACAAACTCTTTCACTTGTTGTAAAAGTTTCTTTTTTGTCTTTGTCCATTTCTACTTCAATCGTTAATTGAATTTTATTATATTCTGCTGGTGGATAAAAAATGGCTAAGAAACGTTTTACAATCACCAAATAAATATCTTTTTGTAATTGTGGTAATCCATTAAAATTTTCATACCCTTGTCCTGTTGGAATAATCGCATAGTGGTCTGTAATTTTACTATCATTCACATATTTTGTTTTTGCTAAATTCGTAGAATATTTTTCTTCTACCATTTTCTTGATATATCCTTGTATTTCTTCATTTTTACACCCTTTTGCGATTCCATTTAAATTTTTGTTAATTTCCTTGCTAACTGCTGTTGATAATACTCTCGCATCTGTTCTAGGATAAGTAACCAATTTTTTTTCATATAGATTTTGGATAATCTCCAATGTTTCATCTGGTTTGATTTTAAATCGTTTAGTACACTCATTTTGAATTTCTGCTAAGTTAAATAGTAACGGTGCATTTTCTTTTTGTTTTGATTTTTTTAATTCTGTGATAATTGCTTTTTTATTACTTAAACTCGCAATAAATTCTTTCGCATCTTTTTCTTTTTTGAATCCTGTTTCATTATATAACTTAGGAGATTCCCATACAGTAGATTTTTCTGTTGCCTTCCAATCTGCTTTAAAAGAAGCTTGTTCTTCTCCAAATTCTCCCATAATTTTATAATATTTTGTTTTGACAAAATTTCGAATTTCTCTTTCACGAGATACTACCATTCCTAATACACAAGTCATCACTCTTCCCACAGAAATAGATGCTCTATCTTCATGAATATTTTGTGCCAATCTTCTTCCAAATATGATAGATAATAGTCTAGAAAAGTTAATTCCTATTAAGTAATCTTCTTTTGCTCTTAAATAAGCACTATCAGACAAGCTATCATATTCTGACATATCTTTTGCTTCTCGAATTCCTCTTAAAATTTCTTCTTCTGTCTGTGAATCTATCCATACTCTTTTCATTTTTGCTTTTGGGTTTGGCTTTGCCATCATAAATACAAGTCTTTGTATATACTCTCCTTCTCGTCCAGAATCTCCTGCATTATATATTTCTTCTACATCTTCTCTTTGTAATAATTGTTGTACAATATTAAATTGATTTTGCACCTGTGGTATAATTTCATATTTCCATTGTTCTGGAATAAATGGTAAAGTATCTAGTCTCCAAAATTTTAATTTTTCATCATATTTTTCTGGATAACTCATAGTGACTAGATGACCTACACACCATGTAATAATCCAATCATTAGATTCTAAGTAACCATTTTTTCTACTTGTTGTAATTTTTAATGCTTTTGCAAATTCCATTGCCACAGATGGCTTTTCTGTTATGATTAATTTTTTGCTCAATGTGATCATCCTTTTATATTTTTATATATGTTATAAATTATATCACTGTTTTCATATAATTCACAACTTTATTGTATATCTTTTGATATTGTTCCATGGTCTTTGAATCATGGAATACAAATCGTTTATATATTTTTTCCATATAATTTTGTTGTTTTACAAATTGAATACTTTCTGGAAAATTAAAATCAAAAATATATGCCAAGTGTCCTACTAAACTATCTGCACTTGTTTTTTTCTTATGATAATCAATTCTTCCATTTTCCATAAATTCTTTATAAATTTCTTCAGTAATGAGATCATCTGATAAGTCTGCCTTTTCCCAGGCAGTTTCTTTTTTTGCATATGTTAATATATTCAATATATCAATCTTATCACTATCTCTTACAATTTTGATATGTAATAATTCCCTGGTTGTCAAATTATCTGGGATATCTAATTTATCTTTATTGTGATAAAAAATAGCATTTTTAATAATATTATCATATTGGTTATCCTCTACAAATTTTCGAATAATTCCATCTTGCTTATTAAATAGCACATGCACTCCATATTCCCCATGATTAACACTTTTTCCATCATTAAATGTGTTAAATCTTTTTATTTGTTCAAATCTTCCTATATCATGAAGCAATCCTATTAATTCTGCCAACTTTATATCATCTTCTTCAAGTTCTAATGTTGTTGCTAATTTTTTGGCAACTTGTGAAACTCTTTCTATATGTTCAATTTTTAATTTTATTTTATCATTTTCTGCATCATATGCTTTTACATATTCTGCAAATACTTTTTTTGCTCTTAGTATATCTATCATAACATTCACCTCGTTATGCATTCTATCATTTTTCTTTTTCTATTTCAAGATTATCTATTATCTGTATGAATTCGCCTTTTTCTCTTGAAACTCATAGTTTTTTGTTATATAATACGACTTATAAAACATTTGAAAGGACGGATTAGAAGCATGAGTTATAACTTTAAAGAAATCGAAAAAAAATGGCAAGATAAATGGTATGCTGAAGGAACATATAATGCAAAAGATGACTTCACTATGAAAAAATGGTTTGGATTAATTGAATTTCCATATCCATCAGGTCAAGGTCTTCATGTAGGACACCCTAGAAGTTATACTGCATTAGATATCATTGCAAGAAAGAGAAGAATGCAAGGATATAATGTATTATTCCCAATTGGATTTGATGCTTTCGGATTACCTGCAGAAAATTATGCTATTAAAAATCATATTCATCCAAAGATAACCACTGAGAAAAATATTAACCATTTTAGAGAACAATTAAAATCAATTGGTTATTCTTTTGATTGGTCAAGAGAAATTAATACTACTGACCCAGAATATTATAAATGGACACAATGGATATTTATTCAATTATATAAACATGGATTGGCATATAAAGCAACAATGCCTATTAACTTCTGTACAGGTTGTAAAGTAGGACTTGCTAATGAAGAAGTTGTCAATGGTGTTTGTGAAAGATGTGGAAGTCCAGTTGTTCAAAAAGAAAAAAGTCAATGGATGTTAAAAATCACTGAATATGCACAAAGATTAATTGATGATTTAGATGATGTAGATTACTTAGATAAAATTAAAGCACAACAAAAAAATTGGATTGGTCGTTCTGAAGGTGCAGAAGTTACCTTTAAAATTGCTGATTCTGATGAAACATTAACAGTTTATACAACAAGACCAGATACCTTATTTGGTGCTACATACATGGTTGTTGCTCCAGAACACCATATAATTGACAAACTTTCTGATAAAATTACCAATATGGATGAAATTGAAGAATATAAACATCAAGCTTCTTTAAAATCTGATTTTGAAAGATCAGAATTAAATAAAGAGAAAACTGGTTGTGAGATAAAAGGCATTAAAGCAATTAATCCATTAACAAATAAAGAAATTCCTATATGGATTTCTGATTATGTTTTAATCACTTATGGTACAGGTGCCATCATGGCTGTACCTGGACACGATACACGTGACCATGAATTTGCAAAAAAATTCCATTTACCAATTGTTCAAGTAATTAAGCCTGCCCATGAAACAATGGAATGTGATATTGATAAAGAGGCTTTTACAGATGTGGAAACTGGTATACTAATCAATTCAGGATTTTTAAATGATTTACCAGTTGTGGAAGCTAAGAAAAAAGTAATTAGCTTTTTAGAAGATCATCACATTGGTAAAAAACAAGTAAATTATAAATTACGTGATTGGGTATTTTCTAGACAACGTTATTGGGGAGAACCAATCCCTATGATTTATTGTGAAAAATGTGGTTGGGTTCCTGTTCCAGAAGAAGAATTACCTTTAAAATTACCTGATGTTGAAGATTATGAACCAGGTGAAAATGGAGAATCTCCTCTTGCAAGACATGAAGAATGGGTAAATACAACTTGTCCTCATTGCGGTGGAAAAGCAAAAAGAGAAACAGATACAATGCCTCAATGGGCTGGTTCTTCTTGGTATTACTTAAGATATATGGATCCTCATAATGATAAAGCTTTGGCTTCAAAAGAAGCTTTAGAATATTGGTCACCTGTTGATTGGTATAATGGTGGTATGGAACACACAACACTTCACTTACTATATTCAAGATTTTGGCACAAATTCTTATATGATATAGGTGTTGTTCCAACAAAAGAGCCATATCAAAAACGTACCTCTCACGGAATGATTCTTGGAAGCAATGGAGAAAAAATGTCTAAATCTAAAGGTAATGTTGTAAATCCAGATGACATTATTAATGAATTTGGTGCAGATGCTTTTAGAGTTTATGAAATGTTTATGGGGCCTTTTGATCAAACAGCTCCATGGTCTATGGAAAGTATCAGAGGTTGTGCAAAATTCTTAGACAGAGTTTGGAATCTTCAGAACTTATTAGTAGATGGTGAAGAATATTCTCCAAAATTTGAAAAAGAAATGCATAGAACTATTAAAAAAGTATCTTCTGATATCGAAGAAATGAAATTTAACACTGCTGTTTCAACTTTTATGACTTTAGTAAATGATTTCTATAAAGAAAAAGCAATTAACAAAGCAGAATTTAAAACCTTTTTACAATTGTTAAATCCTTTTGCACCACATATGACAGAAGAACTTTGGCAAACTGTATTAGGTGGTACAGAAATGTTAGCTTATATGGAATGGCCTACATATGATGAAGAAAAAACAATCGCTGATGAAATTACATTACCTATACAATTTAATGGTAAATTAAAAGCAACCATCACCATTTCTTTAGATGAAGCTGAAGAAAGTGTTAAAGAAAAAGTACATAAAGCCGTTAGTGATAAATTGGAAGATAAAACGATTATAAAAGAAATCTATGTTAAGAATAAAATTTATAATATTGTTGTAAAATAATTGATTTCATAAAAGCCTGTTAGTTATAAAAGCATACTAATAGGCTTTTATGTATTTTTAATTTCTTGATTTTGAACTTTTGAATTTAAAATATAAATTTGATGATCATGCTTTTCTAATATTTTTTCACATTTCGTAATTCTTTTATTTTGTTCTTCTATTTTTTCTGTATTTGCTTTAAATGCGTCAAACAAAATTGCTAATTTTTCGCCATGTTCAACTTCGATTCTAGCAACAGATCCACTAATATTACGTAATTCTTGTTTAATTTCTGGTATTTCCTTTAAAATTTCTTTAATTTGCAATATATCTTGTTGCATTGTAGGTATTAATTCTTCTTTGATCTTTGGTATTTCTTCCAGTTGCTTTTTCATTTTTGGTATTTCTTCCAACTGCTTTTTCATTTTTGGTATTTCTTCTAACTGTTTTTTGATTTTTGGTATTTCTTCTAACTGTTTTTTGATTTTTGGTATTTCTTCCAATTGCTTTTTCATTTCTGGTATATCTTTTACTTTGTCTTTTGTTTCTTGTAATTCTTTATATATTTTTAAAAGTAAATCTCTATTTGTGGTACTCATTCTTTCCCTCCTTTCTTTTTTAGATATTATATATTCCAAATCTTATCATGTCAACAAAAACATTTCGACAAAATTCTACATTTATATTATTCTTATTTTATATTCTATAGTTTTATTCCATTTATCATCACCATTTGTCATTAAACTGTAAAGAAGATTTAATCATATTGAAATATTCTTCATTCTTTCTTATAGTATAATATGGTTAGATAATTATAGACTAAGGAGAACAAAGATGAGTATAAAATCTGATTTGAAAAAAGATGGAATCGAAGTAACTCAAAAATTAGATACCCTAAAGATTAATTCTATTGCTAAAAATATTGCAGCTAAATTATGTCAAACCTTTCCTTCTTATGGATTAAATGAAAATGACTTATTTATAAAATTATCCAGACTAGATATGTATAAAGCAAAAATGCCTGAAGGAATGGCAGAGGCAAATTATTATTATAAAAATACGTCTATTTATTTTAATGAACATATTCCTGAAGAAGATATGGAAGAATTTGCTATTCATGAATGTATTCACTATCTTCAAGAAGTAAAAGATAAAAGAAACTATTTATTAAAAATGGGATTATGTGATTATACAGAGTTTAAAATCTATGGATTAGGATTAAATGAAGCAGCTGTTCAATTAATGTCATCAAAAGTCATTGGTATTCCAAAAGATTACGTAAAATATTTTGGAATTAGCTTTGAAACAACAAGTCCTTCTTATTATCCTTTAGAATGTTGTTTGGTAAATCAATTGGCTTTTATTACAGGTGAAGATGTTTTATTTAAAAGTACATTAAATAGTGATGATAATTTTAAAATAAAATTTTCTGAATTAACATCACAAAAAGCATTTATGGCTATCCAAAATGCTATTGATGATATTTTATTTGCAGAAGAAGATATCATCAAATTAAATAATAAAATCGCTCTAATTGATGACAGAAATAAGAAAGTTGATGATATGGTTAAAAAGATAGACGATTTAAAAGAAAAAATTAAAGTAACCTTTTTAAGAACTCAAAATCTAATTATATCTAGCTATTTTGATAAAGCTTATCTAAGTATAACGAATTTAGAAGAACTAGAAAATTACAGAAAAAAATTATATGATATAAAATCTTATTTAGGTTTTGCTGAAGGATATACATTTTTTAACGACTATTATGTTGAAAAAATGTCTCAATTAGAACATAAATATAATATCTTAGAAAATGGTGGTGTTGAAACAGCAATTCATATACAACCCAAGCACGAAAGTAAGATTATGACCTTATTTAAAACAATAAAACGAATTATTTTAGGTAAATCTTCTGAAATAGAAAATAACGATATTTAAAAACAAAACACTTTAGTGAATTTTCATTTTATTCATTAAAGTGTTTTTATTTACTTTTATTTTTCTATATATTGTTCATGATGTTTTTTGCAGCTTCTCTTCCTGACTTTGCTGCCCATGCAACAGTTCCTTTCATGCCTGCTAAGTCTCCACCTGCATAAACCTTAGGATTAGAAGTTTTATATTCTTCATCTACTTGTATGTTTCCCCATTTATTTAATTCTAAGCCCAGGTCTTTTACAAATTTCTGTGGTTTTGAACCTAATGCCATAACAATATAATCAACATCTACTTGATAATTACTATTTTCAATATTAACAGGAGATAATCTACTGTCTCCTTCTTTTTGAATTAATTTTGTTTTAATTAATTCTACTTTTTCTACTTTTTGATTTCCCATTATTTTTGCAATATTATTTTGAAAAGCAAACTGTACACCTTCATTTTTCGCATCTTGTATTTCTTTCTTTTCTGCTGGCATTTGTTCTTCTGCTCTCCTATAAACCACTGTTACTTCTTTTGCTCCTAATTTATTAATGGTTCTTGCACAATCCATTGCTACATTTCCTCCACCAGTAACAATGACTTTTTTTCCTTTATAATCAGGATGTAAATTGTATTCTAACAATTCATTTCCACCATAAACACCTTCCAAATCTTCTCCTTCTACTCCCATCTTAGAAGAACAGTTTGCACCAATACTTAAAAATATAGCATCATATTCACTTTCTATATCTTTTAAAATAAAATCTTTTCTAAGCTCTTGATGATATTTTACTTCTATACCTAAATCTAGAATATCTTTTACTGTATTTTCTACAATTTCTTTCGGTAGTCTAAAATCTGGTATTCCAAACATTAATAAACCACCCAAATAGTCATATTTTTCATATATCGTTACTTGTATTCCTTCTTTTGCTAAAAAAGCCGCACAAGTTAGTCCTGCTGGTCCTCCTCCTAAAACAGCTACTTTTTTATTCTTTTTTTCAATCTTTTCATAACAATCTAATAGATGATATCCTAATTCATGTACTTTATCAAAAGTATAGGCTTCTAATTCTCCTATAGAAACAGGTTCTCCCTTTATTCCTCTTACACAAGAACCTTGACATTGTTTTTCATGTGGACAAATTCTTCCACATACACCTGGTAAAACAGTGGTTTTTGATAAAATTTTATAGGCTTCTAAATATTCCTCTTTTTTCAAAGCTTGTATAAAATCTGGGATATGATTATTTAATGGACACCCTTTTAAAGAACATGGTTTTACTTTACAATTTAAACAATAATTCACTTTTTCTTCTATTTCTTTTTTCACTTTTGACGCCTCTTTTCTTGTTTTCTTATTTATATCCTTTAAAAAAGAATTGATGGTTGTCAATTCTTTTGATTATTCTATAAATATTTTACATTGTTTCTCTTATTTCGTCAATAAAACTGACTATATCGTTTGCTAGTTCATTTCTTCTACTACTTTTTGTAAATCTTTTATAAAATCTATTTTTTTTGTTTCATCTCTCAATAATGCTGCTGGATGCCAAGTTGGCATATATTTTATCCCTTTCTTTTCTACCCATTTTCCTCTAGAAGCTGTTATTCCATATTCTTTTCCTAGGATATTTTTTAAAGCAACACTTCCTAACAAAACAATAATTTCTGGTTGCACAAGTATAACTTGATTTCTTAAATAATCTAAACATGCTGTTGCTTCATCTTCTTCTGGATTTCTATTAGATGGTGGTCTACATTTTACAACATTTGCAATATATACCTCTTTTCTATCAATACCTAAAGTTTCAAAAGCTAAATTCATTAATTTTCCTGCTCTACCCACAAAAGGTTCTCCTAATCTGTCTTCATCTGCTCCTGGTCCTTCTCCAATAAACATTAGCTTCGCATCTTTCTTTCCTGTACCAAATACGATATTTTGTCTTGTCTTACATAATTTACATCTGTTACAATCTTTAATTGATTCTTCTAATTCTTCCCATGTTTTAAACATTTCTCTTACATCCTTTTCCTATTTTAATTCTATAACTGCTGTTTCTGTATTATAATCTTTCTTTTCAATTCGATAGGAATGTATCATGTCAGAATGACAAACACTACAAATCCCTGAATCAATAATATTTTCTGGATTTAATCCTTCTCTTTGAAGAAGAATTTTATTGATAAAAACTGTATCTATATTCCACTTTGTATTTTCTATCTTTTCTTCTATAAAATCTGTTAGCTGAATTATTTTTTCTTGATTTTCTTTTTCTATATCAATAAATTTAACATTTTCTAAATCATAAAACTCTTTTTCAAACATGTCTTTCACATCTTTATCCACTTCAAAATGACATTTTCTAATACTTGGACAAATACAACATATGATATCTTGAGCTTGACTTCCAAATTCTTTTATCATTTTTTGAACAGTTTTAATAGAAATTCTTTGTAAGGTTCCTTTCCAACCAGAATGTGTATTAGCAATTACACGCTTTACTGGATCAAAAAACAATAATAAAATACAGTCTGCATTAGTGGTTGCTAATGCTAATTTTCTTTTATTGGTCACTAATCCATCCTCTATACCTTCTTCTGTTAAGCTAAAATCTGGTTCATCCATATTTATTTTTGTTTGGACAACTTTGACAATGTCTGTATGATTTTGATTAGCTTGCACAATATGTGCATCATCACTTCCCATACTACTACATAATTTCTTATATGATTGTCTTGCCAAATCTATTCTTTCTGGTGATGCTAGTTGTTGATTAGCTGTTGTTGTCTTAAATCCCACATCTAATCCTAATGCATATGCATGATGAATGATATCTTTATATTCTAATAATTTTCTAAATTGTAAATATTCTATTTTTTCATCCTTTACATGAATTACATTTTTATTGGATAAATCTTTCATATCATCACCTCTAAGATATTTTTATTTACTCTTTTACTTGATTTAACTCATCATATTTTCTTTCTTCATTAGAATATTCTTCTGGCTTCAATCCTACTCTTGTTTTCATATATTTTCCTAATAAAATATATATAATTGTAAATAGAACACCAATTACTATCATACAATATGCAGTTGCCATTTTGTCCAATAAAAATGATGCAAATAACGTTCCTACCATTCTAAATACATTTCTAAATAAATTATATGCTGCAAATATTTTTGTATCTATTTTCTCATTAGAAAAATTTCTTAGATATTTATCAATGCTTGTATGAAACATTCCTAAGCAGAAATTATATATAAATATTGACAAGATGACAAATAACAATAATATCATTGACTGTTTTGCACCCATACCTACAACACCAGCAACAATAACACTTACTGAAAGTAAGATTGCAATTGTTAGTAAACTTTTATTTTTAAATTTATTATGAAATTGATTTTGATATTTAGAAGCTAGTGAGCTAATGATTCCTCCTATTGCTGCTATAATTCCTATAATAACTGATGATAGCCCAATATTTTCTTCTAAGCTAACATTATAGGTAGAAGATATTTGTAATAATGCATATATTAATGCTGCACATAATATTAAAGCTTTTAATCTTTCTGATTTTAATACAAACGCAAAACCCTCTTTTACATTTTTCATCTCTACTTTATACATGAATACAGCATTTCCTTTTTTCTTCTTTTTTATTGGCTCTATAAAACCAATTGATAATACTGTAACAATGATTAATACGAATAATGATAACATAATTGGTAAATAAGCATTTACTGTGAACAATACACCTGCTACTATTCTTGAAACTGCATCAAAGAAATAAAATCCTGATGCCCCTTTGGAACTCAATTTAGAATATATTTGACTTTTATATCTTGAAGGTGGAATAGATTCATTTAATAAGCTTGGTTCTGCTACATTTTTAATAGAAAAAGACATAGCACTGAAAAATTCTGCAATAATTAAATCAAATAGACTTCCACTCATCATAATAATTACCATATGAAGACAACTTAAAATATTCCCTAATATGACACTATTTTTTCTTCCTAAAAACTCAACAATGATATTGGCAGGAATTTGTAATACAATACTAAAAAATGCATAAAATGTACTTTTTAGCATAACATCTGCTGCACTGATTCCTTTTATTTGTGTTAGAAATAAAAAGTCAATTGTATAGAAAAATAGATAATCCCATGCTAATTTTTTATATGTTGGAAATATTCTCATATTTGTCTTTCGCATCATTCGTACATTTTCTTTATTTTCCATACCATTCCTCCCTTTTTCATTTGTTTGCTAATTCATCAAATCGAAGTTCTTCCTTAGAATATTCTTGTGGTTTTAATCCTACCCTTGTTTTCATATATTGACTCATAAGTATTGTCAATATAATGGTTGAAACACCTATAATAAGCATACAATAAGAAATATTCATTCTATCTAATAAAAATGAACCAATGATACCAATAACAGCACTTAATATACTTTTTAAGAAATTTTTTGCTGTAAATATTTTTGTATCAATCTTTTCATTTGAGAAATTTCTTAAATATCTTTCTGTTAATGGATAATATATTCCTTGGCAAGAATATCGAATCATATATGTAACAACTATGAATAAAATAAACACACTATATTGTTTCGCTATGGCTCCACATATTCCTGCTATTAAAATCATTCCTCCTATGATTGCTAATAAAGTACATAAAGATTTATTCCTATATTTCTCATGAAAAGCCTCCTGCTTTTTAGCTAATATTCCTGAAATCATTCCTAATATAGCAAAAATCATACATAAATATTTTGCTGGCATATCAAAATCTTCTAATAAACTGACTTCATATGTTGCCATAAGACTTATGACTCCACCTGATATTGCTGAAAATAAGATTAATGCTTTCAATCTTTCTGATTTAAGAATAAACTTAAAAGAGTCTTTCAGTTCTTTTAGTTGATTAAATTCTTGTATTTTGTGTTTCTTATTTTCAGTCTGTGGTTCGATAAATCCTGTAGATATGATTGTTACCAATATCGTTATGATGAATGATAATGTAATGGGTATATATGGATTGATATCATAGAAAAATCCTGCCAATATGGTTGCTATTGCATTGATAATATAATAGTTTGCCATTCCCCTTTGGCTAATTTTTGCAAAGATTTTACTTTTATATCTCGAAGGTGGTATAGATTCATTTAACAATGCTGGATCTACCGATTCTTTAATTCCAAAAGCCAATGATGACAATAATTCTGCCGTTATTAAATTAAATAAATTAGTACTGAACATGACCACTAACATATAGATACAATTTAAAAAATTCGCAAAAATCATGCTTTTTTTTCTTCCTAAATATTCTATGACAAATGTTGCTGGAACCTGCATAATGATTCCAAATAAAGCATAAAAAGAATCTATTAATACAACATCTGCTGGATTAATATGTTTGCATTGTGTTAAAAATAAGAAATTAGTTGTATAAAAGAATATATAATCCCAACTAAGTGTTTTATATATAGGAAACAATTTCATATTTCGTTTTCGCATCTGTACTTTTTCTTTTTCTTTCATAAAAATTCCTCTTCTGTTTTTTATTTTCTATTTTCTATTTATCGTTATAAGTTTCTTTTTTCATTTTTTCTATTATATCATCTTTTGAAAATTTGTTAACATATTGATATGTATTTTCTTTTTTTCTTGGGTCAAACATACATATGGATTTATATTCACAATATTCACATGGTGTTTTTCCATCTTTATAGTACGGTTTTAAATCAATATTCCCATCAAAAATTTCTTTTCCAATCTCTTTTATGGTTTGATAAATATATTTTTGCAATATGTTAAATTCTTCTTGTTTGACACCATTTGTCCATTTTTCAATCACTTCTCCAGATTTACTAATAGCTGCTGGAACCATTTTAGAAGTTCCTGTTGTCAAAGAATTATCGTTCATTTTGATAACTTTTACATCAGCAACAATTAATCCTTTCATCTTAAAGTTTTTTCTAATTAATTCTTCTATTTCTTCATCTGATATTTTTTTATCTGCTTTTATCATTTGCTCTAATAGTGAAAAATAAAATATCCCTGCTGGAATCAAATCTTCTTCCTTACATACAGCATCTGCATAAGTTAATAATTGGATCTGCAAACCTGCATACACTTCATTTAAATCAATATTTTTACTTGAAGATTTGTAATCAATAATTCTTAAATAATTTCCATCTTCTTCTTTTGCAATATCAATTCTATCAATTTTACCAGTAATTTCAATCCTTTTTCCATCTTTTAATTCTAATAAAATTGGTTTATATTCTCCTTTTTTATCAAATTCCACTTCTGTTCCTTTAATGGTAAAATCACTATAAATTAATGTTTGAATAATGTATTTTAGTGCTTTACTGACAATCTTTTTTAATCTTCTTACTAAGATTTTATATTTTACTGTTGCCTTAAAGATGTAATTTTTTGATAATTCTAAATCTTCATCAATGATTTTAGATACAATTTTTTGAATATCCACTTCTTCTAATTCTGCTAAATTCAAGTTGTTTTCATGTACATACTTAAAAAATTCATCGATGGTTTCATGCATAAAAGAACCTGTATTAAAACTTTGAATTTTTAGTTCTTCTTTTGGTTTTACTTTTAAGCCATATTGTAAGTAATAGGAAAATGGACATCTTCTATATTGTTCTAATCTAGATACACTTGTATGTAAAGTATTTCCATATAATTTATTCATATTCTCTTTTTTTAATTTTTTAGGTACATTTGTATAAGTTAATCCTTCCATATCTTGTTCTAATCTGATATTCCAATTTGGATTTTGTTTATACCAATCATATACTGTATACCATAATTTTTCTATATCTTCTTTGTTTTTTAATTGATATAGTTTTTCTAGTAATTCTTCATAGGTAATATTTTGACCTACAATTTCATATTTTTTACCTACTACATCACTTTGCTCCTCTAGTTTTGGAAAAATTTTCTTAATTTTATGAATTAAGATAGATGGTCTTAAAGCTTTTCCTTCTCCATCTGATGAAGCATAGGATAAATACATCTCTTGTTCAGCAGTTGTTAAAACTTTATATATGTTAAAGTTTTCTTCATATAAATTTTCTAATGTACCATTTGCCAATTCCATACCATCATTTTTTAATTTTTCTCTATCTGCATCATTTAAAAATCCTTCATCTTTATTGACACTTGGGAAAACACCATCATTTAGTCCAATCACAAATACAATGTCCACTTTATGACTTCTTGTTCTATCCACATCTCCTAAAGTTACTTGGTCTTGTGTGGCTGGAATTTTACCCAATTCACTATTTTTTAGTCCGATTTTTAAAATTTTGCTATAAACATCCATACTCATCTTATCTTCTTGAAATACCAAAACAATTTCATCTAACACTTCTAAAATGATGTTATAACTTTCAACATATTCATTTGCTAAATCAATAAAACCATTTTCTTCTAACCATTTCACTTTTTGAGAAATTTTTTCTTCTATATGTTGTTCTTGCAAAAATGTGTAGATTTGTTTGCTTATATGATTTGCAGTCTTTTCTTTATCTATACGCTTCTTCAAAGTAACTAATGGTTCTATGATTTGTTTTCTAATTTCATTTAGTCTTTCGATTTCTTGTTTTTTAGCATCATCATCCATTTCATATTTGAAATCTTCTTTCCATTTATTTCGTTTAATTCCCCATTTTGTACAATAGTTTTCTAATCGGAAGATTTCATCATCTTCTATATCTAAAAAACCTAACTTAATATAATTAAACATGGCTTCACTTGTATAATTGTTTGCAAAGATTTCAAATATAGAAAGTACATATTGCACAATGATATTTTGATTTAAATCTCTTTTTTCATCGATAAACACTGGTATATCATATTTTGCAAAAATACTTCTTACTAATGAAGAATACATATCTATATTTTTTGTAATAATTACTATATCTTTGTATCTTAATTTTTTCTCTCTTACCATTTTACAAATTGTTTTTGCCACATTTTCAATTTCTGAATACCTATTTTTTGCTAAAAATAAATGTATGTTTTCCACATTTTTTGCATATTTTGTAGATTTTGTATTTAATAAATTCTGACTTAAAACTTGTAATTCTTCATTTTTTAATCGATATTGATTTTCTAAATTGACAGGTTCTTCTAGTTTAAAATGATTTTCATCAATCATTCTAATTAGTTTTTTTAATGTTTGTTTGTTTGAATAAAACACATCTATATCTGGATTGGTTTCCATTTCTAAATTATCAATGCATATCGTGATATTGACCTGCTTTGCATATTTGATAAATTGTTTTATCACTTCATATTCTTGTGCTGTATAACCTGAAAATTCATCTATATAAATAATACTATCTTTTATCCAACTTAAATTTTCTATATTTTTTGCTAAGAAATCTAACAAATCTGTTTCTTCAATATAGTTTTCTGAAATTTGTTCCTCATAGTTTTGATAAATGAATCGAATATCTTCTAACTTTGTCTTTAAATATTTATCATCTAGATTTTCAATCTCTTTATCTAATATATCTAATGTAATTCCATGTTTTTTTAATTCTGTAATACTTTGAATACCAATCTCTATGTTTTCATCACTTTTTCCTAAAAATTGAAAATCATTTTGATATTTCGATAAAATAGAATAAATTAGCATGGCTTTTCCACATTTTGATAAATTGGTTTTATTTCTTCCTCCAATTTCATTTAAAGCTCTATTAGCCATTCTACTAAACGTAATAACCTCTGCATTCATCACTGCCTTCTCATTTAAAAATCCCATTAAATTTTTCTCTGCAGTAAATGAAAATTGTTCAGGGGTAATATAATATATATTTTCTTCTTTTTCTATTAACTTTGCTATCTCTGAAAAACATAAACCACTTTTTCCTGTTCCTGTTTTTCCATAAATAATTCTTAAGCCCATGATTCTCTCCTTTATGCTCAATTTGGGACAATTGGGGACGTTTCTTTTTGGACCTTTTTACTACTTTATCAGTAATCGCATTCATTTTACTATATTAATATTTTGATACTAATCATTTTATTTATTCTCATTCGTTACTTAAAATACTATAATTAATACATTCACATATTTCCAAAAGAAACATCTTTCAAACTAAACTATCTTTTACAAATTGTATTATACAATATAAAAAATAGCAAGATTTTTCTTGCTATTTTCCTATAAAAGTATTTTATTTCCAGTTATTTAATTCTTCTTTTTTAATAACGCAATAATTCTACGGTATCCTAGGAAAGATATTTTCGTTAAAATTAATCACCTATAAAAAGGTCCAAAAAGAAACGTCCCCAATTGTCCCAAATTGTCCCAAAAGAACATTATTGTTTTAATCTTTTTTCCACTTCTTCTGCAGATGCCATTTGTAATATTTCTTCACTAAGTTTTACACATGTTTCTTTATCTAAGTTATTGATGGTTTTTCTAGCCCTTAATATGTTGTTTGAGTTCATTGAAAATTCGTCTAAACCTAGACCAACTAGAAGTGGTATAAAAGTTGGATCTCCGGCTGCTTCTCCACACATTCCACATATAATGTTTGCTGAATGTGCGCCATCGATTGCTTTTTTGATCAATTTGATAACTGCTGGATGGTATTTTGTATATAATTTAGAAATCTTTTCATTTCCTCTTTCTACTGCTACTGTATATTGAATTAAATCATTTGTTCCTATACTAAAGAAATCACATTCTTTGGCTAATTTGTCTGCTATTAAAGCTGCTGATGGAATTTCAATCATAATTCCTACTTGAATATTTTTGTCATATAAAATATTTTCATTGTCTAATTCCTGTTTACATTCCTCTAATACTTCTTTAGCAGCTCTTAATTCTTCTATAGAAGATATCATTGGGAACATGATGGCTAGTTTTCCGAACGCACTTGCTCTTAAGATAGCTCTTAATTGTGTTTTAAATATTGTTGGATTATCCAAACACAATCTAATGGCTCTATATCCCAAAAATGGATTTGCTTCTTTTTCTAATGTTAAATATTTTAGCTCTTTGTCTCCTCCAATATCTAATGTTCTTATGATAGCTTCTTTATCTTTCATAATTTCTGCTACTTTTTTATATGCTTCAAATTGACTTTCTTCTGATGGCATTGTATCACTATCCATATATAGAAACTCACTTCTTAATAACCCAACACCTTCTGCTGTATTATTTACTGCTATTTCAGCATCTGCTGGAAGTCCAATATTGGCATATAGTTTTACTTTTGTTCCATCCTTTGTGACACTTTCTTCATTTCTATATTTATCCAACTCTGATTTTTCTTGTTCTAATTGTTTTTCTAAATCTAATAATTTTTGTTTTTCTTCTTCAGTCGGATTTAGATAGATTTCTCCAGATGTACCATTAATCGCAACACTATCACCATCTTTTAATATTTTTGTTGCTTCTTCTACTTTCGTAATTGCTGGAATCGTATGTGTTCTTGCCATAATAGATGTATGTGAATTTTCTCCTCCAAGCTCTGTGATAATTCCAGATACATTTTTAAAATCTAGTTTTGCAGTTTCAGAAGTAGTTAATTCTGTTGCTACAATAATTGTATTGGGATTTAATTTGCTTAAGTCGATATTTTCTTCCTTAAATAGTTTTCCTAATACTCTATTTTTTATATCTAAAATGTCTCTAGACCTTGAAGCCATATATTCATCATCCATATTTTCAAAAATCTGTATAACACTATTGAATCCAAATTCCACAGCATATTCTGCATTATAATGTGAATTCTTAATAGCATTTTCTGTTTCTAAAATTAATGAAGGATCTTGCATAATCATGACATATGCTTGCATGATATCTGCTTCTGTACCACTCATATTTTTCATTTGTGTTTCTGTTTCATCAATGACTTGGTTTAATGCCTCATGAAGTCTTTCTAATTCATGTTCGACTTGTTCACTTTCTATTGTTTTCTTTTCTATTTTTCTTTCTACTTTTTTTAAAACCACTATATTTCCGAATCCTACACCAGTTGAAACACCTTTTCCTTTTAGCATCTGTATCATTCCTTATATATGTATTTAGGTTTTATGGATAAACCTATAAACCTTTAACTAAAATCTTTTTATTATTCACCAAAATTATTTTCAAAACCTTTTACAATTTCTGATAAAGCTTTTTCTTCATCTTCTCCTTCACATTCTATTTCAATTTCTGTATTGTATTTTATTCCTGCTGCCATGATACCTAATATTGATTTTGCGTCAACAGTTTTACCATTGACATTTAATTTTATTGTGCTTTTAAATGATGCTGCAAGTTTTGCAAGTTCGCTTGCTGGTCTTGCATGTAATCCTGTTTCATTTTTTAATATGATTGTATCTTTTACCATAATATCCTCCTCTTATTCTTATGCTTTCTTTTCATATTCAGGCAAATTCTTTTTCAAATTTGCCATAATTAATGTAGAAACGATTGCTCCTACTGCAATTGCCAATAAATATTTTACAGGATGCCCAATGGTTGCTATAACAAATATTCCTCCATGTGGTGCCATTAATGTACAACTAAACAACATTGAAAGTGCTCCCGTAACTGCTGATCCAATGACAAATGCTGGTATTGTTCTTAATGGATCTGCTGATGCAAAAGGAATTGCTCCCTCTGATATAAATGATAATCCCATAATATAATTTACATATGCTGCTTGTTTATCTTTTTTAGGAATTTTCCTTGGGAATGCTGTTGCTAAAAATGCAATTGCAAGTGGTGGAACCATTCCTCCAGCCATAACAGCTGCCATGATTTCATATTGTCCTGATGCCAACATTCCTGTTCCAAATGTATATGCTGCTTTATTGATAGGTCCTCCTAAATCCACAGCCATCATTCCGCCTAATATAGCACCTAATATAATTTTATTGGCATTGCTCATTGAAGATAAATAATTATTAATTGCAGTATTAATTGCTGCTACATAAGGATTTATTAATAACATAAATGTTCCCATAATTAATATTCCAAATACAGGATATAAAAGAATTGTCTTTATACCTTCTATACTGTCTGGTAAATAACTACATAATTTTTTCAATCCTAAAACAATATATCCACCTGCAAATCCTGCAATTAATGCTCCCAAAAATCCTGAACTGACTAATGTGATATCACTATTGGTTAATGATTCAAATGTTGTTCCTTGTACTGCTAGAATTCCTCCAACAAATCCAACTGCTAGACCTGGCCTATCTGCAATACTCATAGCTATATACCCTGCAAGTATATATAGCATAACATTAAATGCTGCATTTCCTATTGTTTTAAAGAAAGCTGCAATCGGTGTATTCATACCAAAGTTTGAAGGATCTATTGAATAATCATCTAATAAAAATGCAATAGCTATTAAAATTCCTCCACCAACAACAAATGGTAACATATGTGTAACACCATTCATTAAATGTTTATAAATTTTTGTTCCGATTTTTTCTTTTTCTTCATCATTTTCCTGTGTTGTGTTTTTATTATTTGAATGATATGTTTTTGCATTTGCTGACAATATATGTTCGATTAGTTCTTTAGGCTTATTGATTCCATCTGCTACTTTTGCTTTCACTAATTTTTTACCATCAAATCTTGATAAATCAATTTTTGTGTCTGATGCGATAATAATTCCCTTTGCATTTTTGATTTCTTCTTTTGTAAATTTATTTTTCACACCTGATGATCCATGAGTCTCTACTTTCACTTTATGTCCTAATTGTTCTCCCATTTGTTCTAAAGCCTCTGCTGCCATATATGTATGTGCAATACCTGTTGGACAGCTAGTGATTGCTAAAATTTCATATTGCTCATTTGTATTTTTTTCTTCTCCTAATTTTTCACTTTCAGCTTTATCTATACATTTTAAGAATTCTTTTGGTGATTTTGCTTTATATAATGCTTCTCTAAATTCTGTATCCATTAATAGTGTAGATAATCTACTTAAAACATCTAAATGTACATTATCTTTTGTATTTGGTGCTGCTATTAAAAATAACAACTTTGCTGGACTTCCATCTAATGAATTGAAATCCACCCCTTCTGGAATTACCATTGCAGCCAAACCTGGTTTGGTTACTGCATCTGTTTTACCATGTGGAATGGCAATTCCCTCTCCAATTCCTGTTGTTCCTTCTTCTTCTCTTTTTAAGACTACCTTTTTGTATGCTTCCTTGTCCTTAATGTTTCCATTTTCCATCATTAAATCTACTAATTCATCAATTGCTTCCGATTTATTCTTTGCTTTTCCTTGTAGAGTGATGGCTTTTTCGCTAAGTAAATCTGTAATTCTCATATTTTACCCCTTTCTTTTGTATTATTTTTTGAAGTACTGCAAACCAGTCTTCACATCTGTGTGTAGAACCTTTTCATTTTGTTAACACACATCTTTTTTATAATTGTTTTAAAAGTAAATCAACATCCTTTTTTGTTGCAAGTCGTATAGAAAATGCACTTGCACTTCCTGCTGCCACTCCTGTTTTCAATGCATATTCATAATCTTTTGTTTGATAATATCCTGCTAAAAATCCTGCCACCATAGAGTCTCCTGATCCAACTGTATTTACTACTTGTCCTCTAGGCGCTTTTGAATAATATGTGTCATCCTCTTTAGTTAACAATAGTGCTCCATCATTTCCTAATGATACTAACACATTTTGTGCTCCCATTTTTTGCAGAGTTTTCGCTGCATTAATAATATCTTCTTTTGTTAAAATTTTACGATTTAGTGTTTCTTCTAATTCTTCTTTATTTGGTTTTATTAAAAAAGGATGATATTTTAATACATTCATAAGTAATTCCTGTGTAGAATCTACTATAAACGTGATATGTTTTTCATTAAGTTCTTTACATATTTTTTCATAGATATCATTATCTATATTTTTAGGTATACTTCCTGACAAAATCACAATATCATTTGTTGACATCTTTTGTATTTTTTCAAATAATACTTCAATATCTTCTTTTGTAATTTGTGGTCCCATTCCATTTAAAGCGGTTTCTTCCACCTTATTTTCATTTATAGAACTTATTTTCACATTGATTCTTGTTAACCCTTTTTCTACCTTAACAAAATCTGTCTTTACACCTTGTGACTCCATTTTACGTATTAACTCTTCTCCAGTAAAACCAGCCACAAAACCAAGTGCTGTATTTTCAATTTCTAAGTTTTTTAGTACAATAGAAACATTAAGTCCTTTTCCTCCTGGTAATATTGTTTCCGTTTTTGTTCTATTTATTTCACCAATTTTAAAATTTTCAACTTGCGTGATATAATCTAATGCAGGATTAAATGTTATTGTATAAATCATTTTTCCCTCCTCGTTTCAGATTCTATCATACCTACTTTTATTTTACAATATTTTTATATCCTAATTTTACGCCTCCCTTCTCCAATAAAACAAATATTGTTGCGCTAAACCTGCTAAATCCCCAAAATTCTCTCTTGCAATCTTTTGAATCTGTTTTTTGCTTACTTTTGTTTCATCCTCATTTTGTATATATAAATCATTCATAACCCTTCTTACCCACACATCTATTGGAAATACCTCTAAACGTTTCAAGTCAGAAAATAATAATATGCAATCTGCAACTTTTGGTCCTACGCCTGAAAGTGTCAATAATTTTTCTCTTACCTCCATTGTATTTGGATTTTCTTTCAATTCTTTTAAATTTACTTTTCCATCTAATATCATTTTTGTGGTTTCATAAGTCCTAATATCTCTAAATCCTAATCCTAAATCTCTATATTCTTTTACTGTAACATCTTTTAGTTCTTCTGGTGTTGGAAATGTATAATATGTTTTTCCTTTCCATTCTATCTCTTTTCCATATGCCTTTGATAATCTTTCAATAATCCCTTTTATTCTCGGTATATTGTTGTTAGCAGATATAATAAATGATATAATGGTTTCCCATAAATCCTGATTTAAGATTCTAATACCTTTACCATGTGCAATACTTGTTTTCATATAATTATCTTTTTTAGATAATTCTTCTTTTATTTTTTCATAATTTCTATCCAAATCAAAATATGTATATATTTCCTTCTCTAAATTTTCGTTTTTACATATACCAGAAAACACATAATCTTGTCCTTCTTTTTTGACATTTACTACATTTTCTTTCCATATTCCTGTATAGCTTCCATCTTCTTGTTCATTCCAACGAAAGCATTGTCCACATTCGAAGATATCTTTTAAATTAAATGTCTTTGGTTCTTTTAATATATATTGTTGCTCTTTCATTTTTTCACTCCTAATTCTGTTAAATTATATCATATTAAAAAAAATTACTCTATACTTTCGTATAAAGTAATTTTATGATTTTATCTATTCTATAATTTCTTTCTATTCAGTTTTATATCCACTTGCATTTATTTGATTTATAATCGTTCCTTGCATACCAATTACCAAATCTTTATTACCATCTAATGTATTGTATTTTAGTATGGTATATTCTGCATATCGATATTCTGTGCTTCCTCCATCACTATAATAAGCTTTTTCACAAAATCCATATTTTTCATCTTCTTTTACTTGTTCTAAGATGTCTTGAACTGTAATTACTCCTTGCGTTAAAGCATCTTCTAAAGAATATACCATATCCCCTTCTATGGTAATAGAAACATCTCCTGCAATTGTATATACTTCGAAATCCAAATTATCAAATTGATTTTTTTCTGCAATTTTCTTTACTCCCATATCTTTTCTAGCCATATATGTTAACTCAAATTTCTTTTCATAATTTGAACTTTCTAAGGAATATTCGCAAATAGCAGGAAACTCTGTTACTTCTATTAAATATGGTTCCATAATAACTTGTACTGTATTATCTTTTGTTACCCTTTTCATGTGCCAACGCAAACCATCATATCTTCCTGTTTCTTCTCCATTTACAGTTATTTTATAATATCCATAGACCTCCTCATATTCTTCTGCTGTTGTAACACTTCTTGGCACTTGTCTATTTACTGTATTCTCACTTTCTGTATCACTTTCTTCAAAAGATGTTTCGTCATATGTTCCTGGTACAAATTCGATTGTCATATTATCTGTTTTATCATTTAAAATTATATGTATCTGTAAAATATCTGCTTCACGATTATCTCCTTTATCAATAAATGCATCAATTTTATTTTCATTTTGTATATTCCCATTGTCAATGATGACAATCTCTTGATTCTCTTGATTTTCGTTTTGTTTCTCAACATCTTGCACCATTCCTGCTATTATTTTTTCAAAAAGTTTCATCTTCATTTCTTCAATTACATCTGTATCAGGATAATATGTTACTTCAACTGTATACCCTAATCCTTGATAACTTCCATCTTCAGATTGATTAGCAAAAATAGGTAAATTTCCATTTACCACATTATGATAATCTATATATACAATACTTCCATATCCTAATATTAATAAAATAATAGCTACACTTATGATAATTAAGATTTTCTTTTTCATTCATACCACCTCTATTATTTAGACAATTTCTTTTTTGTTTTTAGTTGGTATTTTATGAAAAAAATAATCGTCATAATGAAAAATATAACAGATATCCCAATGAATCCTATTCCCATGTATGAAATCTCATTTTCTGTAAATTCTTTACTTACCATTGTTTCTTGCTTTATTTGATTTTCTTGTGTTATTGTGTTTGAAATTGTTTCATCTTTTATTTCTGTTTCTTCTATTGTATTTTCAGTTGTGCTATTTTGTTCTGTTCTATTTTCTTCCGCTTTATTCGTATCTTCTTCTCTTGTTGTATTTTCCTCTTGTATAGTATCTTGCATTTCTTTATGTTGTTCTTCCTCTTGAAGCTCTCCACCATTCATACTATCACTATCTTGACTACTTGTATTTTCTATCTCTTGTCTGACATCATTTACATTTTCTTCTGATTGCACTGTTTCTTCTTGTTTACCTGTTTTCAAATTTGTAAATATAGCTTTCATTCCAATCGTAAATGTAATAACAAACATTGCGAAACTTCCTAACATTGCTTTTATAGAGTGTAAACTTTTGTAATATCTCCATTTTACTGTTCCAACAGGTTCATTTAGTAATTCACTAATCTCCTGAAACGAAAAATCAGATAGTATTTTTAAAGAAATGATTTCCTGTTCTTTCTTATTTAATTTACGAATTAATCGATTAAATTCTATACTATCTATTTTTTCATCTATCTCATTATTTTTATTTTCTATTTCATATATAGTATCTAATGACAGTTCTTCCTTTTTCTTTTTTAGATAATTTAATGCTTCGTTTTTTGTAAGTGTATATAACCATGTCATTTCTTTATCTTCTGGTAACTTTGTTTTATCTAGTTCTTGTATTTTAGCAAAAACAATTTGCATGATATCTTCTGCATCTTCTTTATTTTTTAGTATAGAAAAAGCAATACCATAAACCATTTTATGGTATTTGCTATATAATTCTTCTATGCCTTTTTTGTCATCTTTTTTTATTTTTAAAAATATAGATTTTAATTCTTTTCTATTCATTTTTATTATATATTTCCTTTTATTTTTATGCTTTTATTCTACCATAAAAATGCTATCATTAAAATTCTATTTGAATAATTAAATGCTTATTAACATATTTAGCAGATATTTCTCCTCCATTTAGTTCCACCAATTGTTTACTAATAGATAATCCTAGTCCTGTAGATTTTTTGGCATTTTCAACAGTAAAATATCTATCAAAAATTTTTTGTACTGTTGTTGCATCTAATGAATTAGCTTTATTTGAAAATGTTATGATTCCCTTTTCATTTAATGTTACTTTAAAATCTCCATTACTATATTTACAAACATTTGATAAAATATTTTCAAACACACGAATAATACTATACTTATCTAAATTTTTATTTATTTTGTGTGTACATATTTCAATCTTGGGTTCTATCTGTTTTTCTTTAAAAAAGTTATACATATTTGCCAAAGTTTCCTCTAAAATTTCATTTATACAACATTTCTCTCTTTGCATTTCTACACCTATATCCATTGTTTTGGAAAAGTCAAATAATTGGTCTGTAAGCAAAGTTAATTCTTCTGTCTTTTTCTCTATGATTTTCATGTATTCTTTTTGCTTTTCTTTATTTTCTTTCATTAAATCAATATATCCACTAATTGCTGTAAGTGGTGTTCTCATGTCATGAGAAATATTCGTAATGATTCTCTTTAATTCTTGATTGCCATTTTGATATTGTAATTTTTCTTTTCGTAATTCTTGTAATTCTTTATTTAAATCATTTGCTAAGCTTTTTATTTCTTTGTCTGATGAAGATATGGTTAACAATTGATTGGTATCTGCTTTTATAATTTTATGTATTAAAACACGAATTTCTTTTATAGATTTTTTTATGAAATATAGTTTTATTGTTAAAAAAAGCAATACCATGCATAATATAATGTTAATGATATAAATCCACATGTTCACCAAACCTTTCGTCTTCTTTATTTGTCTTTCCAATTTTTTATTTCAAATCATTATTAAGTTATTTCAAATCTTTTCGTTTGAAACAATAAATTCCTATTCCTGTTATACATACTGTCATTCCTAATGAATATAGGAAAGCTGTTTTCAATTCAGTATCTGACATATAATCTACCATTTGAAATGGCTGTTTATTTACTTGACTTGCAATTTGAGATGCCTGTCCAGTAGGAATACAATATAAAATTGTTTTGGCTACATTTTTCTTAAAATCTCCTGGATAATCAGGGTTAGGTTCTTGATAAACTATTATTTCCCCATTTTCATTCTGAGAATAACTTTCATAATATTTGGTTGCATTTGCTGTTGAAGATAGTGCCATACTTACTACCAGCATAACAAGTACCAAAATAATACAAGCAACTGTTGAAACTGTAATATCTGAGCATAATAAGGTAATACAAGTAAAAATAGAAGCATATGCAATAATAATAAAGACAATATCTAACACAATAAATAAAAACTTTTCAGTTGTCATTTGCAAAGTTCCAAGAGTTGGAATTCCTACAATCGTTATAACAAGCATATAAATCAATTCTATACATATTCCTACAACAATACTTGTCATCATATTTGCAAAATATATATTTTTTCTACTATGCCCTATCACGATTTTATTTCTAAGAGCCCCGTCTGAATATTCTGTACCTACAAATAAACTAGTAAATATGGCAATAAAAATTCCAATAAAATGAATATACATTACCAATATGTTATCAATTCCTTCTTTTGTCTCTCCTTGCTGATTTAAAATGGTATTGAATAATATAAAACTAGCTATCAATATGGTGATGATGACAATTCCCCAAAATATTTTGTTTTTTACTAATCTAAAGAAATTTGCTTTTAACAATTTATACATGATTGTCACCTCCCATCAAGTTGATATAATAACTTTCAAGGGATTCTTCTTTTTCTTCTAATTTGTTGATGATACAATTTCTTTCAGAAAGAGCAATTGCTAATTCTGTGATATTCATCTTATGATATAAATAAATTTTTTCATTGGAAATGACTTCATAAGGAAATTGTTTTTCTTCAAAATATTTTACACATTCTTTTATATTACTAACTTCAAGTTCTAGTCTTTTCTTACACTTTTTTTCTAATTCTTCTTTAGGAATTTCTTGCATCATATGTCCATTTTCAATAAATCCGTAATTAGTTGCAATTTTAGATAATTCATCTAAATAATGACTAGAAATTAGAAAAGTAATGCCTCTTTCCTTATTCAATTTTAAAATTAATTCTCTAATTTCAATAATTCCTTCTGGATCTAATCCATTAATTGGTTCATCCAATATTAAAAAATCCGGATTTCCTACTAATGCAATAGCAATGCCTAGCCTTTGTTTCATACCTAAAGAAAAATGTTTTGCCTTTTTCTTTCCTGTATCCATTAATCCTACTAATTTTAAAATTTCTTGTAAATTATCAAAGCTAGGTAACCCCATAATTCTGTATTGTTCTTTTAAATTATCTTCTGCTGTTGCATCTAATCGAATGGATGGTGTTTCTATAATAGCTCCCATTCGTTTTCTGACATGCAATATTTGTTTATCTGTATTAAGAATACCATAAATTGTATAAGTTCCATTTGTAGGATTTTGCAACCCACAAATTAATCGAATCAAAGTTGTTTTTCCTGCTCCATTCTTTCCAATCAAGCCATAAATAGCACCTTTCGCTATATGCATATTTAAGTTATTAATCGCTTTAAAATGATGATATGTTTTTTCCAATTGATTTGTTTCTAAAATATATTCCATAACCTCCTCCTTTCCTTATTACTTTACAACAAAATAGTTAAGAATTCAGTTAAGAAAATCGTTAAGATTTCGTTAATTTTATTCATGCATTTTAAAACCAATTCCCCATACAGATTCAATATATTCTTCTTCTGTTACTTGTCTTATTTTCTTTCTTATATTACTAATATGTACCTTTAACGAATTTTCATCACAATCTAATGTGTCTTGACTAATACATTCTAGTAACTTTGATTTGGTTACTACTTGTTTCGGATGTAGCAATAATTGTTTCATAATTGCATATTCTGTTTTTGTTAGATATATTGGCCTTTCTCCTATACATACTGTATGATTTTCTTGATTACATACCATTTGTTTATATACTAATTTTGCATTTTTATGATTTGCTCTGTCTTTATTCATTCTAAATTGTACCTGTATTCTAGCCAACAATTCTTCTGTTGAAAATGGTTTTGTCAAATAGTCATTTGCCCCACTTAATAAAGCATTTACTTTGTCTTCTGGAGAAATTTTGGCACTAATCACAATAATAGGGATGTCTTTTACTTTTTTTATAATGTCTTCCCCATTTAATCCTGGTAACATTAAATCTAATAAAATTAAATCCACTTTTTCTTTTTCTAAAACCATTAAGGCTTCTGTTCCAGAATAACTATTTAAAACTTTGTGATTTTCTTTTTCTAATACTTCTTTTAGTAAATTATGAATATCTGTATTATCTTCTACGATTAATATAGTTTTCATACTTGTTTCCTTCCTTTATTAAAATGCAAGATGATACTATTTGAGAAATTTTTTATTTTTTTTATCATTTTAGAATTCATTACTTGAAATTTTTGAATTTCTATTGATGCCATTGGTATTAAGACGACAATATATGGAATAATATATCTTGATTTTGCTTCCCACAATATATGAAAGGCAAATCCTCCTATAAAAATTGTTGCTAAAAATATCAATTCATATGAAAGATTTTTTCTATTTTGTACCAATATGATGATGCTACAAGTACAAATAAGTATTAATACTGCTTTTTGATACAATGTTAATGGATTTATAAACTTATCTATCATTGTATTGTCTGCTAATGTATTATTTCTAACAGCTGCATATGTATTTTCTGTCCACATAGAAGTGATTTTATTGGTATAAAATTTAAGCATATATCCCCAATTCTCTGAAAAATAGATTAATCTGTCTTTTATTTTTTGAGTATATTCTGTCTTCATTTTTTCTGGTTCTTTTAGTGCTGGCCCTGCTATATTTTCATTATACCAACCATTTCCTCTTGGTCCTTCTTCCATCGCCATAAGTAAATAGCTATTATTCGGATAAATCTTATCTTTATCTAAATCATATTTCTGAAAATAATAGTCTTTTACTAATAATGCTGGAAACATGGTTATTATAAGATATATACATATGATGGATATTTGTAACATTCTATCTCTCCATTTTTCTTTTGACCATTCTTTCCATATATTTAATATCAAATACATACTTGTTGCAATTATAAAAATCAGACTATTCATTCTCATCATATATGCTATCATTGTAAAAATAGAGGCTATTATTGGATAAATTATCTTTTTCGTTTCTGTATATCTTATCATAAAATAAGCAGAAAATAAACATAAGGCTAAACTTGGAATATCTCCATAAATATATGTTGTAAGCATTGGCAAAGATATAAAAGTTAGTATCAATAATAATAATCGTACTTTATTCATTTTATATTTTTTAGATAGTTGATTTCCAATTTTATATATTGCTACAATAATTGCTAAATTTCCAATCATATTCCATACTCTTAATATCTCCATAACATCAAAATGAATAATCCTAAAAAAGATACTATATACAAATGCTAATGTAATTTGATGTGGATATGCCTGCATATATTCTTTTAAACTAACGCCTACATATGTTGGATTTTGCAAAAAATCTTGCGAATTATCTCCATAAAATGTTTGTGCTAAATTACAAACATGAACAGAATCTCCTACTACTTTTGGATTGATAAGGATAACCCATATTATGTTGAATATGATATACATCGTAAAAGCAACTATAAATAATTTTTTTCTTATTTTTTTATTGATATCTGAAGATTTATCTTTATATAAATATTGATTTACCCTATGTGTAATAAAGTATATCAGGATTCCTACCAGTAAAACACCTAAAATATATCCTAAATGATTTGTTTGAATAATTGCTTGTTCTGATGTATCTAAATAGGTTGTAAATACTATATTGACTATTACAATCATTACTAAAAATATAATTGCGAATAGATAAACAATTTTTTTCAATTTATTTTTCCCCTTTTTATAATTTACATGTCCATATTAGCATAAAAATATATAATTCACAACAAAGCAGGGAAAAATGAGTCCGTCCCCAAATTCCCTATTATTCATTCTTAAATCCTAACCCTAACACTTCTCTTGAATTTGTAATAATTACAAAACTTTTCTTGTCTATTTTTCTTATGATTTGTATGGTATTTCCTACATCCTTTCTAGTAACTGCACACATTAAAATTAGTTTGTCAGAATTCGTGTACATACCTTTTCCATAAATTCCTGTTGTACCCCTTCCTATTGTTTCTCCAATTTCCTTTGCAATTTCTTCTGATTTGTCAGAAACAATATAGATAAGTTTTGTAAAATAAATTCCTTCAAATAAAATATCAATAATTTTTCCCATTAAATAAATAGCAATTGCTGAATATAATCCGATTTCAATTTCTCTTAAAAAAATCATATTTAGAGCCACTATCGCAATATCAATTAAAAAGATGATTTCTCCAACCTTTATAGTTGGTTTATAAATTCTTGCTATATAACTAAATAAATCTGTTCCTCCTGTCGAACTGTTGCATTTTAAAATAATCGCTGTCCCTACTCCCATTAAAATACCACCATAAATACAGGCTAAAAATTTATCTTCTGTTAAAGGTGTGACTTTATCTAATATATCAATAAACATGGATAAACTAATTGTTCCTATAATCGACTCTATAAAAAATTTTTTTCCGATTTTTAATATGGACATTAAAAATAATGGAACATTTATGATTAACATACTAATTCCCATTGGTAAATGAAACAAATAATAGGTGATTGTTGCAAGTCCTGCCACGCCTCCTGAAGATAATTTATTGGGCAATAAAAATAATGATACAGCTACTGCAATGATAAATGCACCTAAAATGGTTCCTAATATTTCTAATATTATTTTTTTGATTTGTATTTTTTCTTTTAAGCTCATAATAAAAATCACCTTTATTACTAGTATTGGTAATTTTAGGTGATTTTATTCTTTTTTAGAAAAATCGTAGATTTCTCTAAGACATCCATTTTTTATATGCAAATTTATAGAATTATTCATTCTCATTTAAATAAGCATAATATTCATCCACTTCTTTTTTTATTGTTTGATTATCAGAATCTAAGTTTTTCATTTTTTCTCTGATATCTTCAGGAAATATTTCCTTTATGGATTCTGCATATCTCTCACCATCTTCTGGCATGATACAATCAATAACATCATCATTTTCTATAATAAATTTACATGGTGCAGAATATCCACTATTTACTTCTAATTGATGATCCTCTACATAATAACTGTAAACTTTTGCCCATACATATACATAGAACTGATTTCCTTTTTGCTTAATTCCTAATTTTTGTATATCAGTAAACACTTTAAAATCACTGATATCATAATTGGGCGTAGATTCTTTTGTCTCTAAGGAATAATGTGGTTCTTCTAAACTAACCAAATATTCTTCTATCTTTTCATACAAGTCCTCTCTATTGGTAACTGTTCTTTCTGTTGTCATATACAAGATAACACCTAGAAGTATTAAAACAAGAACAATTACTAATATGATTACTAAACCTTTTTTCATAAATATCCCCTTTATTTTTTACTCACTTCTTTTTTTTCTTCCTCTTTTTCTTCATAAGCAAAATCTTTAAATGTTTTTGTTACTTCAATTTTAGATTTTCCTTGCTTAATCGATTTATCTTGTTTTAAAACTAAATCCACATCATAATATTCTTTTAATTTTTTAACATTTTCTTTCTTATGTCCAATCACATTATTAGCATCTATTGGATTTACTTTGACTTCTACTTCTTTTACTTTTACATTTAATTTCTTAATTTTCCCAACAATAGCATCATACCACATAGCTGATTCCACCAATTGCCTAAATGCTGGGTGATAAGGTCCTGCTACAACTTCACTTTTTTCTTGACTTGGATCTGCAATTTCATCTGTGTTTTGTAGTCCAACTCTAATAATATCAATTTTTTTATCTGCAAACATCCTAACCAATTCCTTACAAGTTTCAATTGCTTGTGGCAATGGTAATGGTTCATAAATGCCTTCTTGATATTCTTTTTCTAATTTTGTATTCTTCACTACTAAAACTGGATAAATTCTTACCATTCTTGGTTTTAATTTTATCAATGCTTTTGCTGTATTAATTTCATCTATCCTTGTACTTTCTGGTAATCCAACCATCATTTGATGTCCTAATTTAAATCCATAAAATCGAATTAATTTAGATGCTTTTTTGACATCTGCAAATGTATGTCCTCTATTGGCTCTTTTTAGGATATAATCATTTGAAGATTGTACTCCTAATTCAATGGTTTTTACTTTATATTTTTTTAATCTTTTTAAAATATCTTTATTAATACAATCTGGTCTTGTAGATATTCTAATACTTTCTACTTTTCCGTTTTTTACATATTCATATGCTAGTTCTAATAGTTCATTTTGCAATGTTTCTTCTATTGCTGTAAAACTTCCTCCAAAAAAGGCAATTTCAATTTGTGCTTCTTTATCTTTTATATTTTCTAGGTAATCATCTATTATCTTTTTTGCTTCTTCTTTTGTCATATTCTTCTTTTGACCACTGATTGATTTTTGATTACAAAAAATGCAATCATTTGGACAACCTAAATGTGGTACAAATATCGGTATTATGTATTGATGTTTCATAGATTTACCTCTTTTCTATTTTAAATTTTCAAGCGCTTTTTTTGCAGCTTGCATTTCAGCCCCTTTTTTGCTTTTTCCTGAACCTTTCGCCAAGACTTTTCCATTAAATTTGACTTGTGCTTCAAAGCTTTTATCATGGTCTGGTCCACTTTCTTTTATAATCTCATATTCTATTTTAACATCTCCTGCTTCTTGTAACTTTTCTTGTAATACCGTTTTATAATCTTTATCTCCTACATGTTTACTTGCTTGTTCAATTTCTTCTTTTAGATTTTCAATGATAAATGTGTTTACTGGTTCTAATCCACCATCTAAATACATAGCAGCAATGACTGCTTCTACACTATCTGCTAATATAGCTGGTCTTTTATTTCCTCCATTTATCTTTTCTGATTTTCCTAATAACAAATAATCTCCAAAATGATGCTTTGTTGCTACTTTGTATAAGCTTTTTTCACATACGACTGTTGCTCTTACTTTTGTCATTTCCCCTTCTCTTAGATTTTTATAATGTGTAAATAGATATCTACTTGACAAAAATTCTAATATACTATCTCCTAAAAATTCTAACTTTTCATTACTGTCTATATGTTTTTCATAGGCATAAGATGTATGTGTTAATGCTTTTTTTAATAATTCTTTATTTTGAAATGTATATCCTATTTCTTTTTCAATTCCTTCTAAATTCATGTTTGCTCGCTTTCCTTCCTAAGTCAAATCTAGTTTTTAAGAAATTTATTTCTTCCTAATTTTCTCTCTGAACTTTATGCCTTTATTATATACTATTTTACAGATTTTGCAAGCAAATTCCTATAAATAACAAAATAACACCACATAAAATGGTGCTATTTTATTATCTTCCATATATAACTTCCTTCTTCTTGAATCATTTTTACTCCAGATATTGAAATAATAGGACGAACTCCAAATGGTCCTGCATTATATCCATCTTCTCTAGTACTACCGCCACTACCATCTACATAATATAAATAACGTTCATATCCATTATAAAATGGAGAGGCTAACCAATAATTAGAACTAGAATGCGGATCTGGTGTATAGTTTTGTAATATAAATAAACCTTTGCTTTTTTCCGTATTTATCTGTAATTTATCTGAACTTGGATTTTTTCCTATTATATCTTCAAGATTTATGGACCTTATATCTTTTACTGTTCCACTTGCTATATTGGTTCTAAATAAATCTTCTCCTGTAGTACTATCAGTTGCTTCAACTATTTCTCCAGCATTTTTAATTTCTATATATCCTCCATGTTCTTTTTCTATACCTGTTTTATTTAATGTACTAGTTGTTCCTGTCACATTGAATACAATATTTTCAAAATTATATAATAATCCTGCTGCTGCATAAACATTATTATAGCTTGCTACCCCATAATATCTTTCTACAAAAGCATTTCTTTGTGCACTATCTCCTGCCCAATTTCCTATTGTTGTAGGAGTCGTATTTTCAATTTCTTTAAAATTATCATAACCATAATAATATAATTTTGCAGGTATTCCTGTACTAATAATATCTATATCATATGTTCCATCCCCATTATCTGTCTGATTTAATAATCTCCATCCTGTATTTTGGGTATATTGTGTTCCTGTATATACATCCTTGTATTCCACATCATATTGGACATAGCTATTATCTACATGTTCTGCCACTTCCACCTCACAATTTGCTGTATATTCCTTTCCATCGCTTATACATTTTGCTGTAATAATTGTTTTTCCCTTATTAACTGCTACAACTTTTCCATTTTCTGTTGTTGCAACTTCTGTATCAGAACTTTCCCAAATAATATCTCCTGTTATATTAAATTTAGTCGCAGTTATGGTATATTCTGGCAAAACTCCATTTATTATAGACAATGCTAATTCTTTATCACTTAATCTAATCCCACAAAATTCTGTTACATTTCCATTTTTATCAACGATATAATATCTATTATTATCTTTAAATACAACTTCAAATTCACCCCCTATATCTGTTGCTTCTGTTTTTCCTTCTCCTGTTTCCTTATCTAGTTGCTCTTGTAATTCATTTTCTACAATATTTCCATATTTGTTATTCCCCATTGCTTGTACAGTTGCTTTTTCTACGATTTCTTTTTCATTAGCAATTTCTGTTTCTTCTTTTGCTTGTCCAGCATTGCCTATAATTCCATTATCCCCTGTTATCGCACTTATGGTAATTCCTGCTAAAATTAATAATATAATAATTGTAATAACTAATGCAATTAATGTAATACCTTTATTCTTTTGTTTTTTCATCTCTCTCAAACTGTTCTCCTTTCTTCTGTTTTTTATTCAAATAATACATTGGTTGAATTTTGTTTATTTGACTACTTAAAGTTCAATACTCTAAGAATGTAAGTCTATTCTCCAAAGCATTGATATATCTATTTTTACAGATTTTTAACATGTTCAAAATCTAGTCAAAACCAAAAAATGTATTTGCATTTTTTGGTTACTTTTTTTCACATCTTTTTATTGACTTTACTATATTTTATTGTTAAAATTTAGATATCAAAAATCGTTCTTAGAGTATTGAACTCTAAGATTTTTTTCATTTTTATATCTAAAAAATCCCCCATTTTATTTCTACCTATTTTTATTATTTCGTAGCTAAACTAGAAATTTTTTCTACTTTGCTCTTTTTTGCATTTTTTTGTAGACAAGTTCTTTTTGTTAGTGTATAATAGGGATGTAGAATTTTATGAAAGTGAGGAAATTAAGATGTTAGATGACAAAAATAACTCTATGAACAAAAATCAAGATAACAGAAATTTGTCTGAAGTTTTTAAAGAGTTACAAGAAATTCGATATTCTCAAACAAATCAAGTAAATACATCTTCAAATCCTAAAACAACAAATAAAAAAAGCAAACCAAAAGCTAAAGTTTCTTTTATTGAAACAAATAATGTTTCTTTTGATAACAAAAAAGGAATAAAACTTTCAAATTTACTGATTGTTTTTGTTGTTTTAGTATTAGTCATTATTGCTGTATTTCCAATGAATGTATTTTCAGTTGAAACCGGAGATACTACTGATGATTCTGAAGAAGTTGTAGAAACAGCATCTATTCCTACTGATTTTGAAATCAACAGAAAAGCGTTGAATATGCAAAAGATAATTTCTGAAAACTCAAGTTTTGAAAAAGTAAAAGAGCAAGTTTCTGAAGAAAGAGAAATTGAATATGACATCCAAACACAACAAAATCCAACCCTTCCAAGAGGAGAACAAGTTGTTTTACAAGAAGGTGTTATGGGTAAAGAAAATGTCTCTTTAGTAAAAACTTATGAAAATGGAGAATTTATAGAAGAAATTATTTTAGCCAAAGAAACAATTGAAGAACCAACACCACAAATTTTAGATATTGGAACTTCTGATTTCTTAGCAGATTTAAATATACATATTGGCGATACAGTTTACTTAAACAAAGATGCAACTTTAAGAAAAGAACCTTCAGAAGATTCAGAAGAAGTTGCAGATATCAAAAATTATATAGATGTTAAACTTCTTGAATTACCTAATGAAGATTGGTGTAAAGTATCTTTTGATACAATCGAAGGATATTTACCTACTGATGTATTGACATCACCTACAAAAACACCAAGTATTTTAGAAAGAAATAGAATTCAAAGAATCTTAATCAATGTTAATATTGAAATGGAATTAAATAAATCTACTGGATTAACATTAAAAGATTATCAAAAAATCTTTAAAGATTTACCAAATGATACAAATGGAATATTTGAAGAAAGTGCTGAAGTCTTTTATAACATGGACAAGAAGTATAACGTAAATGGTATCTTTATTGCTTCTATCGCTATCCATGAAAGTGCTTGGGGTACATCACAAATTGCACAAGATAAAAATAACTTATTCGGTTATGGTTCTTATGATGAAACACCTTACGAATCTTCTTATGATTTTAGTTCATTTTCTGAAGGAATTGAAACTGTAACAAAATCATTAGTAAAATATTACTTAAACCCTGCTGGAACTAAAATCTATGACGGAGAAACAGCAAGTGCTTGGTATTATAATGGTCCTACCCTAGAAGGTGTTAACCAAAGATATGCTAGTGACCCAGATTGGCATACAAAAGTATATTCTTACATGGAAATGTTATATAATAGACTTAGCTAAAAGGAGTCATTATGAAAAAAATTAGAATTAAACATCATAAAACTGTTTTAACAATTTTTATATTACTATTATGTATATTATCATTTTTATATTATGATTTGATTTTCAAAGCTTCTTATGCAAAAGATGAATTTTCAACTCAAGTTGAAAAAATTGCTAAGCAAAATGAAAATCCTATCTTTAAAATTCAAAAGATATTAATATATAGTAGTGCAAATGCGATTGATAAAAGTGAAAATGAATCATTGCAAGATTTAAGTATTTTACAATATAGTGATATTGCAATCACCATAGATAATACAAGTGCAATCTATGACCTTACAAATGAAAATACTGTAAAAGATTTATATATTGATAACATAAGTATATCAACTGGCTCTGATAAAGGTCATCAATATGTTAATTATAAAAGTGCATTAGATTTTGCAAAATATAAAGAAATTGAAGAACTAAATAGTGACAAAATAGAATATAATATTGTTAGAACAAACGAAGAAAATAATAAGACAGATTATGGATCGCCTACTTTTTACGCTGACTGTTCAAACCCAATCACTTTAGAATATATGAATCAAGATATTATCACAAATTATGCTGCTTCTTCTGATTCTAATACAATTTCTTTTAATGGAAAAGTACTACAAGAAGCTGGTATAGATTTAAATGATATCAATTATTCTTTAAACTTTACGATTCATATTGTGAATAATTTAAATGAAGAATTTATTTGTCCTGTAAGACTTAAAGTAGATTTGAGTGGTGATGATGGTGGTATTTATAAAGAAGGATATAAATATGATAATACCTCTGTTTCAGGATATGAATATAATTTCATTAAAATTGTAAAATAATTTTATAAAAAACCTGTATTTTATAAATACAGGTTTTTTCAGACTGTTGACAAAGTATATAAAAAATATTTTGCTCAACAGTCTTTTCTTTAGATTTATTTTTTTGATTTT
>CALXZX010000007.1 GCA_944393375.1 uncultured Clostridia bacterium | reverse complement strand
CTCAATCCTTTAGCTTTTCTAAATTTTCTAATATTTTTTCCAAATTCTTTTTTATCGAAATCGGACATAAAACCACCTACTTTACATAATAAAATTATAACATATTTTTCCAGTTTTATCAATGATAATCTTAGAGCCTCTAAAAATTGATGTTTTTACCAAAATATGGTATAATATAAATACTATAAGATAGAAGAATGGCTTAAAAGCTATTCATCAAGTTGCAATACTTGATTCAATTATGATTGGTTTAAGCATTGCGACTGCTTGGACTTCTGAAGCATAACATTTGTTATCTTCTTCAATCATAATTGATTTTTGCTTATAGAATATAGAGTAAAGGAGAGCGACAAATGGAAAATCAAGAGTTTTGTCTTGATGGACGGAAGTCCAGGAGCTTAAAGCCGTCTATCATGAAAGGAGGGCAAAAGTTTCCCTCCTAACCCTAATATATTGCAATTTATAAAGAATTTTTGTATAATTAAGTTAATTATTCTAGACTAGTCGCAATAGTTTAGATTAATTATATAGCTTTAAATAGAAATATTTAAAGCAAGAAACACAGGGGATTTTTCCATTTGTCGCTCTCCTGTGTTTTAATTTGCGCTAAATGCAATATTTTGTAATTTTACTGTTTTATTGTGAATTTTTTGCAATATTTTTGTAAAAAAGTATCAAAATTAATATCAAAACTTACATGATATGCAAAATTTATTGTGTATCACGCAAGTTTTGCTTTTTTGAGATATTTAAATAGTTCTGCTATATTAATACTAAAGAAAAATATAATTCCATAAAATATGGAGGATGTCTAATTGATAAAAAATTATAATAAAACAAATAATTTAATAAATTCTAAAGCTACAATTTTGATTTATAACATATTGAGAGATTTAGGGTTGATTCCTACATTAAAAGGAACAAAACTTTTAAATAAAGCTATTCAAATTGTTATAAAAAGCAATGATGAATTTATCATTTTTGAAGATATTTATAAAGAAATAGCCTTAAATTATATGGGATTTAATAGTGTGCAAATTAGAAATGTAATCAAATATGCGATAGATACTAGAAACGAGCAAAAATCAATTACAAATTTTGAAAAAATCTTCGGATATAAATATGATAAATACTATTTTACAAATAAGACTATTATAGAAGAAATTGCAAGAGTAGTAAAGTATAAAAGATTAGTTTAGTTGTGTAATGTGAAAATAGATGATATAATATATTGAAAATAGTAATTTGTATAGAAGGAGATTCTTATGAAAGAAAAACTAAAAGCTATAAGTCTTGCTATAATAATTACAGGTATTCTTTTAGGTATCGGCTATTTTATAAATCATGTTTTTAACTATTTTTTAAAAGAAGAAAGACCTAACGAATTATGTGAAAAAATGCAGGAAATCAGTGATAATCAAACTCTTGTAGGTTTATCAAAAAAAGAAGTTGAAGAAACATTAGGAGAACCAGTAGAAAGTTATAATGATAAAGCCGGAAATATTTATATTTACTATGGTGGAAAAATGGATACAGGATTGTTTTGGGGGAATACAACTATTTTTTTTGATTATGAGTATTCGTGTGAATTTAGAATATTTTTCAATGAAAATGATATAGTAAAATCGACTGCTATAAAATTAATTCCTTAAAAGTATATTGAAAAAAAATACTTAGTATGATATAAGAAAATTGATAACAAAAATAGAATAATAAATGTTTAACTAAAGATTAGGAGGATAAAATGGAAGAAAAAGAAATTCAAGATAGTTCAGGATATAAAAAATTAGAGAACAAAAAATATAAAACAGGAATAACAATTAAAAAACTTATATTTTTGGTATTTGCCATTGTATTAGTAATAATACTAATCATAGGAATTAGATGGAGAATATTGTATAATATGCAAGAAAACTACAATCAGACAACACTTGAAGATAATTGGTACTATTATTCAGATTCAGAAGATACAATAATGAATGTATATAGAAAAGGAACAATATGGAAGGTAAACACCAGACAAAAAAATGGCGATGGAAACTTAACATTTTGGAGAGATACAAGCACAGGAGAAGCATATGTATTTTTTGAAAATTCTGTAAAAAGATATACAGAGGATAAAGGTGGATTTATATCAGATTTACAACCATCTAGTTTAGATACAAATAACAATAGTACAAGGATATTAATGGCAGTTACACCTATTGTGTGGATAGGGACAGATAAATACGATGGAAGAGATTGTTATACAATTAAAGCAGAAGGACATGAAGAATATATTGACAAAGAAACGGGGCTTTTATTGGCAGTTTTTCAAGACAATAAACAAATTAGAAGTATAGAATATGAATTTGGAGAAGTAACAGATGAGAATGTTGCGAAACCAGATTTGTCACAATATGAATATATGGAACAAAACTAAACTATAATCAGTAAGAATTAAAAGAAAAATCAATGGTGTAAAAAACTATTGATTTTTTTTCATACATAGAATAAGTTGAATTTATTTATCTTTTCTTATATAATTGTAATAAAAGATAGTAATTTGTAGGAGAGATAATTTGTGGCAATTATTTTTATTTTAGAAATGATTTTTATAATATCAATCCCATATATAATAGGTGGAATATTAGTTGGTATAATAATATGGTTAATAAGAACAAGATTAATAAAGAGTAAAATACTCAAAACTTTAATAATTATAACTATTTTACTTTTTGGATGTATAATATTAAGCAATTTTAAAGACGAAAGACCTGATGATTTATGTGCTGAAATGAATGAAATTAATCATAATCAAAGTCTTATAGGACTATCAAAAGAAGAAGTTATTCAATTATTAGGAGAACCCGAATATGAAAGTCATAGAAAAAATATGAATGACCTCTATCAATATGATGCAGGGAGCTTGGATAGAGGACTATTTTGGGGTACTACTACTATTTTTTTCGACAGTTCTTATGGTTGTAAATTTAATGTGGCTTTTGATGAAAATGATAAAGTAAAATCTACTTCAATACAATATGTTGATTAAAATGAATAGATAAATTAACATTTATGCGAAATATTAAAGACCATTCAATGGTCTTTAATCATCTATGTTATCAAAATAAAAAAGGTTAAAATTATAAAACTCTTTAACATCTATTTTTAACGTTCGACAAATTTTGAAAATCAAATATGAACTAAGGTTATCTACACTATTAGAATACATCTTCATAACATAAAAATCATAATAAAAATGAAACAAAATTGTGTGCCGAAACTGGTTGACTCTTAAAAGGTGTAATGCTATAATTTTTTATATATTAAGATATATATTATTAATATATATTATAAATAAGCAGTGCGCTAATTTAAAATACTGCTTTTCTTTTTGAGAAAGGAATGTAAAAAAATGGAATCAAAAAATAAAGTAGATAACTATTTAATGGAATATTACACATTGTATCAATATGATATAAAAAATATTTTTCACACATTATACTTAAAAAAGTCAATTTATATTAAATTAGAAAAAATGGAAGATTATCAAATTCAAAATTTAATAAAATTTTTTGATTCTTTTTTGTTTTATATAGATTGTAATTTTTTTAATGGAATGGGGCTAAGATTTGTATTTGAAAATTATGATTATATGGCAACACCAGTATTTGAAAGAACGAACATTATTATTACATTATTTAGAGAAGGTTTAATTGATATAGAAAAAATAATTAATAATGACAATCTTACAAATAGAAATCTTATTTTCCAGTATAATTTATCAAGAATTGATAATGATAAAGAGATAGAAAAGATGAGAGAAAGAATACCACTTATACCAGAATTAATAGAATTTTATGAACAAGTATTAAGTGAATTATGCTATATAAATTTAAAAAAGTTGACAATAGCACATTTATTTGATTTTAAAAAGGATTGTTTTAAAGTTATGAAAACGGTCTTAAAGATAGATACATTAAGTGAAAAAAAAGAACTATTAAATATATTTAAAAATAGTTCTATATCAGATAAAAGTTTATTATTTTCCAATCCTTTTTTCCAAGATTATAGTTTTGTAAATTTAAGCAAGGGAAAAACATGGAAAAGTATTTATAAATTACTAAAAGAAAGTGTTATATGATTATTTATACATATCAACTCTTGGTGGTAACTTTTTAGCCATTTTAGCAGTTTCTTCATTAAATAAATCCATAGGTTTTATTCCAAAAGATTCTGCGATTGAATCAATATTTTTACAAGTAAGATTGGCATCTCCAGTTTCAATAGTACTTATATAAGCCATTTTAAATTTAGTTTTATTTGCATATTCTTCTTGTGTTAAGTGTTGTTTATATCTATGATACTTTGTATTTAACCCAACCAATTCCATAGATTTCATTATCAATCGCCTCCAATTAATAAGTATTATTTCTGTTTAAGATATAACTTATTCATATAAAAATTATAAAGTTTTAAATACTACAAATTAATACCACTAAAACTTATTAAGATATATCTTAACAATAGCTTGCTTAAGTGACGGATTTGATAAAAATTAGTATGATAAGATTAAATCTAATCAAAGAGAAATTTATGATACATATAAAAATGAAACAATATTTATAATTATTCAAAATTATTTATTGATATAAAATCAGTTTTTATTTGCACGGAATCTGCACGGAAACAAACAGAAAAAAGCCTTTAAAAAGCCATGTATAGAATGTTGAACTTTCCCATCTGCACCATAGATTTATCAATACTTTCGGGTATCTGGTAAATCTATTTTTTTACTCAAAAGATTTTAAGTTATTAGGGTTTATTCACAAAAAGGGCGATGAATAAATATTGTGTTTTATTTATATATCTAAAAAGTATCAATAAATAAAAAACGAATAGAAGAAGAACTTGAGAAAACAACAAAAAAGAAAATTTAACAATTTCATGTCAAATAAATTAAAATATAATCAGAATGAAATTATTAAAATAAGAAAAAAATATTGCATCTATATATACTTTCTGATATAATAGTAAAGATATAAAATATAAAAGGGAGCAAGAAAATGAAAAACTATTTGAAAAAAACTAATTGCATAAATACTTCAGCTGTTTTCTTAATAGTTGCTTTATTTTCATTTGCATTTTAAGTAAGGATTTTTCGTTCCTTATTTTTTTTTGTCATTTACAAAATATACAAATTTATCATATATGAATGGAGGTTAATATGAAAGAATTCAACAAAAAAATTGTACTAGAAGATGGAGAAGAATATTTAGGATATGGATTTGGAGCAGACAAAGAAGCCATTTGTGAAATTGTATTTAATACCTCAATGGTAGGATATCAAGAAATTGTTTCAGACCCATCATATACCTATCAAATGGTAGTGATGACATATCCATTAATCGGAAACTATGGAATCACAGATGAAGACTATGAAACAAAACAACCAACCATTGGTGGAATGGTAGTAAGAGAATATAATGATTTACCAAGTAATTTTCGTTATACCAAAACATTATCAGAATATTTAGAAGAAAATGATATACCAGGAATTTCAGGTGTTGATACGAGAAAATTAACAAGAAGTATCAGAAATAAAGGAAGTAGAAAGGTTATCATCACAGATATTACAACTAGTAAAGAAGATGCGTTAAAAAAATTAAATGCATATGATATTCCAAAAGATGCTGTATCAAAAGTAAGTTGCAAAAAGAAATGGTATTCTAGAACAGCCAATTACAAATATAATGTGGTAGCAGTTGATTGTGGTATCAAGTTAAATATCATAAGAAGCTTAAATAAAAGAGGTTGTAATGTAACAATTGTACCATATAACACAACAGCAAAAGAAATCCAAAGCTTAAAACCAGATGGGATCTTTTTATCAAATGGACCAGGTGATCCAGAAGATGTAAAAGAAGTCATCAAGCTTGTAAAAGAATTAAGAGGAAAATATCCAATTTTCGGAATTTGTTTAGGACATCAAATGATTAGTTTAGCATATGGTGCTAAAACATATAAATTAAAATTTGGACATAGAGGTGGAAATCATCCAGTATTAAATCTAGAAACAGATAAAATAGAAATTACAAGTCAAAACCACAGTTATGCAGTAGATGAAAAATCTCTAGAAAAAACAGATTTAGTACCAACACACAAGAATATTTTGGATAATACCATTGAAGGTGTTGAATGTAAAAAAGATAAAGTGTTTAGTGTTCAATACCACCCTGAAAGTGCACCAGGACCACAAGATAGTGGGTATTTGTTTGATAAGTTTATTAAAATCATGGGGGAATTCGAAAAATAAGAAAAGCATGCGTTAGCGAAATCAAAGATTTCGACGCATAGATGTGAAGACTGCTTTGCAGTACTTCACAAATATAGGAAGCTTAACCTCTTTGTATACGAAAAAATCTATATATGGTCAAGATAAAAGCAGATTTTTTCTATACAATAATTGAATATACCAATTCTTTTCCAAATTCAGAAAAACAAATCAGCAAAACAAATTGGAAATAGAAATCGTTTTTTAAAGAAAGGAATGAATAAAATGCCAAAAAGAAAAGATATAAAAACTGTACTAGTAATTGGTTCTGGACCAATTGTGATTGGACAAGCAGCAGAATTTGACTATGCTGGAACACAAGCTTGTTTAGCACTAAAAGAAGAAGGATATAAAGTTATATTAGTTAATTCCAACCCAGCAACGATTATGACAGACACAGCCATTGCTGATAAAGTATATATGGAACCATTAACATTAGAATATGTTGCAAAAATTATTAGATATGAAAGACCAGATGCTATTTTACCAGGAATTGGAGGACAAACTGGATTAAATATCGCTATGCAGTTATATAGAAAAGGAATTTTGCAAGAATGTCAAGTAGAACTTTTAGGAACAAGTAGTGAAAGCATTGAAAAGGCAGAAGATAGAGAAAAATTCAAAGAACTATGCCAAGAATTAGGAGAACCTGTCTTAGAATCTATTATTGCAGAATCAGAAGAAGAAGGAGTAGCAGCAGCTAACAAAATTGGATATCCAGTTGTTTTAAGACCAGCTTTTACTTTAGGAGGAACAGGTGGAGGATTTGCAGATAATGAACAAGAATTAAAACCATTATTAAAACATGCTTTAAAACTTTCTCCAGTAAATCAAGTATTAGTAGAAAAAAGTATTAAAGGATATAAAGAGATTGAATATGAAGTAATGAGAGACCATAATGATACAGCTATTACCATTTGTAATATGGAAAACTTAGACCCAGTAGGTATCCACACAGGAGATTCTATTGTTGTGGCACCAAGCCAAACATTAACCAATAAGGAATATCAACTATTAAGAGATAGTGCCTTAAAAATTATTAGAGCCTTAAAAATAGAAGGTGGATGTAATGTTCAATTTGCTTTAGACCCACATTCTTTCAACTATTATGTTATTGAAGTAAATCCAAGGGTATCTCGTTCATCAGCATTAGCTTCAAAAGCAAGTGGATATCCAATTGCTAGAGTTTCAGCAAAAATAGCAGTTGGTATGAGATTAGAAGAAATCCCATTAGCTAATACACCAGCAAGTTTTGAACCAGCATTAGACTATATTGTTTGCAAAATACCAAGATTTCCATTTGACAAATTTACACTTGCTTCAAATAAATTAAGTACACAAATGAAGGCAACAGGAGAAGTCATGAGTGTAGGAAGAACATTTGAAGAAAGTTTATTAAAAGCAGTAAGATCATTAGAAACAGGTGTATGTCATATTCATCATAAGAAATTTGATAAAATGGAAACAGAAGACATGATGACATATATAAAAGATGGAACAGATGATAGAATTTATGCAATTGCAGAATTAATGAGAAGAAATGTGGATGTAGGATTAATTTATGACACAACAAAAATTGATATGTTTTTCTTAGAAAAAATGAAACATATTGTTGAAATGGAAAAAGTGTTAAAGAAAAATGTAGGAGATATTGATACATTAAAAACTGTTAAGAAAATGGGATTTAGTGATAAATATATTGCACAAGTATGGAAGAAAAAAGAAAATGATATTTATGAATTGAGAAAGAAAAATAACATATATCCTGTATATAAAATGATAGATACATGTAGTAGTGAGTTTGAAAGTTATGTACCATATTTCTATTCAACATATGAAGAAGAAAATGAATCCATTATAAGTGACAAGAAAAAAATTATTGTATTAGGCGCAGGACCAATTAGAATTGGACAAGGTGTAGAATTTGACTATTCTACAGTACATGCAGTAAAAACAATTAAAGAAGCAGGATATGAAGCAATCATTATCAATAACAACCCAGAAACTGTTTCAACAGATTACACAACGAGTGATAAGCTATATTTTGAACCATTAACTATAGAAGATGTTATGAATATTGTAGAACTAGAAAAACCAGAAGGAGTCGTAGCAGCTTTGGGTGGACAAACAGCCATTAACCTTGCAGGACCACTTTCAAATCTAGGTGTTAAAATCATTGGTACAGATGTAAATGCCATTGAAAAAGCAGAAAATAGAGATGCATTTGAAAGAGTTATGAAAGACTTAAAACTATTACAACCTAGAGGAGAGGCTGTAACCAATATAGAAGATGGAATCAAAGTTGCTAAAGAAATTGGATATCCAGTTCTAGTAAGACCAAGTTATGTATTAGGTGGCAGAGCTATGCAAATTGTTTCTAATCAAAGAGCATTAGAAAAATATTTGAAAACAGCTGTTGAAATCAATACAGAACAACCTGTATTAGTAGATAAATACATAACAGGAAAAGAATTAGAAGTGGATGCTGTATGTGATGGAAAAGATGTATTCATACCTGGAATAATGGAACATGTTGAAAAAACAGGAATTCACTCAGGAGATAGTATTAGTGTATATCCAACCTTTAGTGTCAGTCAAAAAGCAAAAGATACAATCATAGATTATACAGTAAAATTAGGTTTAGGTATTGGTATTGTTGGATTATATAATATTCAATTTATTGTAGATAAAAATGAAGATGTGTATGTCATAGAAGTAAATCCAAGGTCATCAAGAACTGTGCCATTTATTTCAAAATCTACAGGATATTCTTTAGCTGATATCGGAACATTAGTTATGCTTGGAAAATCTTTAAAAGAACAAGGAATAACGCAAGTATATCCAAAAGAGAAAGAAAAATGGTATGTAAAAGCACCAGCATTCTCATTCTCAAAATTATCAGGATTAGATGCCACACTTTCTCCTGAAATGAAATCAACAGGAGAAGCCATTGGATATGATAAAAAATTAACCAGAGCATTATATAAAGCACTACAATCATCAGGAATGAAGCTTGCAAACTATGGAACCATATTTGTAACGATAGCAGATAAAGATAAAGAAGAAGCATTACCATTAATTAGAAGATTTTATAACTTAGGATTTAATATAGAAGCAACAAAAGGAACTGCTAAATTCTTAAAAGAACATGGTATTAGAACAAGAGTGAAAAAGAAAATTAGTGAAGGTAGTGAAGAAATTCTAGAATCTTTAAGAAAAGGATATGTTAGCTATGTAATTAATACAAGAAATATTGATTCTATAGATCAAGAAACAGATGGAAGCTATATCAGAAGATGTGCAACACAAAATAATGTACCAATGTTTACAGCATTAGATACTGTAAGAGCAGTACTTGATGTGTTAGAAGAAATAACACTTGGAATATCAACAATTGATGAATAGAGTAGAATGTCGCATTGAGATCGTTTGTCAATGCGACATTCTTTAAGATAAATTGTAACGAAAATGAAATTCATACGTCATATATACAAAGGGGGATAAAGTTATGCAGAATATGGAGCAAATATATGAACAATATTTTGAAACAGTATATAAATATTTATTCTGTTTAACTCGTAATAGTGATATTGCTGAAGAACTAACACAAGAAACCTTTTATCGAGCAGTAAAAAAGATACATACTTTTAAAGGTGACTGTAAAATATCTGTATGGCTATGTCAAATTGCAAAAAACTTATGGTATGACGAATGTAGAAAAAATAGAAAAAAGCTAGAAACAAGTGAAGATACTTTTCTTGAAATAAAAGATTCAGATAATACAGAAGAAAAAGTAATTCAGAATGAAGAAAAAATGATATTATATAAAAAGTTACAAAAGCTAGATGAAAAAACAAGAGAAGTTGTTTATTTAAGAATCACAGGAGAATTATCTTTTAAAGAAATAGGAATGATTTTAAACCAGACAGAAAACTGGGCGAGAGTCACTTTTTATAGAGGAAAACAGAAGTTGAAGGAGGGGGATGAAAATGAAAGAGAAAAAGGATTGTAAAATTGTTCAAGATTTATTACCAAACTATATTGATAAACTAACAAGTAAAGAAACAAATACATATATTGAAGAACATATCAATGAGTGTAAAGAATGTAAAAAAATTTTAGATGCTATGAAAAAAGAAATTTTAGTAGAAGATAAAAAAGGAGAAAAAAAGAAAATCAAATACATCAAGAAATATAATCATAAATTAAGAATATTAAAAATGAGTTTATTATCGATTATACTTATAATTGTAGTCTTATTTATTGCTTTTCCAGGAAGAAATATGATGATTATAGCTTCTTTACAAAATAAATTTAAAGATTATGAACAACAGAGTGATAATGTATATATAAAAACTTCATATTATCCTTCTCAAACAGTAGCAACTTATGACAATTATTATAAAGATGGCATAGAAAAACATGTGATGACATATCCAGAAGATAATGTAAAAAGTATGCAATATATATATCCAAATCAAAATAGAACTTTTGTGGATGGCTCTGACTATAAAAATTTATATATTATGGATGGGCAATATCTATATAACCCGTTAAATAATTACACATACTATGATTCTATAAAAACTTTATTTATAATGAGTAGGTCATATAAAATAACAACAGGAAAAGTTAATGGAAAAGATTGTTATATATTAAAAACTGCATATAAAGAAGAAATACCTGCGTTGGAATTCTACATAGAAAAAGATACAGGTTTAGTATTGCAAACTATACAGTCAGTTTCAGTAAATGGAGAAGATAGAGGTATAATTACAATACAATATGAATATTCTTTTGGAACTGTTACAGATGAAGATATGCAAGAACCAGATGAAACAGAATATACATTGGTAGAAGATAATCAATAAAAGAAAATTCTAATAAATAGAAAAGAACCTAAATTATTAGACAAAAAAGTGTTTAACAAATTTGGGTTCTTTTTATTGTAGTAAAAATGTCCAAAAAGAAACGTCCCCAAAAGGACAAAAAGTTGTAACCTTTTTTAAAAAATGGTAAATATATAGATGGAAAGTATGTATCAAAGGAGAAAAAGATGAAAAAAGAAAATACAATAGAGAGTTATATAGTAGATAATCAATTAGATATGCCAAGAGTGTTTGATGAGTACTATCACTATGTAAGTACAATTATAAAAAATAAACATGCTATTAAATTAGAAGATGAAGAAGAAATCATAGCAGATGTATTTCTAATTTTATGGAAAAATAAAGATAGATTAGATAGAAAAGCAGTGTTTAGTCCATATATAGCAGGTATTACGAAAAGGCTGATTTATAAAAAATATAGAGAACTTAGTAAGATGATGGAATTTTCTCAATATGAAAATGAGATGATTAGTTATTTTAATGTAGATAATATTGTAGAACAAAAGGAAATGAATGATTGTATTACAAAAAACCTAAAAGCACTAGGGGACACAGAATATGAAGTATTTAAAAAATTTTATTATGAAGGGAAAAAAGTAAAACAAATTGCGAAAGAAATGAATCTAAGTAATAGTAATGTAAAAACAAAATTACACAGAACAAGAAAAAAGATAAAAGAAATTTTAAAAATAGGAGGTTTTTAAAAATGGGAAAGGAAAAAATTTTTAAAAATATTCAAGAAAATATTGCTATTGAAAATTTTAGGACAGTCCATAAAAAACATGAAAGAACAAAAAAGATATTGCAAAGTACATTAACAGTTATGATTTGTTGTTTATCCATAACAGGAATTGTTTTTGCAAAAGATATTTCTACAAAATTATATGATAATTTCTTTATGACAGGTAAAGGTATGGAAACAGCAATGAATGAGGGGTATATTGAGAATACAGATATGGAATATGAAAATGCAAATACAACTGTGGAAAATACACAAACAGGTGAAATCATAGAAGATGTGGAAACAAAAGTAAAAGTATCAGAGTTTGTTATGGATGATTTTAACTTAAGTATTTCATTTGATGTAGAACTATCTGAAAAAGCAAAAGAGATTGTAACAGCAGATGAAATATGGAAATTTAATTTTTCAGACTTAGTCATATCAGATGAAAACAATGTTGTATTATATTGTCCAACAGGGGTTAGATATGAAGAATTTAGTAAAGAGAAGAATTTAGGATTGAACTATAATGAGGCAATGGATAAAAATATGTACATTGGAAGTGGTGTTAATATTATTCCTGTTCAAAGAGAAGGAAATCATGTAAAAGTGGTTTATAATATTTATACAGGAGGAGATAGTCATTATCCAAAAAGTAAAACATTAACAGTGGATATGACGAAAATTAATATATCTAAAAATGAAGGAACTTCTATGGGAGAAGAAGAAATTATCCTTACAGGTGATTGGCAGTTTGATATAGCTGTTCCAGAAAATATGTATAATAGACAATCTGTTGTTTATGTGCAAACAGATACAAGCAATGAAGATTATCAAGTAGAAACAGCAACATTATATGATACAGGAATGGAAATAACGGCAAAAATAAAGACAGAACCAAAACCACAATATCCATCATTTTTGGAACATGATTTTTATGATAGTTTATCAGATGATGATCCACTTAAAAATGTAGATATTTTAGGGTATATTAGTTGGAAAGAGCGTCAAACAGATGCCTATAAAGAATATTATCGAAAAGCATATGAATTGACAGATATGACAATATATTTAACAAATGAAAATGGCAAAAAATTTACATTAATACAAGGACCAAATGAAAATGGTTCAAAAGCTATAAGTGAAGAAGGAATTTTGACATTTAAAGGTATGTTTGATTTAACCAAATATAATGAAACCAAAAAAGTAATTGTTCATTTTGAATATAAAGGGCAGACAGAAGAAGTAGTTCTAGAGAAAGGGGATGAATAATTGTATGAAATTAAAAAGCAAAATATCCAGTATTTTTTGTATTATGATAATTGGCATAATTAGTTTTTCTAATATAGTATTTGCAGCAGAAAGTGTTGATTCAAATGAGAGAAGTAGAATAATAGAAGATATTTTTGAAGAATGGATAGAAGGTTATAAAAGTGAAGAAATACCAGAAAATAGCAGAATTATAGATTATCAGCTAAATACACTTGGCATTAGAACAATTAGTGATAATGAATATATAGCAGATATTGAATTTGTAGTAACACCTGTTTCAATTGAAAATACAGAATGGAATTATGGAGAACCAGAAATTGGATTATGGGGAGGACATGAATTTATTTGGTATGTAAAAACGAATATATGCTATATTAAAATAAAAGTAGAAGATGGACAACATCAAGTAGAATATATAGGAGAAACGCCAGAAGGCTATGATGAATTTGCAAAACGATTTGAAGAATATAAAAAGACACATTCACAAGAAGAAGTGGAAAACATACAAATACAAGGAGAAAAAACAGATAATCAGTTAGCAAACCAAGAAATAGAAAAAATGAGTAATGGAATTATAATCGGGTGTTCAATTATTTTGCTAATTGCAATAATATTTATCATAATAAAAGTTGCAAAATATAAAAGAAAAAAATAAAAGATTCTAAAATAAATTCAAGTTATTAGGTAAAAAAATTTGATAACTTGGATTTATTTTTATATATTTGAAGATACAAGGAAGTTACATAACTAGAAATTATGATATAAGAATACTATATAATAAAAAATCCTTTTTAGTGCAACAAAAAAATAATTTAAATTAATCTAATAAGTGTCAGATATGTACATATAAGATAAAGTTGGAGGATAAAAAGTGGAGGAATTAGTAGAAAGAGCAAAAAATAAAGATGAGAAAGCTTTTGATGAATTAATTTTGTTAATGGAAAAAGAAATGTATTTAATAGCAAAAGCAAGATTACAAAATGATGATGATATAGCAGATGCCATACAAGAAACTATATTATTATGTTTTAAAAATATCCATAAATTAAGAGATAATACATTATTTAAGACTTGGACAATTCGAATTCTTATAAATGAATATAATAAAATACATAGAAAAAAGCGTAAACGTACGATATCTTTTGAAGGGAATGAAATTGAAAAATATATTGAAACAAAAGAAACATATGAAGAAAACATAGGATTTGATATGTTAATTAGAAATTTAGAAGCAGATGAAAAATTAATATTAACACTATATTATTGTTCAGGTTATACAACAAAAGAAATCAGTAAAATTTTAAAGAAAAAGGAAAGTACTATTAGGAGTAAAATTTCCAGAAGTAAGCAGAAATTAAAAAAACAATTTGAAGGAGGAAAAGATGAGAGATATTGAAGAATTATTAAAGTTATCAAGTAAACAAGATGCGAAAATTCCTCTAAAAATAGAGTATAGAATACAAAATACATTGAAGCATAAACATAAAAAACAATGGAAGCACTATATAAAAAAATTGGTAACTGTCATAGCTTCAATTATAGTTGTATTTGTAGGAAGCATATCAGTTTATGCAGCTTTTGGAGGAACGATAGAAGGAAAACCAGTTTTAGAATGGATAGGTATTCGATTTTCAGATGAATATGAAAACTATAAAGTAAATGTTGAAGGACAAGAAGTAGCTTATAATGAGACAAAAATTGATTTAGTTTCAACAGTATGTGATGAAGGATTTACGATATTAGAATTTGATGTAAAACTAAGTAAAGAAGACAAAAATTATCTCAGATTAGGAGAAAGCATCATAACGGAAGAAGATTTACAAAATGCAAAAGAAATGGATGAAAAACAATATAAAAATACAGGGGAAACCCCATATTATAATCATATGTTAAGTGCAAAAGATACTTTAAATACAGTAGAGTTAATATTTTTTGGTCAAAGACGAGAAGAATATGGTAGTACTTTTTATGCTAGTGAACCTACATATAATATAATTATAGATGATGAAGAATTTTGGACAAAAACAATTCAAACAGTAACAAAAATTTCAGATTATGAATATAAGGTATACCAATTATTTTTATTGACTGATGATGAATTAGATAACAAAGAAAGTTTTGAGATTTCTTTAAATAATGTTATACTAGCAAATACGGGTGAAAAAAAGGAAACAGAAAGTGGAATACAGACTGTTAATACACCAAACAATGCTAGGTATATAAATATAGGTGGAAATTTTGAAGTAGAGGTATCTAAGAAAAAGGCACTTCAAAATACAAAAGTAATTTATCCAGAAAATGCAGAAGTAAGTTATAAAAAGATGAACAAGAAAGTAGAAGAAGTAAAAGTAACACCATTACAAATAATTGCAAAAGTATCTACAACAATAAATGATGTCAGTTTGCAAAGCTTATCTAGTAATAGAAATAAAGACCATATTGGTTTAATAGATTTTAATATTTATGATAGTAATAACAATCCACTTAGCTCTTGCCAATATGAAGTAAAAAGAACAATTACTTACCAAGATGGAAAAACAGAAGAATGGGCAACAGGAGACATTGGAACATATAAAAACTTTGAGAATGCAACAATGTATCTAACAGAATATATTATTATAGAAAAGAAAGAAAATCTTAATAGTATAAAAATTGTACCAGTTGAAAGAAAAATAACAGATAATGGAGAAGAAGAAAATATACTAGGAGAAATGCAGGTAGACGTAGATTAGAAAGGAATTATATAAATTGATAGAAAATATAGTTAATATATGAAAATGAATAAAAGGAAATTATTTTATACAATTCATGTATAGAATAATTTCTTTTTTTGTAGTATGATAATATAAAGTTTTGAAATCACATAGGTTTTATATTGTTTATAATCAGAAAAGCTTTATACAAAAAAGTGTCAGATGAAATTGTAGGTGATAGTAAATGAAAATAGGTTTATTACTCGAAGGTGGAGGAATGAGAGGGTTATATACAGCAGGGGTATTAGATGTATTTATGGAAAAACAGATTCTAATAGATGGAATCATTGGGGTCTCAGCAGGTGCTTTATTTGGTATCAATTATAAATCAAACCAAAGGGGAAGAATACTAAGATATAATAAAAAATATGCCAAAAACAAAAATTATATGGGTATATATTCTCTTTTAACAACAGGAAACATCATGAATGAAGAATTTTGTTTTGATAAAATTGTAAATGAATTAGATCCAATTGATTATGAAACCTTTAAAAAATCCAAAGTTGAATTTTATGCAATGGTAACTAATCTAGAAACAGGAAAAGCAGAGTATATCAAAATAGATGATTTGAGGGATAAACATAATTTAGAATATTTAAGAGCATCTGGTTCTATGCCATTTGTATCAAAACCAGTAAACATAGATAATAAAAAGTACTTAGATGGAGGAATTGCAGACAGTATTCCTATTGATAAAATGATGTGTATGGATTATGATAAAGTGATTGTTGTTTTAACAAGACCTAAAGAATACAGAAAGAAAAAGTCTAATCAAGTTTTTCCAAAACTATATTATAAAACATATCCGAAATTTGCAGAAGCGATTAATCATAGATATCAAATGTATAATGAAGAACTTGAAAAGATATCTCATTTAGAAAAAGAAGGAAAGATTTTTGTCATAAGACCATCTAAATTGATAAAGATTAAGAGAATTGAGAAAAATAAAGATAAAATTCAAGAGATGTACGATTTGGGAGAAGAAGATGCACTAAATTTACTAGTGAGGCTAAATGAATTTATAAATCATAAATAAACAAATATATATAAGTAGGAAGGAAAAGAATCAATATGAATCAAGAAAAATTAGAATTAGTAGCAGATTTCTATGAATTTACAATGTCAAATGGATATTTTTCAAAAAATAAGAATGATATTGCATATTTTGATATATTTTTTAGGAAAGTTCCAGATGGTGGAGGATATGCCATTGTAGCAGGATTGGAACAGATAATAGAATTTATACAAAATTTAAAATTTAATGAAGAAGATATAGAGTATTTGAGAAAACAAAATCTGTTTTCAAAAGAATATTTAAATTATTTGAAAGATTTTAAATTTACAGGAGATATTTGGGCAATACCAGAAGGAACAGTCGTATTTCCAAATGAACCATTAATGACTGTAAGAGCACCAGTTAGTGAGGCACAACTTTTAGAAACCATGTTATTACTAATTATGAATCATCAAAGTTTAATTGCAACAAAAACAGCAAGAATTGTAAGAGCAGCACAAGGAAGACCAGTAATGGAATTTGGAGCAAGAAGGGCACATGGAGTATCAGCAGCCATTTATGGGGCAAGAGCAGCTATTATAGGAGGAGCTGTTGGAACTTCTTGTACAGCAGCTAGTGAAAAATTTCATGTTCCGGCAAGTGGAACGATGGCACATAGTTGGATACAAAGCTTTGATAGTGAATATGAAGCTTTTAAAACATATGCAGAGCTATATCCTAGCAATGGTACATATTTAATTGATACCTATCATACATTACAAAGTGGATTACCAAATGCCATAAAAGTATTTGATGAAGTCTTAAAACCACAAGGTATTAGACCAGCTGCTGTTAGATTAGACAGTGGGGATTTAGCATATTTATCTAAAAAAGTAAGAGCCATATTAGATGAGGCAGGTTATCCAGATTGTAAAATATGTGCAACCAATGCATTAGATGAAAATTTAATTAGCTCTTTAATTGAACAGGATGCTAAAATAGATGTATTTGGTGTAGGAGAAAATCTAATCACAGCAAAAAGTGATGCTGTATTTGGTGGTGTATATAAATTAGCAGCAATAGAAAAAGGGGGAAAAATCATTCCCAAAATTAAGATTAGTGAAAATGTAGAAAAAATCACAAATCCAAGTTTTAAAAAGGTATATCGTTTTTATTCTAAAGAAACTAACTATGCATTGGCAGATATCATTATGTTAAAAAATGAAAAAGAGCCAGATGGAGAATATGAAATATTTGACCAATATAATACTTGGAAAAGAAAAAAATTAGATAATTACTATGTAAAAGAATTACAAGAAAAAATATTTGAAAATGGAAAACTAGTATATAAACAACCAACGATAAAAGAAATTGTAGAATATACAAAAAAACAATTAGGAACAATATGGGAAGAAATTAAAAGACTAGAAAATCCACAAAAATATTATGTGGATTTGTCTAAAAAATTATATGATTTAAAAACAAAATTATTAAATCAAAAACAATAATATTTAGATATATAAACATAACCACCAATACAAAAATTGGTGGTTATGCTAAAATATATGGATTTAACCTTGTGAAGATTTCTCGCGATAAGCATTTCCCCATATAACCATAGAATCTAAAATGGGTTTTAAGCTTAAGCCTGTTTCTGTAAGAGAATATTCTACTCTTGGAGGAACTTCAGCATATACTTTTCGTTTTACAAGACCAGAAGTTTCCATTTGTCTTAAGTTATTGGTTAATACTTTTTGGGTAATACCAGTAACAGATTTTCTTAATTCTCCAAATCGTTTGGTTCCTGTTAATAAATCTCTAATAATTAAAACTTTCCATTTTTCTCCAATTAATCCCATGGTAATTTCTACAGGACAAGCTGGTAAATCTTTTTTTGTCATTGATGAACACCTCCTAAGAAATTTTTAATTTTATCATTTATACTTTCTTATATAATAACAAAAAAATATGAAAAAGTAAACAGTACAATCCTTACAAAACGAATAAAGGTATAAAAAAGGATATAATATTCAAAAAGGATGTAATATACTATAAAAAGTTTAAAATTTTTTTAAACTTGCAAAGCCAGTAAAATACACAAAAGTTACTTTGAGGAAACTATGCCACTTTAAAGTGCCTACTTTACAAGAAGGAAAAAGGCAATTACAATATGGTTAGAAATTGAAAAACGTAGCTACCGATTTTCAAAATAAATATATGAAATAGGAGAGTGTTTATCATGGAGAAAAAAACAATTAATTTAAAAAAAGGATATGTAGATGTATATGATTTTGGAGATATCAAATTGCATAGTTATCAAACAAATGATTTGATGAATGATGAAAGCTATATTTTAGAAAATGAGAAAAATGTATTATTAGTGGAATTTCCAGCATTTTATGATAATTTAGAAGAATTTGAAACATATGTAAAAGGATTAAATAAACATATAGTCGGAAAGGTATTTTCAGATCATCCAAATGGAGGTACAATTTTAAAAGAAGTAAAAGGTTATGCCTCTAACGGAACTATAAAATCTATGAAAGAAGGAACCATTCATAATTTAGTAACTGGATTTGAAACTTCATTTGGAGGAGCTTTTGCGAAAGAATATCATGAAATAACAGATATATTAACAGAAAATACAGTTAATATTGGTGGTTTTGATTTAAATATAACTTATCAAGATGAAAATATTGAAATTGAATTTCCACAAATCAATTGTATATATACTCATATGTTAGGACATGATTGCCATTCAATTGTCGCAGGAGAAGGTCATGCAGATGCAATCATTGCACAATTAAAAGGATATCAAGAAAAAGGATATAACTTAGTATTATCTAGTCATTATGTACCAGAAACAATGGCTGATGTCGATACAAAAATTGCTTATATTGAGGAGTTAAAAGTATTAGCAAAAGAATCTCCAAATGCAAAAGAATTTATAGATAAAGTAAAAGCAAAATTTCCAACATATAGTGGACTAAATTACTTAGATATGACAGCAGGATATTTCTTTCCAGAAAATTAATATAGAAAGGATTGCAAAAAAGCAATCCTTAAAAATCTATATAGGAGTTGATGATATTGAAAACATTAGATTTCTTAATTACCTATTTAACAGACGAAAGAAATCAAAAAATAGAAATAGAAAATTTATCTGAAGAAGAAAAGAAAAGACTATTTCGTTCTTTATGTAATATAAGAGAACCTAAAGAAATTGGCCAAGAATTTTTAAACATGCAAGATATGTATCTACAAGAAGAAATCCAAGAAAAAGGAATCATAGAAGATATAGAGGAGTCTAAAATAACAGATAATATTTATCTATGGAAAGGTGATATAACAACTCTTAAAATAGAGGCAATCGTAAATGCTGCTAATTCACAAGGCTTAGGTTGTTTTATACCTTGCCATAAATGTATTGATAATCGGTATTCATTCATATAGTGGGATACAACTGAGATTAGAATGTTATGAAAAAATGAAGGAAATCAAACGACTAGAAACAGGAGAAGTCTTTATGACAAAAGGATATAACTTACCTGCAAAATATGTTATTCATACGGTAGGCCCTATTATTTATGAAGGGGTTACAGATAAGGAAAGAGAAGAATTAAAAAATTGCTATATCCACTCTTTACAACTCGCAAAAGAAAACAATATAAAAGAAATTGCATTTCCTTGTATTTCAACAGGAGAGTTTCGATTCCCAAAAGAAGAAGCTTGTCAAATTGCCATAAAAACGGTAAAAGAATATTTGAAGAAACATGAGAAATGGTTTGAAAAAATTGTTTTTAATGTATTTACAGAAGAAGATTATAGAATTTATGAACAAAATATAGTTAAATTGATTTCATAAGAATATATAGTGTATCAGTTCTCACGAAAATTGCTTAAAATATAATATATCTTCAAGAAATGAAACACAGAGCTATAAGGTGAAATTATATTTATATAATAAAAAAGAAAAGAGGAACAAAATTGGAAGAATATAAAGTTCGATTACAACAGGCAAAACAAGCAATCAACAATGCTGAATATATACTAATAGGGGCAGGTGCTGGACTTTCAACAGCCGCTGGTTTAGAATATGGTGGAGAAAGTTTTCAAAGAGATTATAAAGAATTTATTAAAAAATACCATTTTGAAGATTTATATACAGCATCCTTTTATCCATTTTCTTCACAAGAAGAAAAATGGGCATTTTGGGCAAAGTTAATAAAATTAAATAGATTTAGAGAACCTTTAAGATTATATCAAGAATTATTAGAATTGGTAAAAGATAAAAACTATTTTGTTATCACAACCAATGTAGACGGACAATTTGAAACGGCAGGATTTAATATAGAAAAAATATTTGCTGTTCAAGGAGATTATCGTTTTTTGCAATGTGAAAATGCTTGTCATAATAAATTATATGATAATAAAGAAATGGTAGAAGAATGGTTAAAACATACAGAAAACTTAAAAATACCAAAACAATTAGTACCCAAATGTCCTGTTTGTGGTGGGAATATGGAAATGAATCTAAGAAAAGATGCTAACTTTGTTCAAGATGAAAATTGGTATAAACAAGCACAGAAATATGATGAATTTTTATATAGAATAGAAAATAAAAATGTGGTATTATTAGAAATAGGGGTTGGATTTAATACACCTGGAATTATACGATTTCCATTTGAACAAATGACATATCAGCATTTAAAAACCATTCTCATTAGAATAAATAAAGACTATCCAATGGTTCGTCAGGAAATTCAAAATAAAGCAATTTCATTTGATGAAGATATTCATCAGATTGTTGCAGATGTAAAGGAGAAAGCATTATGATTATCAATACAGGATGTAGAACAGATATACCAGCATTTTATGCAAAATGGCTTATGAATAGAATACAAGAAGGATATGTATTGGTAAGAAATCCATATAATCCAAATCAAGTAACAAAATACAATTTATCTCCAGAAGTTGTAGATTGTCTAGCTTTTTGTACAAAAAATCCAGGGCCAATGCTTACCTATCTAGATAAACTAGATATATATAAACAATATTGGTTTGTAACCATTACCCCTTATGGAAAAGATATTGAACCAAATGTACCAGATAAGAAAAAAGTAATTGAAAGCTTTAAAAAATTATCAGAACATATTGGTGTGGATTCTATTGGTTGGAGATATGACCCGATATTTATAGGAAATGGATTTGATGTTAATAAACATATAGCGTGTTTTGAAAAAATAGCTAAAGCATTAAAGAACTATACATATAATTGTACCATTAGCTTTTTAGATTTATATGAAAAAGTAAAAAGAAATGCTCCAAACATAAAGCCACCAACAAGAGAAGAACAAATAGAGATGGCAAAAGCATTTAGCAAAATTGGAAAAGAAAACAATATGGTTATTCATGCTTGTTGTGAAAAAACATATTTATCACAATATGGATTACAATGTAATGGTTGTATGAGTCAAGAAATTGTTGAAAAAGCTATAAACAATACATTACAACCACCAAAAAGAAAAAATTTAAGACAAGAATGTAATTGTCTAATGGGAAATGATATAGGAGCATACAATACTTGTGGACATTTATGCAAATATTGTTATGCAAATGCCAATAAACAATTTGTAATAGAAAACATGAAGAAGCATGATGATAATTCTCCATTTTTAATTGGAAGAAGTGAACCAGGAGATAAAATCACAGAAGCAAAACAGAAAAGTTGGAAAGTGGAGAATGAACAAATTCGTTTTATGTAATGATAGTGAAAAATAGAATATGAATAAAAAGTTATTTGAAGGATTATTTTATATTAATAGTATAGAATAATTCTTTTTCTTATGGTATTATAGTAACAAATAGTATTTATCGAGGAGACGATTATATGACAGAACAAGAATTGAGGAACTTACAAATCTATATTGGTAAAAGAAATCAAAATCAGACAGATGAGCAAGTAATAGAACATATCAAAAAAATAAATAATAAAAGTTATAAAACATCATAAGTAAAATTACAATTTAGTGATTGACTAAGAAAATAATAGATTGTTGTTATAATTGAATTATTAAATGAAAGGGAAGAAATGGTGATATTATGAAAAAAGGGTTAAAAATATGTTTTAGTATCATAGGAGTAATAGTGGTTTTAGGAATTATATTTTTTGTAGTGGATTACAATAGAGTGCAAAAACAAGAAAAGCCAATATTTTGCATAAAAAATCCAGCAGGAACATATATGGATGGTGGAACAGTAGAATATTTTGGACTTGGATATAAAGTTATAGATTTTAATACATTAGCAGGATTTGATGATATTAAAATTGGTACTTGGTTTATGGATTATAACGATTTTGAGGAAGAAATGAAAGCATATGAAAAGATATTTGAAGAAAACTTACAATCAAATGAAAAATTTAATCGTAGCCCAGAAAATGTTACAATAGAAGTTGATGATAGCACAGTAAGTCCAGAAAGTGTTTCAATAACAATTACAGATAATAATGTGGACCAATATGGTTGGGGTGTTGAATTTAGAGTTCAAGAAAAAGTCAATGGAGAATGGAAAGAGCTAAACTATGTATCTGATGATTTATCTTGGATTGATATAGCTTATGAATTAAATGCAGATAATCAATTAACACAAAAATTAGATATAGAACAGTATTATGGGAAATTACCTAATGGTATATACAGGATAGTAAAACCAGTTTATGACAATAAATATGTTGATATATATTCAAATGAATTTGAGATTAAATAGTAGTAACAAACTACAGATTTTATAATTTAAAAAGTTGAGATTTGTTTGAAATATAGCAAATCTTTTTTGTGTAAAAATCTATGATTTTTTTGTTAAAATTCACAATAACATTTGACATTTTTTCATATCTATATTAATCTATTATAGGCAAGAAAAATACCAAAAATGAAAAGTAAGAAATATACGGAGGAAATAAAGTTATGGCAAAAAATGTGTTAGAAGTAACAGACCTAAAAGACATGCTAAATAAGACAAGAGAATTATATGGAGATAAACCAGGATATAAAATAAAAATAGGAAAAGGTCAATATAAAACATATACACATAATGAAATAAGAGACATGATAAATTATTTAGGAACAGCATTAATTAGTTTAGGTTTAAAAGGAAAGAGAATTGGTGTCATTGGAGAAAATAGATATGAATGGGAACTTGCATATTTATCAGTCGTATGTGGTGTAGGAATTGTCGTTCCAATGGATAAATCATTACCAGCAAATGAATTAGAAGAAGTAATAAAAAGATCAGAAGTAGAAGCCATATTTTATTCTAAAAAATACGAAGAAACTATCAAGAAAATAAAATATAGTGAGAAAAATAAATTAAAACATTTAATTTCTATGGATATAGATATTCATGATGAAGGAATATATTCTGAAAAAGAATTAATAGAAAAAGGAAAAGAATTATTAGATAGTGGAAATAGAGAATATATCAATGCAAAAATTAATCCAGAAGAAATGCGTATCATGTTATTTACTTCAGGAACAACATCAAAATCAAAAGTTGTTGCACTTTCACACAAAAATTTAATTTCAAATGTAATGGATTATGCATCTGTTGTAGATGTAAATTCAAATGATAGAATATTATCATTTTTACCATTACATCATGTATATGAATGTACAGTTGGTATGTTAGTTTCATTATATGTAGGTGCAGAAAGAGCTTTTTGTGATGGTATCAGACATATTGTAGAAAATTTAAATGAATATAAAATAACGTATGCAGCATTTGTTCCTGCTATATATGAATTAATGTATAAAAATATATGGAAAATGATAGAGAAAAAAGGAAAAGTAGAAGAAACAAAAGAATTGATGCATGAATATAAAGATAAATCTATGCAAGAGAAAAAAGAAGTGTTTAAAGAAATTCATGGTATGTATGGAGGATGTATCAAGTTATTTATTACTGGAGCGGCGGCATTAGATAAAGAAGTAATCGAAACATTTAGAAATTGGGGATTGAATTTGTGTCAAGCCTATGGATTAACAGAAACATCTCCAATCATTGGAATAGAAACAAACGAACATCATAGAGTAGGTTCTATCGGAAGACCAATCCCACATGTTCAAGCCAGAATTGACGAAGCAGATGATGATGGTGTAGGAGAACTTGTTGTAAAAGGTCCAAATGTTATGCTTGGATATTACAATGATAAAAAAGCAACAAACAATGTTATGGAAGACGGATGGTTCCATACAGGAGATTTGGCTAGAATTGATGAAGATGGTTACATCTTTATTTGTGGTAGAAAGAAAAGCGTTATTGTTTTAAAAAATGGTAAAAATATATACCCAGAAGAAATGGAGGGACTGGTTAATAAAATCGAGGGGGTAAAAGAATCGTTCATCTTTGGAAAACAACAAACAGATGATAAAGATAATATAAAGATACATGTAAAAATTGTATTCGATAAAGCTATTATGAAAGAAGCATATAAAGTAGAAAGCGAAGAAGACATTTATAGAGTATTAGCTGAAAAAATAAAAGAAGTAAACAGCGTTATGCCAAAGTATAAAGCAATAAGAGGAATTATTGTTTCAGAGGAACCATTAATGAAAACAACAACTGGTAAAATAAAAAGACAAGCAAATTTAGACTTAATATAAATTTAAGAATTATTATGCTTTTAGATAGGGGTGTATATAATGAAAAGATATAAGCAAAGTGAAATAAAGACAATTGCAAATATTCTTAAAGAAGATGGCGTAATTAGTGTACCTACTGATACTGTATACGGTATATGTGCAAGAATTAATTCAAGTAAAGCTTATGATAAATTAGTTAATATTAAAAATCGTCCATCTAATAAATCTTTTCCCATTATGTGTAAAGATATAGAACAAATTAAAAGTATTGCGATAGTGGATGAAAGGATTGAAAAGCTGATTAAAGCTTTTATGCCAGGTCCTATTACTTTAGTTTTAAATAAAAAACCTGAAGCATTTTCATATATAAATAATGCAGGTATAAGAGAAACGGATGAATTGGCTGTAAGAATGGCAACTTCTAAATTTTTAGAAGATTTAATTACAGAAGTTGGTACTCCTCTATTTCTAACTAGTGCTAATAAAAGTGGAGAAACTGCATGTAAAAGCTTAGAAGAAATCGAGAAAATGTGTCCAACTCTTGATGGAATGGTTGAAGGAGATGTGTTATTTGGAGAAGCTAGTACAATAGTAGACTGTACAAATAGTGATATAAAGATTCAAAGACAAGGACCAATTTCAAAAGAACAGATTATAGAAATGATTATTAAATAATCACATAAGTGTTATACCAAATATAAAGCAATAAGAAGACAAGTAAATCTAGAAGTGATAGAAAAAAATAGAAAATGTGCTCTAGTAGAAAAAGATTGATTTGTTAAAGACGAGTCAATCTTTTTTTTAAAGACAAAGAATTTGTTACAAAATGACAAAAATAAAGAAATGTTAAAGTTAGTTGACAAAGTTCAAGGCCAAATTGGTGGTATGCAACCAAAATTTACAGTATAATTTTATTAAAGAAAATGGAAAAGGGGGAAATAAAAATGACTTTAGGAGAAAGATTATTACAATATAGAAATCGTATTCATATGAGTCAAGAACAATTAGCAGAAAAAATTGGAGTTACAAGACAAACCATATCCAAATGGGAAACAGACCAAAGTACACCAGACTTTAATAAAATAGAACCTTTATGCGAAATATTTCATATTACACCAGACGAATTAATTAAAGGAGAAAGTGTAACCAATAAAACAGAAGAAAAGGAAAAAACTAAATCAGAAAATAAGTATAATCAGAAAAGAAATAAAATGAAAGCAATTATACTTAGTGTTAGTATATTTTTATATTGTATTGCAACATTTAGTCTACCATATATGACAGAAGTGTTAAGATATGAAGATGCTCATGCAATTATGATTTGGGCAACATTGTGTACGATTGCAACAGTTATGTTAGTCTATTTCTTTGTAGCATATCCTAAAAGTGAAAATGAAAAGGAAAAAGATAAAGGAATAAAAGAAGATATAGAAGAAATTCATGAGACATTGGAAGAACTTGATAAATTAGGGGATAATGCTTCACATGTGAAAGTGATTGGTACAGAAAATAAAACAGAGTCTCTGGTTATAGAAATTATTGCTATGTTTTTCTTAATTGTATATTTAATTGTTAGTTTTGTGACAATGGCTTGGCATATTACATGGATTTTATGGATTGTATTTGCATTTGTAGAATTAATTGTAAAGTTGATTTTTGATTTAAAAAAAGAAAAAACTGAAAAATAATTTAAATCTTAAGAAAGAAAGGAGAAAAAGATGAAAAATAGGGGAGTAAAAGTAGCATTAATCATTATACTAGCGATACTTTCAATTGCCTTAATTATGATTATGGTTTTTAAAATAGTAAATAGAGATATGAAATTTAATCTTTCTCTAATCGGTTTTGGAGATAAAACAGAAATGTTATTTCAAGAAGAATATGAAGTAGAAGCATTAGAAAGTATTGATGTAGATGTTTCTTTATCTAATGTACGAATAGAAAAAACAGATACAGATAAAGTGAAAGTAACAGCTTATGGAGATAAAGGAGATACAGTACAAGCAACAATTAATGAAAATGAGCTTTCCATTAGGAAACAAAATACAAATCTATACATATTTACAGTTTTCTATTGGTGTAGAGAAGAAATTATTATAGAAATTCCTAATGAAAGTGATGAAAGTTTTAAAATTCATACGTCTAGTGGAGATATTACGACAACTGATTTAGAAACCAACCAAATACAATTTGAAACTGGATCAGGAGATATTACTTGTGGAAATCTAAATAATGGAGATTTAAAAAGTTCATCAGGAAAGATTTCCATAGGAAATGGAAATGAAATAACACTAAATACCAGTTCAGGAGAGATAAAAACAGGGAATATAAATATATTAAATGCAAAAGCATCTTCAGGTGATATAGAATTTGGAACAATAGAGGAAGGAAAAGTAGAAACTTCTTCAGGAAGAATTACCATTGAAGGAGCAAAAAGATTACAGGCACAATGTTCATCAGGAGAAATGAATATTACACATATAGAAAATTATTGTGAATTATCAACCAGTTCAGGAGATATAGAAATTCAATCATTAAATATTGCTGAAAATTCAACTATCAGTACAAGATCAGGAAATGTAGATATACGGAAGTAAAAATGATATTTATGTTGAAACAGAAACGAGTTCTGGTGATGCAGATATTCAAAATAACAATAGAAAAGCAGAAATAGTGTTAAAAATAACAACAACTTCTGGAAATATAGATGTAAAATAAAGGGGGGATTTTATGAAAAAGAAGATATGGATAGTTATTGTAGTTATCTTAATTTTCATAATTGGATTTATGGCATATAGAACATACAGCCAAAAAGAAAATTCGAATGAAGCAGTAGAAATGGTTTCAAAAGCAGAAAAAATAGAAATATGTGAATATACAACAAATGAATTAGTAGCAAGCTATGAAAGTAAAGAAGAAATTCAAAATGTAATCAATCAATTAGAAATGGAGCATTGGGAAATTGGTGGTGCATCAGATGAAGACACAAAGCAATATATCATGAGAATGTATCAAGAACCTACAAAGCAAGTACTAGAAAATCCAAGCAGTGAAATGGAAGAAGTGGCCAATATTGTGATATATAGCTCAGGAGAATATGTAGATTTTAATACAGCAGGATTAGAAATTCCATTTAAGACAAATAAAAATATCATAGATATATTTAAATAATAATAAAAAAACTATCAGAGAATTATCATTTTTGAAGTATACCCTAAATGTTAGGCAAGAAAGTTTAACATTGTAAGTACTTCAATGGTAGTTCTCTTTTTTACTAAAAAATCAACCTTTTTTGATTTACAAGCATCATGCTATACAAAAAGTTTATAAAAAAGTATTGACATATTGTTATAAAGTGTTATAATCACAACATAACAGACAATAACAGCAAGGAGGAAAAAATGAATATCATTATTAGTAATAATAGTAGTATCCCGATTTTTGAACAAATAGAAAATGCGATAAAACAAGCTATATTTTCTAATGAACTAAAAGAAGAAGATATGTTACCATCTGTGAGAAATCTTGCAAATGATTTAAAAATTAGTTTTCTAACAGTCAAAAGAGCTTATGATGAACTAGAAAAAGCAGGATTTATAAAAACGGTTCAAGGAAAAGGAAGCTTTGTGGCTCCTAAAAATTTAGAACTAATTCGAGAAGAAAAACTAAAAGAAATCCAAGACTATATAGAAAAAATATATGATATTTCAAAAATATCCAATATTTCTGAAGAAGAAATAAAAGAATTATTTAAAATGATATTTGAGGGGGATTTTTAGTATGAAAAATAATATTGAATTACAAAATGTTTCAAAAGCATATAAAGATTTTAAATTACAAAATATCAGCTTTGATGTACCACAAGGTTGTATTGTAGGATTAATAGGAGAAAATGGAGCAGGGAAAACCACAACAATAAAGTGCATATTAAATATAACAAAAGCAGAAGGAAACATAAAAATTTTTGGAAAAGATAGCAAGGAAAATGAAAAAGAAATAAAAGAAGAAATTGGTGTTGTATTAGATGATAGTTTTCTATCAGAATATTTAACAGCAAAACATATAAATTCTATCATGAAAGATGTTTATAAAACTTGGGATGAAAATAAATATAAAAATTTATTGAAACAATTTCAATTACCAACAAATAAATTAATAAAGAATTTTTCTAGTGGTATGAAGATGAAATTAAAAATTGCAACAGCTATATCCCATAATCCTAAACTTTTAATATTAGATGAGCCCACAAGTGGTTTAGATCCAGTTGTAAGAAATGAAATATTAGATATATTTAGAAACTATATACAAGAAGATGAAACAAGGTCAATATTATTATCAACACATATTACAACAGATTTAGAGCATATATCAGATTATATTGTATTTATTGAAAAAGGAAAAATGGTATTTCATTTACCAACAGATGAATTATTAGAAAATTATGGAATTATAAAATGTAGTAAAGAGGACTTTTTAAGATTAGATGAAAAGGATTATATAAAATATAAAAAAGAAAAATACCAGTATGAAGTATTAACAAACAATAAAAATGACATAAGAAAAAAATATAATATAACAACAATTGATAAACCATCAATAGAAGATATCATGTTATTTTACATTAAGGGGGAAAAGTAGTTATGATTAAGGGATTATTGAAAAAAGATTTATATAATTTAGCAAGTTACAAAGCATCTTTAATTATCATTGTTTTATTTTGTGGAATTGCAATTGTAGGAACTGAAGCCATTAATTGGGGCTCTATTATCATATGTACAATCGTTGGTATGATTGCATTGTCAACTTTTAGTTATGATGAAATTGCAAAATCAAATAAATATATTTTAACATTACCTACAAATAGAAAAGAAATTGTAAAAGAAAAATTTATTTTGGCAATAGGAGCAACTATTTTAGGTGGAATACTAGGTTTATTATTAACGATTGTAATTGCAAATGTTATGAATTATCTTAGACCTGAAAATATGATAAATATAAATTATGAAAGTTTAATTACCACATCAATAGGTGGTATGTTTGGAATTTCTTTAATACAAGCTATACAAATTCCAAGCATATTCAAATGGGGAGCAGAAAAAGGAAGAATCCAGATGTTTATATTATTATTTATCATTATAGTAATAGCAGCAGGAGCATGTTTCTTAATCATGAAAGCTAATCTGAATATAGATATGGAAATGTTAGAAAATTTTATAAATCAATTTGGATTGATACTATTAGTTGCATTGATGATTGTTATGTATAGTATATCTTATGTAATATCATATAGAATATATAAAAATAAAGAAGAATAGTTATCGTATTATTTTTATTTATTTTTTAAACTTATTTTATAAAAAGTAAAATAAGTTTATTTTTTTACTTGACAATAGTCAAAAATCGGACTATAATAGCTTTTGTCCGTTATCGGACTAAAAGGAGGAATGTATATGGAAAATGATGAAATAAGTACGCTTATCCAAGAGTTTAACCAATTATTAAAAAAAATGGATAGTGTATATGATAAATTAGCAAAAAGTAGTGGAATATCTGATACTGCATTTTGGATTATATATACTGTAAAAAATGAAAAGGAAACCTATAAACAAAAAGATTTATGTGTTATGTGGTCATATAGTAAACAAACGATTAATTCAGCTTTAAAAAAATTAGAGGAACAAAATATAATACAATTGGTATCTGTACCAGAAAATAAAAAAGACAAAAAGATTATATTAACAGAATATGGAGAAAAAATTGCAAAAGAATTAATTGAACCTGTCAATGAAATAGAAAGAAGATCTTTAGGAAATATTAAGGAAAGAAAAGCATTTGTAAATTTGTTTAAAGAATATATTGAAACAATGGAACAAGAAACAGAAAAATTTATTAATCATAAGGAGGAAATATGAAAACCATTTTTAAGTTTTTAAAACCTTATAAATTATTATGTGTTTTTACGATTTTATTTATTATATTTGATATTTTAGGAGCTTTATATATTCCAACAATAACAGCAAACATGATAAATTCTGGTGTTGGAAATAAAGATATCCAGTATATTATTCAAGAAGGAATATTCATGTTGGGAGTGACAATCATATCCGGATTAGGTGCATTACTTGGAAGTTATTTATGTTCAAGATTAGCTTCTAATATGGGGAGAGATATGAGAGATGCTTTATATAAAAAATCATTAACATTTTCTCATTTTGATTTTAAACAATTTGGAACAGGAAGTATGATTACAAGAACATTAAATGATGTGAATGTGATTCAGCAAACAGCAGTATCTTTTATCCAAATGGTCATACCAGTACCAATCATGTGTATTTCTGGAATTGTCATGGCATTTGGAATAGATAAATTTATGGGATTTTTATTATTAGGAATAACTGTAATCATTATTATAGCAGCAGTTTTTATTACGAGAAAAGCATCTGTTATATTTGAAAAGCTTCAACGTTTTCTTGATAAAATGAATGTTATATTAAGAGAAAATATCACAGGTGTTAGAGTCATAAGAGCATTTAATAAAGAAGAACATGAAAAAAACAGATTAAAAGATGCATTTGAAAAATATGCAGAGTCTGCTATAAGAGCAAATAGATTATATGCAGGGCTAGATAGTTTAGCATTTTTTGCAATTAATATATGTATAGTTGCCATTCTTTACATAGGTGGCAATCGTGTAGGTGCTGGAGCCATGCAAATAGGAGATATAACGGCTGTAACAGAATATGCAATATTAATTTTATTCTATTTAATAATGGCTCAAATGGTACTTATTTTAATGCCAAGAGCAAGAATTTGTCTAAAAAGAATAAAAGAAGTTTTAGATACAGAGCCAGAAATACAAGATGGAAAAAGAACATTAATAAAATCAAGTAGTGATGATGTTATCAGCTTTAAAAATATGACATTTCGTTTTAGTGATGCAGATGAAGATACATTATGTAATTTAAAATTTACTTGTAAAAGAGGTCAAACCACAGCCATTATTGGTAGTACTGGTAGTGGAAAATCAACAATAGCAAAATTAATTATGAGATTTCATGATACGACAAAAGGTTCTATATTGCTAAATGGTCAAGATTTAAAAACATTAACTCAAAAGGAAATTAGAGAGCATATATCCTATGTACCACAAACAGCATGGCTATTTTCAGGAACAATTGCAGATAATTTAAGATACGGAAATGAAGATGCAACAGAAGGAGAATAAAAAGCTTATTGCAGAATGTTCTTATGCTAAAAAAATACTTGAAAAATATGGAAAAGTTTAACTTATTAATAAAATTAAATAAATTTTAATAAAATGATTGACAAAGCCATAAATATACTATATAATACAAACAACAGTTTGGCAATATTTGCAAGCAAACATCTGGATAAACTGAATTTTTAAAGGATGTGGTTTTATGGAAGAAAAGAAAAATGAGATCATTTTATTTGAAAACCAAGGAGTAAAATTAGAAGTAAACTTAAAAGATGAAACAGTGTGGCTTACACAAGCACAAATGTCAGAATTGTTTAAAAAAGCAAAATCTACAATTAATGAGCATATTAGGAATATTTATAAAGAAGGAGAACTAAAAGAAGAAGAAACGATGACTAAATTCGGAATTTCCGAATTTGCTGATAAACCTACTAACTATTATAATCTAGATATGATTATATCTGTTGGTTATCGAGTAAAATCTCAAGAAGGAATTATTTTCAGAAAATGGGCAACAAAAATTTTAAAAGACTATATGTTAAAAGGATATGCAGTAAATCAAAAAAGATTAGAATATCTAGAAAAAACAATAAAACTAATTGATATTGCGAATCGTAAGGAAGAAAGATTAGACAACAGTGATGCAAAAGAAATCTTAAAAGTCATTGGAGACTATTCAAAAGCATTAGATTTACTAGATGATTACGACCATAGAACACTTAAGAAAATCAAGGGAAATATAGATGAAAGAAGAATCCAATATCGTGATTGTATTGATATTATAAATAAACTTAGATTTAATGAAGAAAGTACATTATTTGCAGTAGAAAGAGATAAAGGACTAGAATCTATCATTGGAAATATATATCAAAGTTTTGCAGGACAAGACATATATAAAAGTATAGAAGAAAAAGCAGCAAACTTCTTATATTTAACAGTTAAAAACCATGTTTTTGCTGATGGAAATAAAAGAATAGCAGCTACATTATTTATATATTTTCTAAACTTTTACGGGATTTTATATAAAGATGGAAAACAAACCATTGACAATAATACATTAACAGCCTTAACTTTGCTAATCGCTGAATCTAATCCAAAAGAGAAGGAAGTATTAATTGATTTAGTAATGAATTTTTTAAATACTGATTAAAGAATATAAAATAGATGATATGTTTAATGGAGTAACTCTATTGAGAGTTGCTCCCATTTGTGTTAATATAATGTTGTAAATCATGATTTTTCGAGGAAGTGTTTAGTATTGAATATAGAAGAAAAAATCTTTAAAAAAATGAAATTAAATAAAGAAAAATTAATACCCTATGGATTTATAAAAGAAAATAATAGATATCATTATAGCAAAAATTTTATGAAAGATACATTTAGAGCAGATATTTATATAGATTTGAATGGAAACATACAAGGAAAAGTGTATGATTTGGATATAGAAGAAGAATATACCAATTTTCGTGTAGAAGATTCTGTGGGAGAATTTGTAAATACTGTAAAAGAAGAATATATAAAGATTTTAAAAGATATAGCAGATCATTGCTTTGAAAAACAATATTTTATTTATGAGCAATCAAATCGAATAGCCAAATTGATAAAAGAAACTTATCAGGTAGAACCTGAATTTTTATGGGAAAAGTTTCCCAATTATGGTGTTTTTAGAAATGCAAGGAGTCAGAAATGGTTTAGTGCTATTATGAATATTGATAAGAGTAAGATTATTCCTAAAGAAAAAGGAGAAATTGAAATATTAAATGTAAAATTAGATGATGAAGTACCAATATATTTAAAACAAAAAGGGATTTATCCAGCTTATCATTTTAGTAAAAAAAGCTGGGTAAGTATTATATTAGATAATGCTTTATCAGATATGGAAATTATGAAATTAATCAATATCAGTTATGAATCATTAAATGTAAAAGGAGAATGGATTGTCCCAGCAAATCCAAAATATTATGATGTTGTCCATGCTTTTGATGATACAGATACTATTACATGGAAACAATCAAATCATATACAAAAAGGGGATACCGTTTATTTATATGTAGCACAACCATATTCTGCTATTTTATTTAAATGTATGGCTATTGAAACAGATATTCCCCATACATATCAGGATAAAAATTTGTCTATTACACAAATTATGAAATTAAAATTGTTAAAAAGATATGACAAACAAGAATACCCATTTGAAACATTAAAAAAATATGGCGTAAATGCTATTAGAGGACCAAGAAGTATTACAGGTCAATTAAGTAAGGAGTTAAATAAGAAATGATAAAAGAATTGAAAATTAACCATAAACAGGTAAGCATACAATATCCAAAAACAGATATAAAGGAATTACCAGTTGTCATATTACATGCCTATAACGAAGAAGAAGGGAGAGCCGTTTTTGAAAAATGTGAAAAATTGCATTGTCCTGATTTTATATTAATTTCCATATCCAATTTAAATTGGAATCATGAGATGACACCATGGTTTGCTCCAAAATTGAATCAACATGATGAAGATTGCCTAGGAAAAGCAGATGAATATATTGAAGAATTTATGAAAAAAATTTTACCACAAGTAAAAAATTATATTGAACAAGACTTGGAAAAAAACATAGCATATTATTCTATTGCAGGCTATTCACTAGCTGGATTGTTTGCTGTATATGCTACATACAAAACAGACATATTTAAGAAAGTTGCATCTGCGTCAGGTTCTTTTTGGTTTCCTAATTTTGTAGAATATATTAAGGAAAATAAAATGAAATCTAAAATCCAAAGTATGTATTTTTCATTAGGAAATAAAGAAAGTAAAGTTAGAAATCAAGTCTTGGCAACAGTAGAAAAACATACAAAAGAAATAGAAAACATATATCATTCTCAAGGAATAGAAACTATATATGAAGAAAATGAAGGAAATCATTTTCATGAAGCAGATTTGAGAATGGCAAAAGGGATAAAATGGATATTAGAAAAGGAGTAAACGTATGAGAAATCTTAATAAAAATCCTAGAATATATAAAGGACATAGTTTAGTCAAAGATGTAGGAGATTATACAGTAGTAGATATAGAAACAACAAGTTTGGATTCTTTTCATGGAGAAATTCTTGAAATTAGTGCTATTAAAGTTAGAAATAAAGAAGATGTAGAACATTTTTCTGAACTTATCAAAACCAATGAAGAACTAGGATATTTTACAACAAATTTAACAGGGATTACCAATGAGATGATGTTGAAAGAAGGAAAAGAATTAGAAGATGTTTTACAAAACTTTAAAACATTTTTAGGAAACGACATCATTATTGGGCATAATGTTAATTTTGATATTAATTTTCTTTATGATAATATGGAAGAACATCTAGATACCTATTTATCAAATGACTATGTAGATACTTTAAGAGTAGCCAGAAAAGTACTTCCAAATTTAAGACATCATAAATTAGATGATTTAATTACATATTTCCATTTAACACAAAGAAATGAACATAGAGCATTAAATGATTGTATATTAACCAATCAAGTATATATAAAATTAAGTAAAATGATATAAAAGGTAGGTCAAATGGAAAGACTACCTTTTATACATTTATATAAGATGGTTATTTTTTATTTTGCAATTCTTTTTGTAATTCATCTAAAAATGTTTGAGAAGCTTTAGAAAATACTTGATATTTTTTCCAAACCATAACTAAGTTTGTTTTTAGATTTGGGGTAAGTGGTTTAAAACACAAATTATTTTCTTCTGACATATGAACTAACTTGTCAAGAGTTAAGGCACTTCCAAATCCTTCTTCAACAAAAAAGGCAGCATTGTAAATCAAATTGTATGTTGCAACAATATTTAATTTTTCTAAATTATAGCCAAACCAACCAGCAAGTTCATTATTATCAAGAGCTTGTTTAGAACAAATTAAAGGAACATTTAAAAGTGCGTCAGGTGTTATATCACGAAGTGTTGCCAAAGGACTATCTTTTCTCATCAAAAGTCCCCAAATATTATAGGCTGGTAATTTGATATAATTATATTTTTTAATATCAGAAGGTTCAAAAAGAATACCAAAATCAATAAGCCCTTTATCTAATTTTTCTATAACATCTTCACTGTTTCCACTATATAAATGGTAATGAATATGAGGATATTTTTTTTGTAAATGTGTACATATCTTAGCAATATCTTTCATGGCATCTGTTTCAGCAGCACCAATATAGACATCTCCAACAATGATTTCATCAGATTTCTTTAATTCAGATTCTGTTTTTTCTACTAATTCAATAATTTCACTAGCTCTTTTACGAAGGAGAATACCATCTTCTGTTAAAATGATCCTTCTTTTGCCTCTGATAAATAATTTTTTTCCAATTTCATTTTCTAAATCCATTAGTTGCTTAGAAAGGGTAGGTTGTGTTATATGTAAAGCATCAGCAGCTGCAGTAATATTTTCTTCTCTTGCAACTTCTAAGAAATATCGTAAAACTCTTAATTCCATAGTAAATTCCTTCCTATATGAATTTTAAAAATTGTTCCTAAAATTTATAATGATTATAATTTGTTTTATCATTCCTGTCAACTATGATAAACTATGCAAAATAAGTATTGGCTATTTTTAAAATAATCGGGTATAATCAAAATGAAATAAGAAATGAAAGGATATTAATATAATGAATAAGGATCAAGATAGAAAACAGGCTTTACTTCAAAATTTGCAGGATGCAGGTTGTCATCAAAAGCTGATAGATAAATTTTTCAATTTATTAGACCAAAAACAATTTGACCAAATTTTTATCTTACTTAGAAAATATAGAAATACATTATTAGATAATATACATAAACAGCAAAAGGAAATTGATATATTAGATTATTTGATTGTGGACTTAAGAAAAGAAAATTTATAAAAAGGAGAAATGTATGAAAGGAAGAAAATGGGGGATTATTACGATTGTGATTATTGTTTGCATCTTACTTAGTATTACAGGATATTTATTTTTTAGTACTGCAAACAAAGAAAATGAAGAAACAATAAGGCAGGAGGTGGCAAATGTGAATGATAATAACGAAAATTTATTAAGTAGTGAATATGACTTGAACGATATGAAAACATTTAACTTTGAAACGAAAACGGTTACTTTAAATAGTGGATATGAAATGCCTTTAAATAGAATTGGAACATATAGTTTAACAGGAGAAGAATGTTATAATTCCATAATAAGTGCTCTAAATTCAGGTGTTAGATTAATTGATACAGCGTATATGTATCATAATGAAGAAGAAATTGGAAAGGCCGTTAGAGATTCCAATGTTCCAAGAGAAGAAATTTTTATGACAACCAAATTATATCCAAACCAATATGATGCCCCAGAAGCTGCAATTGACTTAGCATTAGAAACATTAGATGTTGAGTATATTGACTTATTATTACTTCATCATCCAGGAGAAAATGATGTAAAAGCATATAAAGCAATGGAGCAAGCAGTTCAGGAAGGAAAGGTACGTTCTATTGGACTATCAAACTGGTATATAGAGGAATTAGAAGAATTTTTACCACAAATTACCATTATGCCAGCAGTGATACAAAATGAAATTCATCCATATTATCAAGAATTAGAAGTGGTTCCATATATTCAAAGTAAAGGAATCGTTGTAGAAGGATGGTATCCATTTGGAGGGAGAGGACATACTAGTGAATTATTAAATGATGAAACCATTGTAGAAATTGCTGAAAATCATAATGTGACTCCAGCTCAGGTAATTTTAAGATGGAATTTACAAAGAGGTGTTGTAGTCATTCCTGGTTCAAGTAATCCAGACCATATCCAAGAAAATACAGAAATCTATGGTTTTGAGCTAACAGAAGAAGAAATGCAATTAATGGAAAGTTTAAATCGAGATGAAAAGCATGATTGGTATTAAAAATATATGAATAGGTGATTTGGAGGATATATGAAAAAGAAACAAATAGTTATTATATGTATTGTTATCATTATTATATTGTTAGCAATAGTAATAGGATTAAGCGTGTTTAATCAAAATGAAAATTTAAATGAAGTAAATACACAAAATACAAGTGTAACGTATACGAATACGAATGATGCAGGTGTAAATGAGAGTCAAGTTTTAGAAGACGTAGAGGAAAGTAATACAGAAAATAATATAGTTAATGATGAAGAAACTGTTACGGAGGGAAGTAAGAATATGAATAATCAAAATGAAGAAATCAAAATAAATTTAATTGTTAATCATAAAACATTTACTGCAACATTAAACCACAATGAAACAGTAAATGAATTGATTTCAATGTTTCCAATGACATTACATATGAGTGATTTACATGCAAACGAAAAATATAACTATTTAAGTTCTAGCTTAACAACCAATAGCAATACACCAGAAAGAATCCATGCAGGAGATATAAAATTATTTGGAAATAATTGTTTAGTAGTATTTTATGATAGTTTTAGTACATCATATAGTTATACAGATTTGGGAAAAGTAGATGATGTGGATGGATTTGTTTCAGAATTAGGTAGAGGAGATATAACCATCACATTTGAGCTTGCTAATTAAAAAAGTTTATAAAGCTATTGATTTAGAGTAAACTCTAAATGATAAACTATTAAAAAATAGAAAGAAAGGAAGGTAAAATATGGAAGAAACATTAAATTTAACACAAGAATGGGATAAAACATTCCCAAAAAGTGAAAAGGTAAATCATAGAAAGGTAACATTTCATAATCGTTATGGAATCACATTAGCAGCAGATTTATACGAGCCAAAAGATGCACAAGGAAAATTGCCAGCAATTGCTGTATGTGGACCTTTTGGAGCAGTCAAAGAGCAAGCATCAGGCTTATATGCTATGAATATGGCAGAAAGAGGATTTTTGACAATTGCATTTGACCCATCTTTTACAGGAGAAAGTGGGGGAACAGTTCGTTATGTAGCATCTCCAGATATCAACACAGAAGATTTTTCAGCAGCAGTAGACTTTTTATCTGTACAAGAAAATGTTGATTCTGAGAAAATCGGAATTATTGGAATCTGTGGTTGGGGAGGCATGGCTTTAAATGTGGCTGCAATGGATACAAGAATTAAAGCAACGGTTACATCAACCATGTATGATATGAGTCGTGTAAATGCAAATGGATATTTTGATAGTATGGATGAAAATGCACGTTATGAATTAAAGAAAAGCTTAAATGCACAAAGAATAGAAGATTACAAAAATGGAACATATAAAAGAGCAGGTGGTGTGGTAGATCCACTTCCAGAAGATGCACCTTTTTATGTGAAAGATTATTATGATTATTATAAAACAGAACGTGGATATCATAAAAGATCATTAAATTCAAATGATGGATGGAATATGACATCTTCATTATCTTTTATCAATATGCCAATATTACAATATAGTCATGAAATTCGAAATGCAGTTTTAATGATACATGGAGAAAAAGCACATTCTTGCTATTTTAGTAAAGATGCTTTCAAAAATATGACTGAAAACAGCAAATATACAGATAATAAAGAGTTAATGATTATTCCAAATGCTGTTCATACAGATTTGTATGATAAAGTGGATATCATTCCTTTTGATAAAATAGAACAATTTTTTAAAAAGAATTTAAAATAATAAGATACTTTATTATAAAGGACAGTGTATAATAAAAGAATCGAAAAGAGTTTGACAGCAATAAATGTATATGATAAAATGTTAACATAAAAATAGCAGGAGGATAAATATGGAACGGAAAATAAAAAGCACAATGGATTTAGTAAAGGCAATATATGAAATGAAAGATAAGAGAAACTTGACTTTTGAGGAAATAGAGAAAAGAGTACAAATATCACCCGGATTAATATCTAGATGGAAAAAAGCAAAAACAGGTCCAAATCTAGAAGTTATAATAGAAATATTAGAAACATTAGATATGGAGTTATATGTAAAAGAGTGTGATTTTACTAATATGGAAAAGAAAAGTCATGATGAACCGTTACTAGATAATCCAATATCAAAATTACAAATGGAATTGATGCTTGCAATAAATTCTTATTTTCGAGAAGATGAAGAAAAGGCAAAGAAAGAATTTGCCAAAATACTAAGAATATTAACCCAAGAACATTTGGAATATAATGAGCTTCTTGGTGTGTTTTTATTAATGCTAGTACGAATCAAAAAGCCAACTTGAAATTTTAAGTTGGCTTTTTGAATAGAATAATATATCGAGAATTACTTAAAAATGTTTTGTGTAATTTTTTAATGAATTTATAAAAAAATATTGCTCTTAAAACATAAAGGGTATAGAGTATATAAATAGAGTTTAATTAAACTGTATAAAAAGCTACACAAAAGAAATTGATAAAAAGAGGAGGAATGTGATGAAAGGAATCAAGATAGGGAATAAAATATCTAAATATCCCATTATTCAAGGAGGTATGGGAGTTGGTGTATCATTACATAAGTTAGCTGGAACTGTTAGTAAAGAAGGAGGAATTGGCATAATTTCCACAGCAGATATCGGGTATCAAGAAGAAGATTTTTATAAAAATCCAAAAGAAGCAAATTTAAGAGCTATCGGGAAAGAGATAAAAAAAGCAAGAGAAATTGCTGGTGAAGATAAGATATTAGGTGTAAATATTATGGTTGCCATGAAGGAATATGCTAGTATTGTAAAAGAATGTGTAAAACAAAAAATAGATTTAATCATATCAGGTGCAGGAATTCCAAAAGATTTGCCAACATATGTGAAAAAGACAGCAACAAAAATTGCCCCAATTGTTTCTTCGCTAAGATGTTGCAAATTGATAGTAAAACATTGGATGAGTAAATATGATTATGTTCCAGATATGATTGTGATAGAAGGACCAGAAGCAGGTGGACATTTGGGATATAAGAAAGAAGAATTAGAAGAAGAACATAAGCCTAAATTAGAAGATATAACTGTAGAAATTGTAAAGTATATCAAAGAAGTGGAAAGAGAAACAGGAAAAGAAATACCAGTTATCAGTGCTGGTGGAATATGGGATAGTAAAGATATAAAAAAATATTTGGATTTGGGTGCTGATGGCGTTCAAATGGCAACTAGATTTGTTGCTACAAATGAATGTGATGCGTCAGAAGAATTTAAAAAGGTATATATTGAGGCAAAGAAGGAAGATATTAAAATTATAAAAAGTCCAGTAGGTATGCCAGGTAGAGCCATATATAATCCATTTATAAAAAAGACAGAAAATGAAAAGTGCAAAATAGATAGATGTTATCAATGTATTAAAACTTGTGATGTAGCAAATACCCCATATTGTATTACAAAAGCACTAATCAATGCAGTAAAAGGAAATATAAAAGAAGGATTGGTATTTTGTGGAAGTAATGTAGAAAAAGTAAAAGAAATTGTTTCAGTAAAAACATTAATGAAGGAATTGGTGTGTGAACTTTAGAGATATTGAAGTGAACCCAAAATGTTAGACAAAAAGTGTACTGAACCAAAAAATGTGCAATTTTTTGGGTTGATACCAAAGTTTAACAAAGAGGGTTCATTTTTGATATAGAGAACACTAAAAAATATAGTTGCAAGATATGATAAAAAAATGATAGAATTAGAAAAAAGATAGAAGGAAGAAAAATTATGATAGAAATAAAAAATGTTAGTAAAGCATATGTAAAATATAAAAATGTAATAGAAAACATAAATTTAGCCATTGAAGATGGCCAGATATTTGGATTTATTGGACCAAATGGAGCTGGAAAAACGACAACTATGGAAATGCTTACAGGAATATTGGATATTGATGAAGGAGAAATCTTAATTGATGGAATTAATATAGAAAAAAATCCTATTGAAGCCAAAAAACAATTTGGATTTGTACCAGATTCACCAGATGCATTTGAAAAATTAACAGGAATAGAATACCTAAATTTTGTAGCAGATGTATATGAAGTAGACCAAAAGACAAGATTTGAAAAAATAACGAACTTAGCAAAAGAATTTGGTATTTATGATTCTCTAAAAGAAAGAGTTCAAAGTTATTCACATGGGATGAAGCAAAAAATCATTATTATAGGTGTTTTATTACACAATCCTAAAAATTGGATTTTAGATGAACCAATGACAGGACTAGATCCAAAAGCATCTTTTCAATTAAAAGAATTAATGAAAGAACATAGTAAGAATGGAAACACTGTATTTTTCTCAACTCATGTACTAGAAGTAGCTGAAAAGATATGTGATAAAATTGCAGTAATTGATAAAGGAATCATTAAATTTGTGGGAACATGTGAAGAATTAAGAGAAAAATGGAAATCCAACAGTTCATTAGAAGAATTATTTTTGAAGATAATAGAGGAATAAACAATGAATAGATTAAATAAAGTTATTTTTAAAAATGCACATAGAAAAGATAATGAAAATAAAAGTATTGTGAATAAAGCTTTAACCGTATTGATATTTGTGATTATATTTGGAACCATTTCTACGATTATGGGAGTGGCAAGTTATTATTTAACAACAGAATTGATAAAAGTAAATCAAGCACCTGTGTTTGTGAATATTGTATTATTAATCATGTTCATATTTTTATTTTCTAAAAGCATATTTGAAAGTTTAAACAATTTATATTTTGCAAAAGATTTAAAAGTCTTTTTAAGAATGCCGATAAAACCTATACAACTAGTAAGAGCAAAAATTAATAATATGATTGTATCTGAATATGTTATGGAATTAATGTTATTACTGTCACCTATATTGGTATATGGTTATTTGGTAAAAGTAGGTATTGTATTTTATATATATGTAACGATTATATTATTATTGTTACCAATGATACCAATTGTATTGACTTCTCTTATAACGGCTGTGATTATGAGATTTACAAATGTCATAAAAAATAAGACACAAGTACAATATATATCTATTTTTATTGGATTTGTTGTACTTGCCATTATTACAAGCTTATTTTCAACAAGTGAAGGCATTTCATTAGATAGATTTACAGAAAAAATGTTAGAAGTCAATGGATTAATTGAACTTATATCAGACTATTTTGTTATTTTAAAACCAATTATGAATGGTTTGATAAACTATGAAAATATAATCGGAATGGCGAATGTCCTTTTATTTGCGATAGAAAGTTTTGTGACCTATTATATAGCTACTTGGATAATTTCTAAAATATATTTAAAAGGAGCTATTGGAACAGTTGTTAATACAAACAATATGAAAATAAAGAAAAACACAGAATTAAAGTTAAGTGAATGTAAACAAAGAAGTCCTAAAAGAGCTTTTCTAAGTAAAGAACTAAAACAAATTATGAGAACACCTATCTTTTGTTTGCAATGTATTATTTTACCAATGGTATATCCAATCCTATTTATTGGAATTCCTGCCATTGCTTTAATTTCATTTGCTAGAAGTGTAGGTTTTGACTTTTTTACAAATATGCAAGAAAATATATTTAGCCCAGTAGGAATATGTATTGCCATTAGTATTGCACAAGTATTATATATTATGAACTTTACATCCATCATTGCCGTTTCAAGAGATGGAAAAAAAGCAAAACTAATGAAAACCATACCAATTAGCTTATATAAACAATTCAAATATAAACTATATCCTGCACTCATTGCAGATAGTGTAATTGCTTGCATTGTTACTATATGTTATAGCTTGATAGTGCCAAACATGAATATCATATTTAGTATATTTTTGTTTATCACATTAATGGGACTTTGTTTAGTACAAGAAAAAGTGATGATATTAATTGATTTGAAAAAACCAAAAATTACATGGACAAGTGAATATGCCATGATGAAGGAAAATGTAAATGTTATGTATGAATTCTTTTATGCTGTAATAGTGGTGGTTTTACTAACAGGAATAGGATTTATAATCAATAACATAACTGTTTTAATGATAGTAGTATTTTTAATACTTGTATTGATTAATTTAGCAATTAATCAATATGTAAAGAAAAATCAAACAAAATTATATAGAAAAATATTTTAAGATTTGTGATGAACTTTAGGAACAGTCCTTAAAGTTCATCTTGTTATATAAAAACAATTGAGAAACTTTTAAGGATATGATATATTATACAGGAATAAAAAAATAGGAATTCGATAGATAGAGGAGAAAAAGAATATGATAAATTTTGATGAAATGAAAGAAGTGGGAATACCTAATTTAAATAATGGAAAAGGAACAACAAAAGCGAATATGTTTATGGACAGTAATATTAAGATTATGAAATCTACTTTAGAAAAGGGATGTTCAATTGGTATCCATACACACAATACGAGTTGTGAAGTGGTATATATTCTATCAGGAATTGCTAAATGTACATTAGACGGAAAAGAAGAAATTGTAAAAAAGGGCGAATGTCATTATTGTCCTAAAGGAAGCACACATTCTATTGAAAATATAGGAGAGGAAGATTTAATAGTATTTGATGTCGTTCCAGAACAATAGTGGACAGATAACAAAAAATAAATATAATGGAGAATAATATGGAAAAGAAAGAGAATAAGAAGCAAATCATTGTATTCGGTGGTTGTTTTAATCCACCACTAAATTCACATTTTTCACTTGCAGAACAAATGATAGCAGAATATCCAGAAATAGAAAAAATTATATTTGTCCCAGTGAATAGTCAATATGAAAAGACGGATTTAATTGAAAATGAACATCGTTATCAAATGTTAAAAACAGTTTGTGATAAAAATGAAAAATTTGAAGTATCTAGAATTGAAATAGATGGTCAAAGACAATTATATACAGTTGAAACATTAAACAAAATACAAGAAGAATATCCAGATTATGAAGTTGCTTTTTTAACAGGAAGTGATAACTTAAAAACATTGAATACATGGAAAAAGGTAGAAGAACTTACTACTAAGTTCAAACTGTATATCTTAGAAAGAGATAATGATTGTATGGAAGAAATTATTCAAAACAATGAATTGTTAAAAAAACATAGACAAGCATTTATCAAAGCAAAAGACACGATAAAAAGCAACTTGAGTTCAACATTTGTAAGAGAAAAAATAAAAAAAGGAAAAAGCATTCGATATCTAACACCTGATGAAGTTATCACATATATAGCAAAACATCAATTATATAGATAAAATGTCCAATCAAGGCAATTGGGACAATTGGGGACGTTTCTGTTTGGTCATTTTTGAAAAATAAAAGATTAAATAAAAAAAGAATGTAAAGGAGAATTTGAATTATGTTGGAAAAAGATGAATTAATAAAACAGATAGAAAGCGCAATTAACTGGATTAAAGAATATGTAAAACAAATTGGAGCAAAAGGTGTTGTTGTTGGAAATAGTGGAGGAAAGGATTCAGCAACAGTAATTGCTATGGCAACAAAAGCATTAGGAAAAGAAAATGTAGTAGCTGTATCTATGCCATGCCATTCGATTTCTCATGATTTTGAAGATGCAAAATTAGTAGCAGATACCTTTGGTGTGAAATTTTTGAAAGTAGATTTAACTAATACATATAATGAAATGGAAAAAGAAATACAATTTGCAATGGGAGAAGAATTATCAAAAGAGGCAACTATTAATATGAAGCCAAGATTAAGAATGACTACTTTATACGGAATAGCACAAAGTCTAAGCTATTTAGTAATTGGAACGGGAAATCTTTGTGAAGCTATGGTGGGATATACCACCAAATGGGGAGACAATAGTTCAGATTTTAATCCAATTGGAAATTTTACAGTTGATGAAGTATTAGCCATTGGAAAATATTTAGGAGTTCCAGAAAGAATATTAGAAAAGGCACCAAATGACGGATTAGGTGGAAAAACAGATGAAGAAAAAATGGGAATCCAATATAGTCAAATTGCAGAAATGATAGAAACAGGAAATACAGAAGAACATGCAAAGAAGGAAATCTTAAAAAGATATCATGCATCAAAACATAAAAGGGAGCTAGTCCCAGTTTATACATTTAAAAGAAAAAACTATTTAAAAGAAGAAAAATAGAAAGGGGAAAGAGTATGGCAACTTTTGAGGACTTTATGAAATTAGATATTAGAGTGGGGACAATCTTAAGAGCAGAAGAATTAAAAAAAGCAAGAAAGCCAGCTTATAAATTAGAAATTGACTTTGGAGAAGAGATTGGCATCAAAAAATCATCAGCACAAATTACCAATCTATATACTCCAGAAGAGTTAATAGAAAAACAAATATTAGCCGTGGTTAACTTTCCGCAAAAACAAATTGCAGACTTTTTGTCAGAGGTATTGGTTCTAGGAACATATAGTAAAGAAGGTGTCATATTAATTACACCTGATAAAAAGGCGAGTAACGGAGATAAGTTAGGATAATTAAAGGAGATACGGATGATTGAAAAATTAAATAAAAAAGATATAAATCAAATTATGGATATTTGGCTAAAAGAAAATAAGAGAACACATAACTATATTCCTGAAACATACTGGGATAACCATTTTGAAGATGTGAGAAAAGAAATTTTAAAGGCAGAAATCTATGTCTATAAAGAAAAAGAGGATATATGTGGATTTATAGGATTATCTAGTAAATATATTGCAGGGATATTTGTCAGAGCAGAAAAACAATCCATGGGAATAGGAAGAAAATTAATACAATATTGTAAATCAAAATATCCAGAGCTAATGTTAAGCGTGTATGCGAAAAATGAAAGAGCAAGAGCGTTTTATGAAAGAGAAGGATTTAAAATTGTAAAAGAAGAAATAGATAAAACAACAAATGAAAAAGAATATGTAATGGTATGGAAAAAATAAGCTATATAGTTGGTAGTAATAAAGTATAAATAAATATAATACAATGAAACTAGGAGGAAGCAAGGTATGGAAAAGAAAAAGTTAAATATTATTGTAGAAAATTGTCCACAAAACCATAAATGTCCAGCAGTAAAGGTGTGTCCAGTTGGTGCATTAAGTCAAGAAGATTTCCAAGCACCTACAATTGATTATGCAAAATGTATTAGTTGTGGAAAATGTTCAGATTTTTGCCCAAAGCATGCTTTAGTTTTAAAATAATAAAAAAAGAAATAAATGAATTAATTTTCACTTATTTCTTTTTTTGTATAAATCGCATAAGCACAAGAAAGTAAAACAGCTTTTAACAAATACTTACGGTCATTTGTAGAATAATTATCGATGAAATCTGTTTTATTAAATACACAATCTAAGGCCTTTTCAAATAATTTGCAAAAATTGTCATATGCAATTTCAATTGGTGCACTTTCTAAAGCTAATCCAATCAATATCTTTATATCATTTATTTTATAAACCTCTTTTAAAACACATATGACAAAAAATTGAGCCAAGTGATTTTTGTTGTATTTTTTCTTTATAGGTGGTTCTATAATTTTATTTTTTACATAGTTATTAATCATATTCTTCGTCAAAATAAGTGCATCTTCTTCAGAATTTGAATTTGATAAGAAAGAAGATAAAGTTTCATTTATTAAAGTAACCACTTGATCTAGATATAAATCAACATTGGGCAATTCTTTCCATCTAGGAATATGTAATTTTATTAATTCTTTACTCATATATTTCAATCCTTTATTTTAAATTTTATTTCATAAAATTTTCATAATTTGTTAAAAATCCCTGAAACAGCATATATACATATATATTACCATGCTTGAAACAGATAGTCAATATTGACAAAGTTATATTGATATGTTAATCTGGTTTAGAAAACCAGATTGGAGGGTTTTAAATATGAAAAATCAATTGAGAGAAGTTCCAAAATTTGAGAACATAAAAGAAATTATTTATCATTCTGTAGAGTTATATCCAGAAAATATAGCTTTTACCATTAAAGAGAAAAAAGAAGAAAATAAAGTAAAATACAAAAATATAACTTATATACAATTATTAAAAGATATAAATGTATTAGGAACAGCTTTATATGCTAAAGGATTGCAAGGAAAACGAATTGCTATTATTGGGAAAAATCAATATCATTGGGCAATTTCACACTTAGCCTGTCTATTAGGTGGCATTGTTTCTGTACCACTAGATAAAGACTTACAAATTAACGAGCTAGAAGAATCATTAATGAGAAGCAAAGTAGATGGTATTATTTTTGATGAAAAACTAACAGATAAAATACAAGTGATTAAAGAAAAGCAAAAAACAAATATCCATGAATATATTTGCATGAGTAACATAGATGGTTTTGAAAATATTGAACAATTACTAGAAAAAGGAAAAGAAATTTTAGAAGCAGGAAATCAAGATTTTGTAAATCACAAAGTTGACTCAAAAGGAATGAGTATCCTATTATTTACATCTGGAACAACTTCTAAATCAAAAGCAGTTATGTTATCACAATATGGGATTGCAACCAATGTTTATGATATGCAAATTGTAGAAACATTTTTGCCAACAGATGTCAATATTGCTTTCTTGCCATATCACCATATATTTGGTTCAACTGCTATGGTAGTGATGTTAGCATGTGGTGTAAAAACCGTATTTCCAGATGGATTACGATATATTAAGCAAAATTTATTGGAATATCAAGTATCTGTATTTATAGGTGTTCCTTTATTAGTAGATAAAATGTATGCCAATATTGAAAAAGAAATTGAAAAACAAGGAAAAACAAAATTAATTAAAGTAGCAACAAAAATTAGTAATTTTCTATTAAAATTCCATATAGATATTCGAAGAAAACTATTTAAACAAATCATTGATGGACTAGGTGGTAAAATGCGATTTGTTGTTGCAGGAGGTGCACCATTTGATAGTAGAACAGAGAGAAAATTCAACGAATTTGGAATTCATATGGTACAAGGATATGGTTTAACAGAAACATCACCCGTTATTGCAGCAGAAAATGACAAATATGCAAAATATGGCTCAGTGGGAATTCCTATGAAACATACAGAAGTAAAAATTGTAGATAAAGATGAAAAGGGAATCGGAGAAATTACAGTAAAAGGTCCAAATGTCATGCTTGGATATTATGAAAATGAAGAAGCAACAAAAGAAGTATTACAAGATGGCTGGTTCCATACAGGAGATTTAGGATATTTAGATAAAGATGGTTTTTTATTTATTACAGGAAGAAAAAAAGATATGATTGTCTTAAAAAATGGTAAAAAAGTATTTCCAGAAGAATTAGAAACTTTAATTAATCGAAATGAGGAAATAGAAGAATCATTTGTATATGGTATGCCAGATAAAGAGGATAAAAGCAAAATAAAAGTAGCAGTAGAAGTTGTATACAATAAAGAAATTGTAAAAGAGAAATATGGAGAGATTTCAGAAGAAGATTTATTTCCAATTATCTGGAATAAAATAAAAGAAGTCAATAAAACATTACCAAGATATAAATATATTATGCATATGATTTTAACAGATGAACCATTAATCAAAACAACAACTCATAAAACGAAAAGAAATGAAGAATTGAAAAAGGTGTTGGAAAGCTAGAAAAATATTTTTGGAAAATGGGTATAATAAATACCTATTTTTCTTTTTGACAAAAACAGAAAAAAGATATAATATAAATTTAAGTTAAAAATATTTTTAATGATAATAAAAGAAAATAAAAATGGGGAAAATGAAAAATGGAACAAGTAAAAGGAAAGAAAGAGAAAAAAGAAGTAGGAGAAGGAATAGAAGAACTACTAATTAGGCTAAGAAATGAAAAAGGTTGGTCACGTGTAGAACTCATGTCACATTTATCTAATAAAACAATAAAAGAAAAAGATATTAGGAAATGGGAACTTGGATTAGAATATCCAGATTTAGACATGATTTATGAATTATCAGCAATTTATGAAGTACCAAGTGAAAAATTCGTACAAGCTAAAAATAATAGTTATGTAAAAGGACTAGGTTCTGTTAATATGTTTTTAACAAAATGGATATGTTATCTTTTAAATGTTTCTATTAAAGTAGGTATGGTTTTATTAGTCTTATTTTATGTCATTATGCTTTTCTTAGCATTTGGAACATTTGCATATATAGGAACAATGGTGAAAAAATAATAAAAATTAATCAAAAAGAAAAACACATAGTAAAGAGAACTATGTGTTTTCTGTTTAGTCTAGAAACTCAATACTATCAGAAGAAATTTTAGAAACTCTTGCTAAAGAGTAAACGTCTAAACCTAAATCCTCTAATTTTTTTCTTCCATCTTGGAAAGACTTTTCGATAACAATTCCAATACCTGCAACAGAAGAACCTGCTTCTTTTAAAATTCTGTAAGCACCCATTGCTGCTTGTCCATTTGCAAGAAAGTCATCAATAATTAAAATATTATCATTTTCAGATAAATATTTTTTTGAAGCCATTAAGACATAATCAGTGTTTTTTGTAAAAGAATGTACTGGTGTTTGAATAGTTGTTTCTGTATCTAAAATAGCAGAAGATTGCTTTTTAAAGATAACAAAAGGGACATCTAATTTTAATGCAGTTGCATAAGCAGGTGCTATTCCAGAAGATTCAATGGTAACGACTTTTGTAATGTTTTTTTCTTTAAAGTAATCAGCAAATTCTTTTCCAATTAAATCCATTAATTTTGTATCTACTTGATGATTCAAAAAATTATCAACTTTTAAAACATTTTCATTAATAACAATACCATCATTTTTAATTTTTTCTTTTAATAAATCCATACAAGATCAGCTCCTAAATTTATATTTATGAAAATTATTATATCATAAGATGTCGAATTTTGACAAGATTAATGGAATTATGTATTTTTACTATCCGTATAATGGGAAGTATACATAAAAATAATCAATTAAATGCATTTATCTATACTCAAAAATAGAAAGAAAAAAGACTTGTATTTGTTGGTAAATTTGAATTTTTCAGCATTTTGTGGTATAATTAAAGTATATTTGAGTAGTAAACCTCGTGTTTGCATCAAATGTGGTAACAGTAATAAAAAAAAAATTTTGGAGGATTGGAAAAATGATGAACAAAGAAAAAGAAGAGTTAATGAGGCTGAACAAAGAATCTGGTTACTATGTGGAGGAAATCTATGATGATGATACGGAAGCAGTTGTCTGCATTATTCCGGATCGGTCGGATGCAGGATATGCTATCTCGGACGAAATGTTCCGGAAAGCATGTAAATGCAAAGGTCACATAGAAGATTTTTACGCTGTCAAGTCGATGGCAGTGGAAGATCTGGTCCACTTCGACCGGAAAGGAAATGGTTGGAGTCGTAGAATGAGTCCAAACAACATGAGATCGGAAATCTATTATGAGAGCGAAAGTCTCGTTGTGGAGGTCATCAGGATGGAATTCCTGAAGTACATCCTGTTACGAGATGGTCGGGAATGGTTTAATCCGGCCGACACGCTCAAGTTCATAAGGAAAAAGCAGGTGACAACAACCTTTGTCTGCCTGCTGAAATCAAAGGAAAGGTCATAATGACCTTTCCTTTTCTTATAAAAAAGAGTTTTTATATGTAAAAAAATATAAAGTATACTATAAAAATAAATATAAGTTTGAGTTATAATCAGTAAAGAAATTAAATGATAAAATTAAATTCATAAAATCTTTACAAAATCTCCTTGACAAACACACAAAAAAGATATATGATAAAACCGAAATTAGGAATTATTCCTAATTTTAAGGAGAGATTTATGAACAACTATTCCAAACAAAGAGAAGCCATACTAGATGTTATGAAGGAAAACCTAGTACATCCAACCGCTGAGGAAATTTACCAATTCGTATTAGAAAAAGAACCTCAGATAAGTAAAAGTACAGTATATAGGAATATTAACATCTTAGTAGAATTAGGAGAAATCAAAAAATTAAATATGACAGTAGGACCAGATAGGTATGACTATTTATATAAAGAACATTCTCATGCAATTTGTGAGAAATGTGGAAACATATTTGATTTCTATGATGATTTTAATAAAGAGGAAATATCTAAGGAATTATTAAAGCAAATAGGAAATCATATGGATATAAATAGTATAACAATTTATGGAATATGTGAAGATTGTAAATCAAATAATAAAAAATAGGGAGGAATTAAAATGGAAATGAATTTAGCAGGTACAAAAACAGAAAAAAATTTAATGGAGGCTTTTGCAGGAGAATCACAAGCTAGAAATAAATATACATATTTTGCTTCTAAAGCTAGAAAAGAAGGATATGAGCAAATTGCAGCTATATTTGAAGAAACAGCAGCAAATGAAAAAGAACATGCAAAAATGTGGTTCAAATTATTACAAGGTGGAGATATTAAATCTACAGTAGAAAATTTAAAAGCAGCAGCTGAAGGAGAAAATTATGAATGGACAGATATGTATGACAGAATGGCTAAAGAAGCTAAAGAAGAAGGATTTAACCATATTGCATACTTATTTGAAGAAGTAGGAAAAATTGAAAAAGAACATGAAGCTAGATACAAAAAATTAATTGAAAATGTTGAAGGTGGATTAGTATTTAGCCGTGATGGAGATAGAATTTGGAAATGTAGAAATTGTGGACATATTGTTATTGGAAAATCAGCTCCAGAAATTTGTCCAGTATGTAGCCATCCAAAAGCATATTTTGAAATCAAAGCTGAAAATTATTAATATATATAAAGGCAAGAATGAAAAATTCTTGTCTTTTCTCTTTTTTATTTATATAATTATAAAAAAATTATGAATTAGGAATGAGTTATTGAAAAGAAAGGAATAATATCATGGTATATAAAACATATTATGATTCACCAGTAGGAAAATTATTTATAGCAAGTGATGGAGAGAATATCATAGGATTGTGTATTGAAGGACAAAAATACTATTTAGATAAAATAGAAAAAGAAGGTATTGAAAAAGATAATTTAGAAATATTTGATAAAACTAGAAATTGGTTAGATCGATATTTTAAACAAGAAAAGCCTGAAATTTCCGAAATATCATTAGCACCAGAAGGAAACACGTTTAGACAATGTGTGTGGAAGTTTTTATGTGAGATACCATATGGAGAAACGATAACTTATGGAGAATTAGCTAAAAAAGTTGCCAAGAAATTAAATAAAACATCTATGTCTGCACAAGCAGTGGGAAATGCAGTTGGACACAATCCCATTTCGATTATAATACCTTGTCATAGAGTGGTTGGAAAAAATGGAAGTTTAACTGGTTATGCAGGAGGAATTGATAAAAAGATAAAATTATTAGAAATTGAAAATGTGAATATGGAAAAATTTTTTGTTCCTAAAATAGAAAATAGAAAAAATTTTGAATAAAAATTTTAAAATTTTAAAATAATATAGAGAGAAAGCGTGAGAAATAAGCAGGTTTTATGAGAAATGTGAAATTTTTGTGAATTTTAGCACTCTCATATTGATTTTGCTAAAAATAAGTATATAATAATAAATGAAAAAAGATAAAAGTACTTTTAATCTGAATATGTGCTACCGAAAAAAGGTGTCAACACATAAAAGTATAATTAATGAAGGAGTTGATTATTATGATGATGATACCAAGAAGAAATCATTTTGATTTATTTGATGAAATGTTTAGAGATCCATTTTTTGAGGGATCAGAAAGTAAGGTAATGAAAACAGATATTAAGGAAAAGAAAGACAAATATTTAATTGACATTGATTTACCAGGATATGACAAAGAAGATATCAAAATGGAAATATCAGATGGATATTTAACAGTACATGCAAGTGTTAATAAAGAAGTAGATGACGAAAAAGAAAAAGGAAAATATGTACGTAAAGAAAGATATGTAGGAGAATGTTCAAGAAGCTTCTATGTAGGAGAAAATGTAAAAGAAGAAGAAATTAAAGCAAAATTTAAAAACGGAACATTAACCATTGAAGTTCCTAAAAAAGATGACAAAAAAGAATTACCAGAAAAGAAATATATTCCAATTGAATAGAAATCAAAATCTAGCCGTAAGCTAGATTTTATTTTTTTACTATATCATGAATAGTTAAAAAATATAAAGAAGTATAAAAAATTTTCTTAGAGTTAAATACTCTAAGAAAATTTTTTCATCTTCATAATAGCAATAAAATATAATAAAGTCAACCAAAAGTGAGAAAGTTTTGTAAGAAATAAATATAAAAAATGTAATCAGAATCTACAAAAAAATATTTTAAAAGCCTTTATTTCTATATATTTGCAAATTTGTAATTTCTTAAAGTATTTAACTGACAGTAACAAATAGAAAACAAAAGAAAGAGGGATAAAGGATGAACAATATAAAAAAAGAAAAACAAGAAGAAAAAAAGCAAAATAAAGTAGTAGTAACAAAAAAGCAAATAGTAAAAACAGAAAAAGGCATAACAATCTTGGTTTTGATAATAACCATAATTATATTATTAATTTTAGCAGGAATAACTATAAGTAGTATTACAGGAGAGAATGGAATCATTAATAATGCAGGAAATGCAAAAGAAAGTGCAGAAATTGATAGTGAAAAAGAAGCTGTAGAAACTGCAACAGTAGAAGTTATGGGCAAAAATAAGTATGGGAATGTAGTCAAAAGTGAATTACAAGAAGAATTAAATAAAGATTTAGGAAATGGCATAACAGATGTATTAGATGGAGATAATGATGAGTACATAGTAAAATTTATTCAAAGTGAAAGATATTATACGGTTAATACAAATGGAGATGTAGAATATATTCAAGTAACAAATGGAGAAAAAATTTTAACAGTACAATGTGTTGATAGTAAAAATCAAATATTATCTGAATATCAGTATACAATATTAAAAGATAAATACACAAAAAATGCACCTGAAATAGCAGGGTATATTCCACATGAAGAAATGATAACAGGGAAAATTACAGAAGATACGACAATTACATTTATGTATTATATGATTTTTAATAACGAAAATACACTTGTTTTCACAGGACTAGATTATTCTGGAAATATAACAACAAGTGAAAGTCAAATTGTTAGCTATATGCTTGGAGATGGAAGTAGTACCTATGGAAATGCTTTAAAGGAAAAAGAAATTAGTGGTGTATTAATCATACCAGAAACATATAAAGGGAAAAAAGTAATAAGAATTGGACAACATGCTTTTAGGGAATGTCATAATATATATGATTTAGAAATTTCTGATAATATAGAAAAAATAGATAATTACGCATTTAATAATGCAAACAATATGGAAAGCATAATAATTGGAAAAAATGTTATAAGTATAGGAAGTTATACTTTTTGGCATTGTGGTAATTTAAAAAGTGTAACATTTAAAAATAACAATGATTGTTGGGGAATCACTAGTTTGGGAGCGTGTGGTAACTGGAATGAAATTAGCATAGATAATACAAATTCTACATATAAAATTGAGGAAAATATCTTGTATTCAGCAGACGGAAAAATATTAAAATTGTGTCCAAGAGGTCGTACAGGCGATTTTGTTATTCCTGAAATGGTAGAAACAATAGACCAAAGTGCATTTGGATATACATATTTACTTTCAAGTGTTACCATAACAGATAATGTAAAACAAATAAACACAAATGCTTTTAATAGTTCTTATATAAAAAGTATAGTAGTAGGTAAAAATGTAGAAAATATAGGAACTGGAGCTTTTAATAATTGCCAATATCTAAAAAATGTAACAATAGATTCATTAGTAATTGCAGAAAATTTAAACACAAGTACTTCTTGTGGAAATTTATTAAATTCTGCTGAAACCATTTATTTAAAAGAGGAAATCACAAATGTTGGAGAATTTATAACAACAAATTACATACAAACAGACTCAGATAAAACAGGCTATGTAAAATATATAAAATAGAATGAATTCATTTATAAAGTTTTGGAGACGAGATGATTTTGTTTATGAACAAGAAATATCTCGTCTCTTAATTTATAAAAAAATTTAAAAAATGTATTTATTACTTTTAATTTTATAAATTTTTTTATAAATTGATATAAAAATGTCCAAAAAGAAACGTCCCCAATTGGACATTTTTAAATAAAAAATTGGAAAATTTTAATTAGAAATTTTGTAAATAATTAAATGAAAAACAGGAAAAAATAGATTTTAGTGGAGGTGAAAAAATGAATAAAACAATTAAATTCATTATATTTTTTATAGCAATTTTTGCGATTAGTTTCTTTATACCTAATTTTACGAAAGCTGCAACACCCGTTACAGATGAAAGTTCTTTACTTAGTGCTATATCTAGTGTTGGCGATGGAGAAACTATTACATTACAAAATAATATTACAGTAACAGCACCAATTGTTATACAAAAACAAATTACAATTGATGGTAATGGGTATACAATTACAGGTTCAAGTGATTGGACATCAACATCAGGGAATCAAACTATGTTTACAGCACAATTTTCAGCAGGTAAATTAACATTAAAAAATATTAATTTACAAAACGGACCTAAATATGGTGTACAATCTTATGATGGAGCAACTGTCATATTAAACAATGTTTCTATAACAGGATTTAAATATGGTGGTGTTCTTGCCAATGGTGGTAATGTTGAAGTTATAGACTTACATTTAGGATATAACGGAACAACAGCCAATAATGGTATTGAAATTGCGAAAGGAGCAGCTGCAACCAATAATCCAACATTAACAATGAATGGTGTTTTGACATCAGATTCAACAGAAAATGTTGTAAGAGTTGCTGAAAATGATAGTTTAACAGAATTTACAATTAACAATACACCAGATACAACAAATAAAATTGTTTTAACAGATGACAAGGTTGTATTAACAGATGAATATAATAATGTTATTGCTGAAACAGCTGTACCAGACAAAGTAACAGGAAATGCAGGTGATAAAAAGGTAATAGTAACTGTTATAGTAAATGAAGATGAAATCCGATTTACAGCAAATGAAGGAACAATGATTACTGCTGATTTAGTAAAATCACATATTGTATTAGAAGATAATGAACAAATTGATGGATTCTATACAAGTGCTGATTATACAACAGAATTTAATTTTAATGACCCATTAAATGCAGATACAACGATTTATGCAAAAATTTCTACAGTAGAGGCAACTGTACCAGAAACCGAACCAGAAGTTGAAGAAAAAGATGAAACACCAAAAACAGGTGTTGAAAATTATTTGGGATTAGCTGTATTAGTGATTATATTCTCATCAACTGTCATGATTTCTATGAAAAAGAAAAATATCAAAGGATAGGCAAAATCGTCTATCCTTATTTTATCCATATACTAAGTGAGGAGTTATTATGGAAGAAAAAACAAAAGCAAAAAGAAAAGAAATACATGTGATTATCTATATACTTTTAAGTATATTGATAATTTTATCTCTCATTTATATCATAAACTTTTTTTCATTAAAACAAGAAGCAAAAGAACAAAGTAAATTATTAACTGCAATAGACATATATGAAACAGAAAGCACTAAAGAAGTTATACAAAATATTTCGGAAGATGAGGAAGAAGCAATAGAAGAAAATATAGAAGAACAAAAAAATGAAACAGAAAGAATGTTACAAGTAAAAGAATTGCAACAACAAAATGCAGACATTATTGGTTGGATAGAAATTGAAAATACAAATATCAATTATCCTGTATTGCAAGGGACAGACAATAGTTATTATATGACACATAATTATAAAAAAGAAAAAAGTAAAAATGGGTCAATTTTTTTAAATGCAGATTATAACTGGAACATACCAAGCAATAATCTATTAATTTATGGGCATAATTTGGGTAATGGAATGATGTTTCAAGAATTATTAAAATATGAAAAGGAAAGCTTTTATCAAGAACATCCAGTGATTCGTTTTACAACAGTAGAGGAAGATGCAGAATATGAAATTATTTCTGCTTTTAAATCAAGAGTATATTATAAATCAGAGAAAAATGTATTTCGATATTATTTTTTTCTTAACAGTGAATCAGAAGAAGAATATAATCAATTTGTGAAAAATGCTAAAAATGCTTCATTATATTCTATTGATGCAACAGCAAACTATGGAGACCAATTAATTACCTTATCGACTTGTTCATATTATGTAGAAGATGGGAGATTTGCAGTTGTAGGAAGAAAACGTTAGGGACGTGTCAAATCGTTCAAAAATTGAACGAAAGGGACAGACCTTTATACTAATACATTAAAAATAGGTGAACTATTTCTAAGGTTCACCTATTGATCTATTTAGTGCGACAGGCATGTCGTCTAGCTAATCGGTGGAAGTCCGTAGTGGAGGTAGATATCGCCAACCACCTAGAGAAGCACAAGCTATCCATCGTGAGGTGGAAGTGGAGGAAGTGTGTATCAAAATCATGGCTCGATGTATAAGAACTTGATACTAAGGCTGTATAAGAGGGTAAGGCTACTAATCAAGTCAAAGCCTATAAAAGTCAATACCAAAATTACCAAAAAAGGGAAAATAAAATTTACCAATTTAGATAACTTTTTATTATATAGAA
>CALXZX010000006.1 GCA_944393375.1 uncultured Clostridia bacterium | reverse complement strand
AGGTATTTTAGATAAGTGCATTATTTTTACAAAAAAATGTTGGGATTTTTTTTCACCCCAACATTTATTATAGAACCAAAATATTATTCATATCTATTTTTTATAAAAGAAAAAACAGCTTGCAAAAGCTGTCTTGTATTGGATTGTAAATATATAACTTTTTAAGTTATATAAGGATAGGCAAAAATAATATTACGTCCTATTTTTGCCAAGTGATTAATCTTTTTTAATCATATTTTCTGGCATTTTAGGTTGATGTAATACCCACATAAAAAAGCAAGCTGTATTTGTAGCTTTTGCATATTTTTCTGCTACTTTAGATAAAAATTTGAACATAATAGATTCCCCCTTATTATATATATTAAAAACACACCGGTATATGTTTTTTAAACTTTTTTAAGTTGAAGCATCACCATACACTTCATATCCATACTTATTTTTTGTTAATCTATATGCCAATTTGGTTATTGTTAACGTCTGTAAAATATTTCCAAATAACATTATATTTGATATGACGTTATCATGAATTAGTAAAGCAACTATAAGGCCTACTGAATATGTAATATATGCTAGTATTTGTTTCTTTTTTCTATCTTTTTTAGATAATATTGGAACATTTTCTGTATCTGCTGGTGCATAAAGTTTTATCATAAACATTCCAAATATCCAACTAATTCCTATTAAAATATATTTTGTTATATCTTCTAGTACAATATGTTGTGAAAGAAGTACAGTTCCACAATAAAATGCTGTTGTTCCCACTATACATCCTAAATGTGTTTTTAAATGAAAACCTCCAGATGCTCCTCTATATGGTGTTAATATAACAAACATAAATAATACTTCTTTTAATATTCCCAGAACAAATGCGATAATAAATAATAAGAATATTTTTGGTATTTCACCTACTATATTTTGTAATCCATAATTGATTACTTCAGCTCTATCATCATCTATTTCTGGCATTTCTTTCCTTATTCTATTTGTCAAAAATGTGCAGATTGTATCTATCATTTTCTTCACCTCTTGTTGCTGATTTGATTGTAGCACTCTTATAATTTTACTTATCTTTTATTTTGTAAAAAGTTCATTTTCTTTTACAAAAATTTTTTTCTTTTTACTTTATAAAAAAATTTTTAAGGAAATAAAAAATATAGTTGATATCTTTTCAACTATATTTCTTCAATCTTATTCTGTTCATTTCTTAATATACACCATGTTCCAATTGGTTCTGGTAAATCTTTAAATTCTAATGTTTCTTTTTTTATTGGATGTTCAATTGTTAATTTATATGCCCATAAAGCAATTTGTTTTCCTTTTCCTCTCGTTCCATACTTTTGGTCTCCAAATATACTATGACCAAAATGAGATAATTGTACACGAATTTGATGATGTCTTCCTGTATGTAGATTTATTTTCAACAAAGATAAATTTTTTACTTCATTATATTTCAAAACTTCATAATCCAATTTTGCTTCTTTTGCATTTTTCTTTTCTTTATGAACCACCCTGCTCATATTATTTCTTTCATCTTTATATAAATAATCAACTAAAGTTCCTTTTGTATTTTCAATCTTTCCATCAACAACTGCTAAATATTCTTTTTTAAATACTTTTTCCCTTACTTGATTACTTAATCTTGAAGCAGCTTTTGAAGTTTTGGCAAATACCATCACCCCACCAACAGGTCTATCTAGTCTATGCACTAATCCCAAATATACATTTCCTGGCTTATTGTATTTTTCCTTTATGTATTCCTTTACAAGTGTTAACATATCTATATCTCCTGTTTTATCAGATTGTGAAGGAATATTCGGTATTTTTTCAACGATAATAATATGGTTATCTTCATATATGATTTTTAGTTTTTGCATATATTTCTCCTTCTATTTTTCCCATCTTCCATAAATTCCACAAGGTAAAACCAATTTAGAATTTTCCATAGGAAGTCCAATTTCCCCAGATTCTATTTTTCCTTTATATCTCTTTGATACAGTTAAATGTAAAATATCTTCTAAAACTTTACTTGATATTCCTGTTGTATAGGAATTTATTAAAAAGAATAACGGATTATCTGATAATACTTTTGTACACAATTCTACTAAATCATAGATATTATTTTCAAATTGCCATACTTCTCCTTTAGCTCCTCTACCATAAGATGGTGGGTCCATAATAATAGCATCATAGGTATTTTCCCTTCTAATCTCTCGATTCACAAATTTTAAAACATCATCTACAATAAATCGAACTGGTTTATCTTGTAATTTTGAAGATGTTACATTTTCTTTTGCCCAAGCAGTCATTCCTTTTGAACTATCCACATGACATACAGAAGCTCCTGCTGATAAACAAGCAACCGTTGCCCCACCAGTATATGCAAATAGGTTTAATACTTTTATTTGTCTTCTTTCACTTTTAATTTTTTGTATCATCCAATCCCAATTAACTGCTTGTTCAGGAAATAAGCCTGTGTGTTTAAATCCCATTGGCTTAATGTTAAATGTCAAATTTTTATATTTAATTTGCCATTGCGAAGGTATTTTTTTCTTAAACTCCCATGAACCACCTCCTGTTTTGCTCCTATTATATACAGCATTCATTTCTTTCCACTTGTTTGGAAAACTTTTATTTTTCCAAATAATTTGTGGGTCTGGTCTAGATAAAATGACATTTCCCCATTTTTCTAATTTTTGTCCATCTGCCATGTCTAATATTTTATAATCTTTCCATTCATTTGCTATTTTCATAATTCTTTTCAAGTAGCATTAATAAACTACTATTCCTCCTATTATTAGAATAGCTATATTTTACCATATTTTTTTGATTTTTCCAAGGGTATTTGATGATTTAAAATTTTATGATTTCAAATATTTTAAAAATTCTTCTAATTCTATATCTATAATTCTAATGCTTCTTCTATTGTTTTTCTTTGTGATGCAACATTATTGTCTAAGCATTTTGCTACATACCATTCTTCTTCTTTTGTATCATAACATTGTATTTTATACTCATATTTCTAGTTCTTTCTTGTTACCTATTATACTTTCTTTTTTTCATAAATTCAAATATTTTGTAAAATTTTAAAGAAATGATATACCATAATTACATTTATACTAGATAAGATGACCAAAGATAGAATAATCATACTCATCCACTTATGCTCATAGATTTTTTTTATAAATTTCTTATCTAATCTTTCTTTGTTTTCTTTTCTTACCTCCAAAGTCAATAAATTTTCTTCTGTGTATTCCATAATTTATCCTCCTTTATCATTTTTCATAATATCCTATTCATCTTATAGTTTATTTATTCCTAGTTTTCATAAAAGCTTTCAGGTTTTGTGACATTTTTTCTTAACTTTCTCTTTCTAGTAGGAAAAGAAAGGTCAAAAATTTGTATTTTTCTGCTTTTTGTGGTATAATGATAGGTGAAAGGCAAAGGCCTTGTGTTGCATGTAAATCGGAGCCGATGCCCCGGCTCCTTGGATTCAAATCCCAATAAGGAGGAAACCATAAACCATGAAAGAAAAGTTTACCCTCATTCCAAAGATCCTTCGGGGTCTAGCCTTGTTGGCACTCGAACTCATTTTTGAGTTTGTGCTGGCAATCGGGGTATATTATACCCTGACATTCATTAACAATCGAGGGGGATGGTTGACCCCCCAACAGGTCAACCTAGTGGTTCTGGCGATTGCAATAGTCTTCGCCAACTGCTGTAGTTTCAGTTCACTTCTCAAGAAGTGGCTGAATTAAAAGCCGATGTGTAGGGCATGACACATTCGGCTTTTTTTATTGATATTTAACTAGTTTCATGATATACTATTTAAGCCACTATCCAGAGAATACTCTCTGGTAAAGCTTTTTTCATTTATAAAGGAGGTTTTGAGATGAAAAAAGCAATTATTATTTTAACAAGTCTGTTAACATTAGGAGCTTTGCTCCTTCATATTCGGGCTTGCAAATTGAAATTTGGGTTAGCCAGTCGCTACCCCAGTCTGGTCCTTTTAGGGCAGATTAAAAAAGGGCATATCTGATATGCCCGGAGTGGGGTTTCCCCACTTTTTTTATCTCTACTTATTTTTATTTCTTCAATTTTTCTGCTAACTCTTTTGTAATACCTTTTACTTTCATTAATTCTTCTATGGATGCTTGTTTTATCTTTTCTACACTTCCAAATTGTTTTAATAAAGCTTGTTTTTTGACTTTACCAATTCCTTTGATATCATCTAATTCTGATTTTGTGATTTCCTTGTCTCTTAATTTTCTATGATAAGTAATGGCTGTATCATGAACTGTATCTTGAAATCTAGTAATTAATTTCATTAAGTTTTCTGAAATACTTAGTTCCTTTCTGTTTTCATCCATTAAAGCTCTTGTTTGGTGTTTATCATTTTTAACCATACCAAATACTTTAATATCTAATTCTTTTTCTATCATTTCTTGTTTTTCTTTTTTATCTTGCTCTGTCATATCTTCTTGCATTATCTTATCTTTTTCTTCATTTAAAACATTTTCAATGGCTTGTTTTGTTGCGCGTATTTGTGTAATACCACCATCTGCAAATATGACATCAGGAAGTTTTCCAAATCCACCATTTGGATTTTCGATAGAATGTCTTAATCTTCTAGTGATAACTTCTTCCATACATTTTGGATCATCTTGTCCATAAACGGTTTTGATTTTAAATCTTCTAGATAGATTCTTTTTGATAACACCATCTTGCATGACACACATTCCAGCTACCATATATTCTCCTGATATATTCGATATATCAAAAGTTTCTATTTTTCTTGGTAAAATATCCATTTTTAATACTTCTTTTAATTCTAATAAAATTTCACTTTTATCTTTTTCTTTATTATCTAGTGTTACTTTTGCATTATTTTCTGCCATCTCTACAAATCTTAATTTTTCACCTTTTTTAGGAGATTTGATTTCCACTTTTTTTCCTAATTCTGTGGATAACCAACTTTCAATTGCTTCTTTATCTTCTATTTCTTCTCTTATCATAATTTTACTAGGAATGTTTGGGTTATCAAAATAATATTGTTTGATAAATCCTGAAAGAATTTCTTTATCTTCCATATCTTTTAAATCCTTATAGAAGTATTGTTCTCTACCTATCATTTTACTTCCTCTTACGAAAAAGATTTCTACACAAACTTCTAAATCTGATTTTGCAATTCCAATTACATCAATGCTATTTTCAGATATATTAGATACTTTTTGTTTGGCTGAAGCTCTTTCAATTGCTTGTTTTCTATCTCTTAAATATGCTGCTTTTTCATATTCCATTTTTTGAGATGCTTCTTGCATTTGTAAATCTAAATCTTTTAAAACTTTGTCTGTTTTTCCTTCTAATAAATCAATAATTTCATTGACTTGTTTTCGATATTCTTCTTTATCCACATTTCCCATACATGGTGCCAAACATCTACCTATATGGTAATTTAAGCATGGCCTTGTTCTTTCTTTTAATGTTCTGCATTGATGGATTTTATATCTTTCTTTGATAAAATCTAGCATTTCTTTTGCTGCCCCTGGATTGGCATATGGTCCAAAATATTTTGAACCATCATTAATGATTCTTCTTGTATAATAGACTCCTGGATATTCTGATTTTACATCAATTTTTATATACGGATATGTTTTATCATCTTTTAATAATACATTAAATTTAGGTCTATTTTTTTTGATTAAATTACATTCTAAAATTAAAGCTTCTGCCTCATTATCTACCACAATATATTCAAAATGGTCGATTAAAGAAACCATTTTTTCAATTCTAGCTGTTTTATTCGTTTTTCTGAAATATTGTCTAACTCTATTTTTTAATGAAATCGCTTTTCCAACATAAATAATGTTATCATCTTTATCATGCATAATATATACGCCAGGTTTTCCTGGTAATTTTTTTAATTCTTCTTCTATATCAAACATTTCATTCCATTCCTTTATGACATTTATGATGAAAAGAAAGACTTATATCTTATAAGTCTTTCTTTTTATCTACTTTATATAGTATATCACATCATTGCTTTCATGCCAAATGTTTTATTTATTTTTCGTAAATTCTTCTACTCTCTCTTACTTTTTGCCAAGCTTGACTGACTTCTTCCATTCTTTTCATTTCTGCAGATGAATATTGTTTACTATCTTTCAACGTTTTGATTGCCTTTTGTCTATCTTCTTCCGTTTTTGCTTTTGCTAAGCCTACTGGCATTCCTATTAGTTTTTGTACTAACTCTGGATAATTTTGACGATGGTGCAAATTTCCAGATATTCCTTTTGCTTCTAGCTTTGGTGCTAATTCTTTTACAACCTTTCCTAACTGTTGACGTTTAACACGATGATCCTTGGTAATAAATCGATTTTTGTTTTCTTGATAATCATCTTCTGGTAATACAAAACCTCCCACACCCCATGCATCTTCCATTTTTTTCTTTCCATCTTTTGCTGTTTTTAGTTTATAAAATTGTTCCATGACAGCAAGCCCGTCTTTTACATTTGGTAAATGCACAGCAATATGTCCATCATTTAAAATTTCCATTTTTACATTTTCATCTGATTGTATCCAGCTATTATATCGAACTGCTGTATCAAATATATGTTTATGATATTGGGGTTTTGCACCACCATGTTTTTGTTTTACTTCTCTATGTGTGGATTCCTTTTCAGAAACCACAGTTTCATCTAATTCTGTTATTTTTCCAAATAGCATCTCTCTTATTTCAGCATCTTCTGGTGATGGAAATACAATATTAATGATAGCTATTTTTTGCTCTAATTTCACATCTTGAGACTCTATGATTTCTTGTATATCATGTAAAATAATATTGTTTTGTTGATATAGTTTTCTCATGTCTTTAGGAACTAAAAATTCACTCTTTAAAAGCTCTATTAATTCTCCTTTATCTGCCCAAAGTACAACTGTATCTATCGGAATTGCTTCTAGGTCATACAAACTTTTTCTATCTTCTTTTCCAAATGGTTTTATTTGTTTTCCAGCTTCTATGTCACTTTCTATCCTTGTTCCAATGTTCATTACCAAATCATTTGCTTTTTCATTTATTTCTTCTTCTGATAATTCTTTTAATGTTAAAACCTTATATAATGCAATATACTTCTTCAACTCTGTTTTATCAGAATTTTCATTTTCTCTTATTTTCATATAACTATCTATGATATATGCTTCTATATCAACATTATCAAAATGAATTCCATCTTCTTTTAATTGCTCTATTGTTTTCAAACGAATAACATCTTTCTGGTACATGCTCATAAAATCCTCTGACCTTATCATTCCTTTAGAAGCTAATAGCGCATATGTTCTTTCAGAAATTAATCCATATCTTAATAATCCTTCTTGTTTTCTGGATTCTGTTCTTTCATCATGTTCTTTTTCTGATTTTTTTAATTCTTCTATCAACTCTTTTCCTGCTTTTTCTAAGTCTTCTTCTGATTTTCCTTCTAAATATAATGCTTTATACAAATTCAAATATCTTTTGATGGTTTCTTTCTCATATGCATGTTCTTCATCATTTAGATTTTCTAATTCACTAAATTTTTCTACGATATATGCAGGTGTTAGAAATTCTTTCAAGTCCATATCTTCTTGAATTGCTAACACATTTTCTAAACTACGTTTTCGATTTTCGTACATTTTTAAAACATCTTGTCCTGTTAATAATCCAATACGTATCATATATTTTAATTCACTTGTAGACATCACACCTCTATGAATTGTAATATATTCTCTTATATATTGTAATTGTTCTTTAGGAATAACAGATGCTTGTTGTCCACTTTGTAATAATTCCTGAATCATATCATTTATTGCAAAATCTGACATATATCTTCCATTCGCATATTTTTCCATGGCTTTTTCAGCATCCTCAGTGGTATATGTTTTCCCATCAAGTGTAATTTCTACTTTTTTTCCTTTTATTACAGAATAAAATTCCGGTAAATAGGTTTCTATGTCTAAATAATCTCCATCTGGCTTCTTTTTGGGGTCAATCTGATTTCCAGCATTAAAATACATATTTCCATTTTCTGATATTTGGATAGCTTTCATAATTGTATACAAGCATACTTTATCTATATAAATATATTTTTCTAGTCCTTCAAGAACCTTTCTTACTCCTGGATACAATATTTCTGCTTTTCTTTCTAGTGGATATTCCATTATATACTTTTCTGGATATTCGAATGCATCTATATCTTCCTGTGTTAAAGTACCTTTATCATTTGCTTTTGCTTTCATTACTTCTATCACTTGCGTAATTAAATCTTCTTTTTTAGCAAATTCTTTTCTATCCTCTACATAATTGTTTACTATCAAAAATGCTGAAAAAAGTGCTTTTTCTGATAATGTATTTATTGCTTTAACACTTTCTCTTTCTTGTTTTCTTTCTCCTTGAGATGGCATCTTATGTAAAAGTTCACTACTTGAAATAATTTCTATAAAGTAATCCTTTTTACGTTTTCCCAATCGGCTAATGATAATATCCTTCTCATCTTTTAATAACTCTTGTGCAAGTTTTTGGTTTGTTTTTAACCCTTCTTCAATTTTTTCTCTGTCAGGATAATGAATATCATTCATATTATCCATAGCCGTTTTATATCTATAAAGACTAATTAATAATAATTTTCTCTTATCAACACTTTTTTCATTTTCTTTTAAATATTCTATTATTCTCATATGTGGAAGCGTATTTTCACCATATTCTTGTTCTGTCATTCTAAAATGTGCTCCTACCCTAGTTTGCTTGTTTCTATCATATTTTCTTTCTTCTCGTTTGATTCTTTCATCTCTCATAATTGCTTTTAAATCTTGCTTAATTTCTTCTCTTGATTTATTTTTTATGACATATGGAACATCCATTTCTAAAACTTGTAAAATACATATATTATCTAATTCTTGAATACTTATATCTTTTAAATTTTTCATTTTCGACCTCACAATCTACTATATATCTCTGTTATATCTTATTTTCTCCTACATATTATATATGTTAATGATTCTTACTTTTAACAAACCATTTGATTTAATTCTTTTAAGTTTTTTACAACTCTTTCAGTTACAATAATGTATTGTAGTATAGGTATTTAAATTGATTAACATTAACCTTTCTTTATCTACGTATTTTTTTCTAAATAATTTAATACCTCTGATATAGGAATTGAAGTATCCTTTATCGTTTCAAATCTTTGTATACTTTCCTATTATGTACTCATTCTATGTAATATATAGAACATCACTAATTTGTATTTGCAAGTAAAATTATTTATCCATTTTTTTATTTCCATTTTATAGGTATCTACCATGTGCTCACCTCTATTTTCTATTATACTATATAACTTTACATAAAGTCAATTTTTGGGTGCTATTTCTATTTTTTAAAGTAGTTTTTCTTTTTATTATATCAATTTTACATAAAATTAAAATTTAATACTATTTTATTAATAAAAAAAGAAAAGTCTTGAAAACTTTCCCTTTTTTAAAACTCATCTTCACTTTCTACATAACCAATATATGGTAGATTTCTATAATTCTGGTTATAATCTAACCCATATCCTACAACAAACTTATCTTCTATTCTAAATCCAATATATTCTACTTCTAATTCTTTTATTCTTCTTGATGGCTTACTAAGCAAAGTTGCAATCTTTAAGCTATTTGGTCTTTTTAATTTCAAATAATCTTTTAAAAATGCCAAAGTTGTTCCAGTATCAATAATATCTTCTATAATTAATACATCTTTTCCTTCAATACTATTTTTAATATCTTTCACAATCTTTACTTTTCCTGTACTTTCTGTTCCTTCATAACTAGATACTTCTATAAATTCAAATTGTACTTTTGTTTTTAGTCTTTTGGCTAATTCTACCATAAATACAACTGAACCTTTTAAAATACCAATTAAAATAATTTCTTTTCCTTCGTAATCTTTATCTATTTCTTTTGCCATTTCATCCAATCTTTTTTCAATTCTTGTTTCATTGATTAGTACATTCATATTGATTCCCCTTATTTCATATTTAGGTTTTTTTGGTTACCCAGTCCCTTTTATGTCATCTCATTTTGAATACTTGTATTATATATGAATTTGCTCATATTTTCAATCCTTTTGTCGTTTTTTATTATGTTTATTGTTAGAAAAGTAAAAAATTCATTTTTTTACTTTTCTTGTTTCACTTCTAAACAATCAACAGGAATATTAACTTCTTCTTTTGAAAATGGATTTTCATTAATATATAATTTGTTTCTTATTTTTTCTCTAAACAGATTTTGTAAATTTGTATCTTTGGTTAATATGACTGCAATACAATCTTTTTGAAGATTGATTATCTCTATAGATTCTTCGATATCTTCTTCGAATAAGACTTCTGCTTCAAAAAAATTATTACATGCATAATCATAAATGTTTTTACTCAATTCTTCTAATTCTTCTTCTGCACAATAGATAATATAATTGTTATATGGTATATAAATATATTTTCCAAAATATTCTGCTTTGTTCTGAGTAGCACCAATAATGATTGTTTTGATTTCTTTTTCAATAATAGCTCTTTTATCTACGATTTCTATACAATGTATCAACAGTTTAGGGAGATGATTCTCTTTTAATATTTGATTTACCATATTCACAATAAAGGTATTAGTAGATAGCATAAATTCTCCTGTTTCTAATAATAATTGCTTTTGATAGATAATTGCTTGGATGCATAGAATCAATGTTACATATGGATTTCCATAGTAGCTTAACACTATTTTTTCTATTTGTGTATTTCCTTCTTCTATCATTGCAGTATGATTCTTTTTTTCCATTTCTATATATTCATCCATTATTTTAGAAAATACATCTAAATCCATTTTCTTTTTCCATTTTTTGAAATCTATATCCATAGCTTGTTCAAAAAATTCTTTGTCTTTTGTGATACTTTCTTTTATTTCATTTAACAATTTCATTTTTCTATTTTTTAATGTATTAGCAAAACCAATATCTTTATTTAGAAATTCTTGAAATTCTGTATCCATATTTATTTACCTCTCCTAATTTTATATCTTATTTTTTAGTATTTCTACTTTTTTAACACAAATATTATATATATATTCCTTCATTTTTTCAATTGTTTTATGATTTTTCATACAGAAAACATATAAAATGGCAAAAGCAAGTTACCCAAATGAGGATAACTTGCTTTTGCTACATAAATGAGGCTTTCAGCAAATGGGCTGATTGTCTCAAAGAACGTGGGTTATTCCCCTTCCTTAGGAAGGTTTTCTTCCCATGTTTCTTCGCTGGAGTTCTGACCAAGAATTTCACCCTGGTCAATTAAATCCTGCAAAGTTAAGACCGCCATCTATCTCAGCCCCTTTCTTCCACACCTTTCGGTGTTTATTTTTGCACAAAGAAAAATAGGCTGAATAAAAGCCTCAATTTATGTATGAGGTGTTATCACACCTATTTTTCAATGTACTATACAACCTCTTTGGGTCGTACAATTTATAGTATAACACTTTTTGTCGATTTTTTCAAATTTATGTTAATTTTTCATGCATTTTATTAAAAGTTACCAAAATATTCTCTTATTCAAATTCATTTTTTTAATCCAAATATTTTTACTCTTTTTTCAAGAAAATAATTTTTTTTAATGAGGACTTGCGTATTTTTTTAATTTAGTATAATATAATAGCAGTAAATTAAAAGTATGCAACAAAATTTTTAGAAAGGAGGGCAATATTTCGTTTATATATAGCGCCTGGACACTCTTTTTGGGTGTTGACGAGGTTCAGAGTTATCGAAAGATTCGGCGGATGCTCTGATGGCTTTTACTTATGGTCATGAGTATTGATTAAAGAGCAGTAGTAATATTGTAACAAAGGTCAATACATATAGGTTTTATTTGCATACCTTTAATTCCCAAAAACAAATTTTAGGAGGATTTTATTATGTGTGGAATTGTAGGTTATATAGGAAAACAAAAAGCAAGTCCAATTTTAATCAATGGACTTTTAAGATTGGAATACAGAGGTTATGACTCTGCAGGTATTTCAACAATTGAACCAGAAGGTTTGGTTGTTATGAAAGATAAAGGGAGAGTAAAAAATTTATATAATATAAAAGGAATTGATGATTTAAAAGGTACGATTGGTATTGCACATACAAGATGGGCAACACATGGAAAACCATCTAAAGAAAATGCACACCCTCATCAAGATAATTCAAAATATTTTAGTGTTGTTCATAATGGTATTATTGAAAATTATAATGAATTAAGAAAATTTTTAATGGATAATGGTTACAAATTTTATTCTGATACAGATACAGAAATTGTTCCAAATTTAATTCATTACTATTATACAAAAGAGACAAAAGAAACAGGAAAAATGAAATTTTTAACAGCAGTAAAAAATGCTTGTTCTGATTTAAAAGGAAGTTTTGCTTTAGAAATTATTTGTAAAGACTTCCCTGATAATATGATTGTTGTTAGAAAAGATAGCCCTTTAGTTATTGGAAAAGGAATTGATGAAAATTATATTTCTTCAGATATTCCTGCTATCTTATCATTTACTAGAAATTTCTATCTTTTAAATGATTTAGAATATGTATTTTTATCAAGAGATTCTGCTGAATTTTATGATAAAGATTTAAATAAAATAGATAAAAAGACACAAAGTATTGAATGGGATGCTGCTAGTAGCGAGAAAAATGGTTACGAAGATTTTATGCTAAAAGAAATTCATGAGCAACCAACCGCTATTCGTGAAACCATAGGTGCTAAATTTAGTGAAAACTCAAAATGTGAATTTGATGAATTAAACTTTACAAAAGAGTATTTATCAAGTTTAAATAAAATTTACATTGTTGCTTGTGGTACAGCAATGCATGCTGGATTAGCAGGAAAAAATATTATTGAAAAACTTTGTAGAATTCCAACTGAAGTAGATATTGCTTCTGAATTTAGATATAGAGACCCATTAATTGATGATAAAACATTATGTATCTTTATTTCTCAATCAGGAGAAACAGCAGATACCATTGCTGCATTAAAATTATCAAAACAAAAAGGTGCGAAAACACTTGCTATTTCTAATGTTATTGGAAGTTCTATTACAAGAGAAGCAGATTATTCTATTTATACACATGCAGGACCAGAAATTGCAGTTGCTTCTACAAAAGCATATACTTCACAAGTGGTTCTAATCGTTATATTGGCTATTTACTTTGCAGAAATATTAGAAAAAAATTCTGAAATGCTATATGAATTGAAAAAGGAAATTTTATCATTGCCTAAACAAATTGAAGATTGTTTAACATTAGAAGATAGAATTAAGGATTTTGCAAAGAAAATTTATCAAGAAAAAGATATTTTCTTTATTGGTAGAGGTGTTGATGAAACTGTTGCCAAAGAAGGTTCTTTAAAATTAAAAGAAATTTCATATATTCATTCAGAAAGTTATGCAGCAGGTGAATTAAAACATGGTGCTATTGCTTTAATTGAAAAAGATGTAACCGTTGTGGGAATTATGACAGAACCTACCTTGGTTGAAAAAACAGTTAGCAATCTTCAAGAAGTCATTACTCGTGGGGCCAAAACAATTATTGTTACAAATCAAAAAATTGATAAATCAATGTTTGATATTGTATTAGAAATTCCTGAAACTAGCCCATATATTTCACCAATCTTATCTATTATTCCTTTACAATTGTTATCATATTACATTTCAAAGGAAAAAGGATTAGATGTTGATAAACCTAGAAACTTAGCAAAATCTGTTACAGTTGAATAAATTTTGAAAACTATATAAAAAATAAAAAAAGACAAGATCAAAATATTTTGATTTTGTCTTTTCCTATTTTTTAATTAAAATCTATTAATTTTAAAACTTCTTTAAAACTTGCATTATTTGTTAATACAATATCAAAAGTTTTGTTATATTTTTCCAAATTAGATTCTATATTTTCTTCTAAAAATCCTATCGTTATGGTATGGTCTAACTTTTCTTTTGATACCATATTTACATCATCTGGTATGTCCCCTAGTAATACTACATATTTTTTACCTTTTATATTTTCTTTTAATTCTCTAGAAAACTCTATTTTGTCTTTATTATATGGTGTCACATTTGTAATATCATTTTCTTGCTTTCCATTCATATCTAAATAATTAGCATATATGTAAATATTATCATAATACGCATGATTTTGTTTTAAATATTCTTCTATTACATTTTTTATACTACTAGATATAATAATAACCGGAATATTGTTTTCATACATTTTTCTAAAAAATTCTTTTGCCCCATCACGTAACGTTAAGTCTGTTTTTTCTACTACTTTTTCTAATATATTTTTATTAAAATGACATTCTCTCAATAAATCCATATATGCTATAAATCTTTGTTCAAAAGCTTTTTGTTTTGCTTCATTGCTCTCATTTTTACTTAATTCTGTTTCATCATGTATCTTAGCATATTTTTGTTCGAATTCTTTTCCCAATAATTTTGAATAGTATAATACTCTCCATGCACTAATACTTTTAGCCTTTGTTATTGTTCTGTCAAAATCAATCACTACATAGAAATTATTTTTGTTTAATTTAATATCATTTAATTTATCGTTATGATTTATATATTTCATTTTATTTTACTCCCCTTATTATTTTATTTGTTTTTTATAATTTGATACTTGATTTACCGTTTATATTACTTTGTATATACGACTTTATATTTATCTTATCAAAACTTTCAACACAATTCAATAGTAGCAATATTTTTTTGATTATCCTATTAATAACTTTACAATAATCAAACAAACTGCTCCAGGTAGTCCTAATAATCCTATTATGATACTATTAACAATATTTAACCCTATATGAAATCCAAAGTTAGCGCCTATTAAATTAATTACATATATGACAATCCCACCAAATATTGAATTTATGATTAGTTTTAATATCTTTTTTAGTGGAACAATAAAAATTCTTCCAATGATAAATATAAAACAAATACAAGCTAAATATGTAATCGTATTTAAATCCATCTTCTCCCTCCAATTGATAACATATATTCTCTTACTCATTATTATGCTATCAATTGGACAAATAGACCTATCCCACTTCTTCTTCACTAGAAAGTCTATATTTTATATCATTAATCATATCTACAGTAATTCCTTTCATTTTTGCCATTTTGATTAAATAATTTAATTTTGCTTGATTCGCCTTCATTTCATAGATATAATAATCTACTAAATCATCTTGTGCATATTCAAAATTCCTATCTACATTTTTTAGTTCTCTCCTCGTCTTTATAATGTTTTTGATAAGTTCAACTTCTCTTTCTTTTTCCTCCATATTTTCTATTTCTGTTTCTTGCAAATATCCATCCACTACAAACTCCTCCTTAATATTTTTTTGTTTTAATAGTATATTCAAATATGTGTTTCTTTATACTAAAATTAAAATTGCTAGAAAATTTGTACCTTTGGTATAATGCTCAAAAATTAAATAAATTTCGCTAAAAGTCTTGTTTTTTTAGCCATTTTGTAGGATAATATATATGTATGATTTTAAATTTTGAAAGGATATTTTAAATGAAGCTGATAGATAAATTTTTAAAGAAACTAAATGTCAATAGAAATACTTTTGCAACATATATTTTAACTCTATTAACTGTATATTTAGCAGTAGATAGAATTGTTGAAATGCTTTTCATGATATTTACAGGTGTATCCTATTCTTATTGGGGACCTATACAATATACATTAGCATTAGCTTGTCCTATATTTGCATTTTTATTTTCTGGACATTCTGAATTTGCAACATCAAATATGAAGAAAGTTTCTATATTCTATATATATATTATTGGATTATATATTATTGCAATTTCTATGTTTACCCAATGGCTAAATATGGGAGCTTGGTTATTATTATTATCAGTTCCAGATTACGTAGAATTAATTACCGACTTTTCTGATATTGTAAAACCAGCTTTTATAAGTATTTCACTTTATTTACCATTAGTTACAATATTCCCATTATTTAAATGGTTATACATGGGTATCAATGATACTTTGGATCAAATTCGTTCTATTTGGGACTATAAAGGTATTGATTTATCAGACCCTAAAAAAGATAGAGGTGTCTATACTTGTGAGGTCTTTTTATGTACAGATGATGATTATGGTAAAACCATTATCATTCCAGAAGTTTCTAGATATTTATCATTATTTGTATGTGGTGGTTCTGGAACAGGAAAAACTTCTTTAATTTTTGAACCAATGATTGCTAGAGATATTGAGAAAAAATACTTTTTTAGAGAAGTTTCTAAAGAAATGGGATTCACTGCTTTAAAAACGGGCATTGCTCACTTAAAGAGACCATATGATAACGATTATTTAAATCAAAATTTTAAACTAGAAATGCTTGCTCCTACTGAAGGAAAAGAAGATGTTTATAATGTCTATATGAAAAAAATGATTTTGGGAACATTAAATGGAGAAAATGTATACAAAAATTTAGGATTAGAAATCATGTCTCCAGATTATGAATTAATTGACCATATGACACAAGTTTGTGAAAATTATGGATTCAAGTATAATATGATTGACCCATCTAATCCTAATTCAATGGGATTAAATCCTTTTGTATATGATGAACCTGCAAAAATAGCAATTACTATTTCTTCTGCCTTAAAGGCTATGTATAATAATGCTCATGAAGAAGTAGAAGATGCTTACAGAGAAGACTTTATCATTCAAGCAATTGAAAACTTAGCTATCTTACTAAAAGAAATGTATCCTAGAATGAACGAAGGTGCCCTTCCTAATATGGAAGATATGCTAAAAATGTTCACTAACTTTGAATTGATAGAAAAAATGTGTGAAATATTGGCACATGACGAAGAATTGAAAGAAAAATATGCTATACAACTTGCTTACTTTAAAAAATGTTTCTATAAAGATGGTAGTGCTAGAGAACAAACTGAAAAAGATATTTATGCAGCAGTCACACAATTAGATAATCTTTTAAGATTACCTGGTGTTAAATCAATATTATGTAATCGTTTTAATAATATTGATTTTGATAAAGCTCTTGCAAATGGAGATATTACTTTTGTATGTACTAGACGTGGTGACTTAGGTTCTTCAACACATCAAGCTTTTGGATTGTTCTTCTTAATCTCAATGCAAAATGCCGTTTTAAGAAGACCTGGTGGAGAAAGTTCGAGAGTTCCTAATTTCTTATATGTTGATGAATTTCCTGACTTTATTTGTAAGGCAACAGAAGCTATTTTCACAATGTATAGAAAATATCGTGTTGGAACTATTATTTCTGCTCAAAACTTAGCACAATTGGAAACTCCAAAATCTAGAGAGAATTATAGGAACACCATTTTATCAAACTGTTCAAACAAAGTATTTACAGGTAATGCTGTTATTGATGAATTAAAATGGTGGGTTTCAGAATTTGGTTCACATAGAGAATGGACCTATAAGGTAGATTTTGATACTGATAAAGTAGAATATACACATAAATATGGTGATGCAAAATGGGCATACGTTGATTATTTCACACCTGGAAAATTGCAAGGTTTATTAACAGATAAAAAATGTGCTTATAAAATAAAAGACATTGGTGGAAAATTAATGGTAGGACCTGGTAGATTTAATTATTTAGAATCTAAGTATAAAGAAAAACAAAAAATTAAGATATTTGATTTTGGTAAATATTCTGATGGTGTAACAACTGCCACAGAAGATGATACTTCACCTAAAAAGAAATTTGATTTAAAAAATCTAGATTTTAAAGATGAAAGAGATGAAATTAATCCCGTACAAACAGATACTACAGACTCTAGATATTTGTTCGATAATGATGATGCTGTTGTTATTAATTTCAAAAGAAATGAAAAAAAATAAGTTTATTAAAAGACTTACAAAATTGTAAGTCTTTTAATTTATCTTTTTTAATTTTTATATTGTTAATCCAATTAATTCTAATATGATACCAGATATAACTCCTATTGCATATAATAAAACAGTAATTTTTATATTTTCTTTTATACCTTTATTTGTTCTAAATAATACTGCTAGTCCTACACCTGCACCAACTAACAAGCCTGCAATCATTGTCCCAACAGATATAATGTTTTCCAAATACATTTGTGTAATAATAACTGATGAAGCACAATTTGGAATTAAACCAATAATTCCAGATATAATTGGTCCTAGTACTGGTCTATCTAACATAAATCCAGCTATTGTTTCTTCTCCAATAAAATAAATTGCTAAATTAATAATAAATGTGATAATACATATAAAAATAAATATATTTACAGTATGTTTTAAAGCCGATTTCCATATTCCATGTTCACAATGACAATGTTCTTTTTCACATAGATCAATAATTTTTTCTTCTTCTTGTTTTCCTTTATTTTTTAATCGTATAACCAAATCTATCAAGAAACCTGCTATCATACCAATTACTAATTTTATAGCTAATATTTTTATAATAACATCAATAGCTACACCTTCTGATAGGAATATAGGCAACATTTCATCTGATGTAGATAAGTAAACTGCAATTAATGTACCTAAAGTTATTACCCTTGCTGCATATAAATTAGTAGCAGAAACAGAAAATCCACATTGAGGCACAATACCTAGCAAGGCTCCAAAAAATGGTCCAAATTTTCCTGATTTTTTTATGGTATCCTTTGTTTTTTCTTTGGTTTTATGTTCTATGTATTCCATTAGTAGATAGGTAAGAAATAAAAAAGGAATTAATCTTACACTATCTATTATTGTATCTTCTATTACTTCTAACATCTTTTCCTCCTTTTCGTATGATATATATTACCATAATTCCCATAAAATTTCAACTGAAATAAAAAAAAATGGCCAATTAAGGGAAAATGAGTCTATCCTCAAAATCCCCTTAATTGGTCATCTTCTTCTATATCTTCCACAAATGCATCCTGTTCTTCCATTATTGGCAGTGTTTGGCACTACATTAATTCTAGTTGTTATTTCATCATTATTACAAGAACTGTTTCCATTGTTATCTACAATTCTAATAACACCATTAATTGTATTTACTCCATTGTTGTTTTCACATCCACAACTATTATTATCGTTGTTACAACAACCACTTCCATTATTATGACTACTAATTGTTAGTAAATTATTGGTGTTTCCATTTGCACAACTGCTATTGATTGTTAATAAATCACCATTTCCATTATTATGACACCTACTACTTATGGTTAATAAGTCATTTTCATTATTGTTATTACTATTCCAACAATGATTTCTTCTACAACAATTGTCTTTATTATTATCATTATTAAAAAATCTACATATCAAACAAGTAATCAGTGCTGTGATATAACTAATAAATGTATAAATCAACGTAGCTGCTAGAATTATTAAATTTCCTATAATAAATGTGATAATAACACCTATTGCAAATATGATTCCTGCCACTAATGCTGGACATTTTAATATTTTTTGTAATGCTATGGAAAATATGATAACAGCCAATGGTATTGCAAAAAATATAAGTAAAATTGTATTCATATGCTTTCTCCTTTTTCTTTTTTACTATATTTTATGCATAATACATTAAGTTTGTTCATATTATAAAAAGATGCTTTAATATTAATTAGATTATATTTCATATTCTACTTTAACTAAATATAACCCCTGTGGAGGTAATGTTTTTCCTGCATTTTCTCTTTTTTGAGATTCTATAATTGTTTTTATTTCTTCTGGTGCTATTTTTCCCATTCCTACTTCTACCAGTGTTCCTGAAATAATTCTTACCATATTATATAAAAAACCATTTCCTGTTAATTCTATATAAATTCTTTCATTTTCTGCCTCTATTACCTGTGCTTTATAAATTGTTCTCACACTACTTTTACTGCTTGTTCCACTTGCTTTAAAAGCTTTAAAATCATGTTCTCCTTCAAAATATTTTACGGCTTCTTGCATTTTCTGTATATTTAATTTGATTGGTATATGCGTTTCTAAATTTCTATAAATAGCTGTTCCATATTTTGAATTATTAATAACATATCGATATGTTTTTCGTTTACAGTTTAATCGACTATGAAATCTTTCTTCTACTTCTTCTGCAGATTTGATAACAATAGATTTTTTTAAGTTAGAATTTAATGCTATTGGAAATTTTTCAATTGGTATATTAGAATTCGTTTTAAAATTAGCTACTTGTCCAAGAGCGTGGACACCTGCATCCGTTCTTCCTGAAGCTGTTAAATCTACATCTTCTCCTGTTATTCGTTTAATCGCTTTTTCAATTTCTCCTTGAATATTTAATTTAGTTGGTTGTTTTTGCCAGCCATTAAAATCTTTTCCATCATATTCAATCACTAATTTAATGTTTCTCATAATTTTAATTCCTCTTTCTTAAATTCACATCTATCTTTATAAATTTGGTGTGTATTTAAATAGTAAAAGTCGCATACTGCGACTTTCTATTCTTTCTTTTCTTCATCTTCTTTAACTTTTTCTTCTTGGTTTTCTTTATGTAATTTTTCTCTAATTTCTCTTATTTTATTTCTTCTTTCTCTTTTTTCTATTGCAAATCTTTTGGTTACTACATTCGTAATTAATATCTTTTTCAAAGCGTCCTCACTAACATCTGCAATTAATGTTCCATCTTTTGCAATAGAAATTTTTCCTGTTTCTTCAGAAACAACCACTACAATACTATCAGATTCTTTAGATATTCCAATGGCTGCCCTATGTCTTGTTCCTAATTCTTTTGCTATATCATTATCATCTGCAAGTGGTAATACACAAGCTGCTGCCGCTATTTTATTTCCCGAAATAATGACTGCTCCATCATGTAATGGTGTCTTTGGCTCAAAGATATTAACCAATAACTGAGGAGATACATCTGCATTCATTGGTATTCCACTAGCTATAACATCTTGTATTTTGATATCTCTTTCTATAACAATTAAAGCACCTATTTTATTTTTGGATAATTCCACTGCTGCAATAACAATTTTATAAATATCTTCTTTTGTCTTTGTTGCTAAATCTTTGTCAATTCCAAAAAACTTTGTAAATTTGTTGGTTCCTAATTGTTCAAGTCCTCTCCTTAATTCTGGTTGGAATATAACAATGATAGCAATGACCCCCAAGTTCATGATACCTGTTAAAATCCAATTTAAAATTTGTAAATTAAATAATCCACTAAGCCAAGTAATCACAATTAATAAGACAATTCCTTTTATCAATTGCCATGCTCTAGATCCTTTTACAATTTTTAAAAAGGAATATATCAAAAATATTACAATGGCTAAATCAATAATTAGTGTAATTAATTCAAATGGATTTTCTTGTAATGATTTTATATATCCTACAATATTATCTGTATAAAAATTTTCCCAATTCATTCCAAAATCAATTATCATATTTTACCTCTTTTTATTATATCATTAGTGAATATATTAGTGTTGAAGCCGCTGCAAGTACCATTAATGCTGCTAAAATACCAGCCATCACTTTTACAAATATTTGTCCTTTATCATAATTCTTTGTTTTTTTTACTTTTTCTTGTTGCTTTTTTTCCTTTTTCATCTCCATCTTCCTTTCCTAAATTATATATATTATATCATAAATATTTTGTTTTTCAATTCTAACCTTTACTTTTCCCCACCGTAGTGGGGGAATTTAATCCTCAAAGTATCCGTCATACTCAAGAATCAATTCCACTTGATCAGAAGTATACCCCTGATCTTCGATTAACCACTGCACCCGAAAAGCAATGGTGTTTGCCTCGTTAGTGGACAAAATGTCCGCCTCCCTTCTTCTTGAAAAAAAACATTGTTTCAGACTACGGATTTTATTATATCATATTTTACATAATATATCAATCAATCCAATCATAAAAATATTAGGAAAGATATAACGTAAATATATTATATTATTTCATGATTTCTAATATCATTTTAGGTTTTTCAATCTCTTGTTCTTCTATTTTTATCACTTCTAATAGCTTTTTTTTCGCTTCTTCTAATTTTTCTTTTGAATTTGCATATATGGTAACTAATAGGTCTTCTTTTTCTACTTTATCTGAAACCTTTTTGTTTAATATAATTCCAACTGTATTATCAATACTGTCTTCTTTTCGAATTCTTCCTGCTCCTAAATTACAGACAATCTTTCCAATTTCTTTTGCATGCATACTTTGTATATATCCACTTTTTTGACTATATACATTTTCTATATAATTTGCTTTTGGAAATTGATTTGTATCTCTAATATATGAAGCATCTCCTCCTTGATTTTCTACTAATTGTATGAATTTTTCATATCCTTTTCCATTTTCTATGTTTTCCAATAACCTTGCTTTATTTTCTTCAATATCTTCACCTTTTCCTGCAAGTTTTATCATATATGCTCCCAATTCTAAGACCACTTTTTTTACATCTTCTGGCATATCACCTTTTAAAGATTGAATGGCTTCTATAACTTCTAAGGAATTTCCTACTGCATATCCCAATGGTTCATCCATATTTGTAAGTACACATACTGTTTCTTTATTGGCTAATCTTCCAATTTCAATCATTTCCTCTGCTAATTCTTCTGCTCTTTCTTTAGATTGCATAAAAGCACCTGAACCACAAGTAACATCTAATACAATTTTTTGTGCTCCACTTGCAATTTTTTTGCTCATAATACTAGAAGCAATTAATGGTATACTTTCTACGCAAGAAATGCTATCTCTTAAACTATATATCTTTTTATCTGCTGGTGCTAAATTTAATGTTTGAGATATCATACTAATTCCTACTTTTTCCACATTTTGTACAAAATTGTGGATATTAATACCTGTTTGATATCCTGGTATAGATTCTAATTTATCAACAGTTCCTCCTGTAAACCCTAATCCTCTCCCTGACATCTTAGCAACTGGTACATCTAAAGACGCTACTAATGGCAATAGGATCAAGGATACTTTATCTCCAACACCTCCTGTTGAATGTTTATCAACTATCACTTCATTTAAACTTGATAAATCTAGCTTTTCTCCTGAATTGGCCATTGCAATTGTTAAATCTGTTGTCTCTTGTTTTGTCATTCCATTTAAATAAATTGCCATAATCAATGCAGAAGCTTGATAATCTGCTATTTTATCATTTGTATATCCTTCAATAAAATATTCAATTTCTGCCTTTGATAATTCTTTTTTATCCCTCTTTTTTTCTATAATTTCTAAAATGTTCATATATTCTCCTCTATACAAAATTTTTAATAAATGTCTTTCGATGGATTGGACATGGTCCATATTCTTTTAAAGCTTCTATATGTTTAGCTGTTCCATATCCTTTATGATTAATAAAACCATATTGTGGATAAATTTCGTCCCACTCACGCATAATTCTATCCCTTGTTACTTTTGCAATGATTGATGCAGCAGCTATGTTATAACATTTAGCATCTCCTTTAATGATAGAATCATAAGGTATTCCTTTAGTATTAATATGTGTTAAAGCATCTACTAATATTAAATTTGGTTTTACATCTAATTCTTCTACTACTTTTGTAACTCCTTGTTTTGTTGCATTTAAGATATTAATTTCATCTATCACATCTTGTCCAATAATGGCAACTGAATAGCTAATGGCTTCTTCTAAAATCACATCATATAACTTTTCTCTTTTCTTTTCTGACACTTTTTTAGAATCATTTACACCTTCTATCATAGAATCTTTTGGCATAATAACCCCTGCAACAACAACAGGACCAGCTAATGGTCCTCTTCCTGCTTCATCTATTCCACAAATATATTCAAATCCTTTGTCATAAAGTTCTTTTTCCATACTTTTTAAATTGGTTAATCTTTCTAACTCTTTTTCCTTTATTGTTTCCACCCTCTTTAATACATATATAATTGTATTTTATTGTATAATTTCTTAGTACTTAATTTTATAGTTCTATTTGTTCAATTTCTGTTAGTGAATGTTTTCCTTGATATCCTATTGTATGATAAATTTCTGCTGTTGTATCATCAATATTGTATACAATAACATACCATCCTTCTGTATCATTTGACTCCACATCATTAATTCCCATATTTTTTAAATTTTCTGTTGTTAATTTACATACTCTCCCATTGTCTATATCCTCTTGACGAATTCCCATATCTAATAAATCATCTATAATGCTGTCACCAGAAGTAACCAAAGTTCCTTTGTTTTCTCCTGTTAATTCATTTTGTGCATTTGCTTTCATCTCGTTAGTTGCATTTTGTGGGTCTATTCCTAATTCAAAACTTGCATTTTCAACATATTCTTTTGCCTTTGTTTGGATTAATAACATATTGGTTTTCAATCCTTCCAAATTTGCTTTTTGTATAGAATCTTTTCCTGTATATACCGTTATTCCTGCTAAAATTAGTAATAAAATTATGGTTATTGTTAATACAACTATTGTGATACCTTTTTCATTTTTTCTCATTTCATCAATCTCCTATTATAACTAAATTGTTTATTACTATATTATTGTATAAAAATCTACTTTTATATTAACCTTTATAAAGTTTTTTTATGTACAATAAGATTACATTTCTTCTATTATATCTTTTTATCTCATTTTTTTCAATAAAATTTAATCGAAAATCTTTTTTATTTTGCATCAATTTTATATAATAGAATTATGTAAAAATAGCCATAAAAAATCCTATTTTCTTCACATAAAATTCACAAATATATTGTATTATATGTCTTAAATAGGTTAATATATATATAATTAGGAGGTAATATATATGGAAAATAATAATCAAGAAAACGAAACAAACAATTCAAAATTTAAAACTGTTTCAAATCCAGGCAATTATAAGGCTGTTTATGAAATGGATAATAAACCTAAAAAGAAATCAAATTTTGGAAGAAATGTTGTCTTACCATTTTTTAGTGGAGTTGTCGGTTGTGCCGTTGTGTTAGGTACCTGTTTTGGTGTTCCATCAATTAGAGAACAAATTATGGGAAGTAAAAATTCTAATTCTTCTAATAGTTCTTCTAGTGCACAAACAACAGGATATGTTGATCAAGTTTCTTTATCTAATTATTCTGATACTGCTGTATATGCAGCTAATAAAATTTTACCATCTATTGTTGGTATACAAATTGAATATAATGTAACATCTATGTTTTCTATTTTTGGAGGAAACCAAACATCTACTGCTACTGCAACAGGTTCAGGTATTATTATTAGTGATGATGGATATATTTTAACAAACAACCACGTTGTTTCTTCTAGTGAGGCTGAAGCATATTATCAAGTATCAGAAGCAACCAAAATTACCGTTACTTTATTTAATGATGATACACAATATGATGCAACAATCGTTGGTACTGATGAAGAAACAGATTTAGCTGTTATAAAAATTGATGCCACTGGTTTAACAAAAGCAGAATTTGCTGATTCAGATTCTATTAAAGTAGGAGAATTTGCTATGGCTGTTGGTAGTCCTTTAGGCTTACAAAGTACAATTACTTGTGGTGTTGTTAGTGCTGTCAATAGAGAAGTTACTGATACAGATGGTAAGAAATATACTTTAATTCAAACAGATGCAGCTATTAATGCTGGTAATAGTGGTGGTGCTTTAGTAAATAGTGAAGGAAAAGTAATTGGTGTAAATACTTTAAAATTGACAGGTAATGATGTAGAAGGTATGGGATTTGCTATTCCAATCAATTCTACTACAGATATCACTTCTCAATTGATTCAATATAGTAAAGTTAAAAGACCTTATATTGGTATTACAGGAATGGATTTAGATGCCGAAACAGCAAAAGCAAATAATTTAGTAGAAGGTATTTACGTTAAAGATGTTGAAACATTTTCTGCAGCTGAAAAAGGTGGCGTAAAAATAGGTGACGTTATTATTAAAGCTGATGGAACAGATGTTAAAACTATGGATGAATTAAATGAAATTAAAAATTCACATAGTATAGGTGATGAAATGACAATTACAGTTAATAGAGATGGACAGGAAAAAGAATTAACTATAACATTAGGAGAACAACCATAAAAGATAATTTATGCATTCTTCACTTTTAGTTCACACAATGGACAAATTTGTAAATTATAATACAAACATAATCAGTAATATCTTACTGATTGAAATAAAAAAACATCCCCTTTTATTTTCAAAAAGAGAAGCTTCAAAGCTTCTCTCTTTTTTTTAATTTGGGACAATAACTAAATCCATTTCACTCGTTAAATTTTCATTTCCATATGCATATATAATATAAATATCTCCATCTTTTATAAAAAACTCTTTCGAATTTTCTACTTTATACATTTCATCCTCTGAATTTCTTTCAAAAACGCTATATCCTAAAGAATTTAAGTCTTGAACTTTTTGTTGCTCTGTTGTTATTTTTTCTTTTATTTTCTTTTCCACATCTTCAACAGTTAGTTGCTTACTATTTATGACATCTTCTAACGAAACTTCTTTGTTATTTTTTAAATCATAATTATATGTTTGAATAATTAATCTTTGTGCACTAGACGCCTGTTTTAAATTTGCTCTGATAATTAAAGATAATATATTGTTTTCTATTGTTGCTTCATATTGTACACTATACACGATATTTTCATTTTCTGTTTGTAATGTATTTTGTGCTTTTTCTTCATAAGTTTGCTTAATTTCCTGATTATATTTGTTTATTATCTCATTATCAATATTAATATATGGAATATTCAAATTTAAATCATAACTATTCTCCTTATTTTCCTCTTTTGTATAATATGTATATACCAAATCTTGATTTTGATTTATCTTTTTTACATTAATCTCTATATTATAATCTTCTAATTGATTTTGAAATATGTTATCAAAATTTGACACTAACGTTTCATAATCCACATCTGCTTGTGTCAGACTAGAACCACCAATTGTTATTAATCTATCTAATTCATTACTTCCATAATAAACTGACAAACCTGCTATAATAATTGCAATAATGCAAGTTATTACTGAAATTGTATAAATAACAATTGCTTTTGTATTCAATTTCTGTTTTTTGGGTAATACTACCTTCATACTCACGCTCCTTGTCATATATTTTTCACATTATTATACCATTTTTTTGTAAATATTTCAATACAAATGTTCTCAAATTTGTTGACTAATCATGGATTTTGGGGTATGATATATATTGTATATTTATATAGAAATGAGGAGTTTAAAGTATGTTATGTTCAGAATGTAATAAAAACCCAGCTATACTTTTTTATAAAAAAATAGAAAATGGTAAAGAATCTTTAGAAGGGTATTGTTATGATTGTGCAAAAGCAAAAGGCATTAACCCTAATGAAGTATTATATAGACAAAATGAAATTTTATGTAAAGATAATGTAAATTTAAATGATATGACCAAACAATTTGAGACCATTTTTAAAGATTTAGCTGAAAATATTAATTTAGAAGATATTGAAAATATTGATGGTGCTATCACCTTTGAAAACAATGGTGATGACAATGGAGATGGTACTGGTAAAGTTTCTGGTGCAGCTATTCCTTTAAGTTCATTATTTTCTAATATGTTTGGAAATTCAAATAATAACAATAATAATGAACAAGAATTAAATAATGGTAGAAAAAAAGTAAAAGTAGAAAAAAAGAAAAATACCAAACAAAATAAGAAGAAAAAATTCTTAGATACTTATGGTACTAATCTAACTGCAAAAGCAAAAAATAATGAACTAGATATTGTTATCGGTAGAGATAATGAAATTAAAAGAATTATTCAAATTTTAAATAGACGTTCAAAAAATAATCCTTGCTTAATTGGTGAACCAGGTGTTGGTAAAACAGCTATTGCTCAAGGGTTAGCTATTCGAATTGCCAATCAAAATGTACCTGCAAAATTATTAAATAAAGAGGTCTATCTTTTAGATATGACAGCTGTTATTGCAGGAACACAATTTAGAGGACAATTCGAGTCTAGAATGAAAGGAATCATTGATGAATGTAAAGAATATGGAAACATCATTCTAGTGATTGATGAAATCCATAATATCATTGGTGCTGGTGATGGTGAACATTCTATGAATGCTGCTAATATATTAAAACCTGCCCTTTCAAATGGTGAAATCCAATTAATTGGTACCACTACTTTAAAAGAATATAGAAAATATATTGAAAAGGATTCTGCTTTAGAAAGAAGATTCCAACAAGTCTTAGTTGAAGAACCAAATATTGATGATTCTATTGGTATTTTGGAAGGTATCAAAAAATATTATGAAGAATATCACAAAGTAAAAATCTCTTTAGATGTTATTAAACAAGCAGTTATCATGTCTGAAAAATATATTCATGATAGATTTTTACCTGATAAAGCGATTGATATTTTAGACGAAGCTTGTTCAAGAATTAATTTAGAGAATAAAGAATTATTTACTTTAGAAAAATTAAAACAAGAATTAGAACAAGTCCAAGCAGAAAAAGAAGAAGTCATTGCTGCTGATTCTACAGAAGATTATCAAAAAGCAGCTGATTTAAAAACACATGAATGTCAATTAATTGAACAAATTGATAAACTAAACGAAACTATGAAGCCTAGACAATTAACAGTTCAAGATATTGCAAATGTTATTGAAAGTTGGACAAAAATACCTGTACAAAAAATTACAGAAGCAGAAACACAAAAATTATTAAATTTAGAAACCAATCTTCATAAGAGAATTATTGGTCAAGATGAAGCTGTAAGTGCTGTATCTAGAGCCATTCGTAGAAATAGAGCAGGATTAAAATCAACCAAAAGGCCACCTTCATTTATCTTTGTTGGTCCTACTGGTGTTGGTAAAACGGAACTTGCTAAAAGTTTAGCTTATGAAATGTTTGGATCTGAAGATTCTATTATTAGAATTGACATGTCAGAATATATGGAAAGTCACTCTACTTCTAAATTAATTGGTGCACCTCCAGGATATGTTGGTTATGATGATGCTGGGCAATTAACTGATAAAGTAAAAAGAAAACCATATTCTATCATCTTATTGGATGAAATTGAAAAAGCACATCCAGATGTATTTAATATTTTATTACAAGTATTGGATGATGGAATCTTAACAGATAGTCAAGGAAATTCTGTTAGTTTTTCAAATACCATTATTATTATGACATCTAATGCTGGTTCTAACTTAAACAATAATTCTATTGGATTTGGAAATTCTATGGTAAATAAAGATAAAATTATGGATAGTCTAAAAGATGTCTTTAGACCTGAATTTTTAAATAGAGTTGATGAAATTGTTACCTTTGACCCATTAACCAATGAACAATTATTAAAAATTGTTGATTTAATGTTAAATGATACAATTAAGGCTTTGTCAGATAAAGATATTAAAATGCATATGACAAAAGCCGCTAAAAACTATATCTTAGAAAAAGGAACAGACATTAAATTTGGTGCTAGACCATTAAGAAGGGCTATCCAAAGATATGTTGAAGATGAATTATCTGAGATGATTCTAAGACAACAATTATTAGATGGACAAACTGTCAATATTGATTTTGTAGATGGAAATTTAAAATTTGAAGTAAAATAGGAGATTTTTATGTTAAAACATGTACCAAACGCACTAACAATTATTCGATTTTTATTAATACCATTTATTGTAGTAAACATTTTTAATGGAAATTATATTTTAGCTTTCATATTTTTCACAGTGTCTGGAATTACAGATATTGCTGATGGTTTTATTGCAAGAAAATTCAATTTAATATCTAACTTTGGAAAATTAATGGACCCTTTGGCAGATAAATTAACACAAATTTCAACAATTGCCTCTTTAACCTTAATCCATATTATTCCTATTTGGATATTAGCAATTGTATTGCTAAAAGAATTGATTATGATTGCAGGCGCTTCTTTCCTTTATGGTAAAGATGTTGTGGTATATAGCAAATGGTATGGAAAGTTAGCAACTGTCCTTTTCTACCTTGCCATTGTATTTTCATTATTAATTAATCAATTTAATTTAGAATCCATTTGGTCTAATTTGGATTTATGGTTATTCTATTTAGCTTTATTTGCTACAGTATTTTCTTTGCTTATGTATATTAAAGATGTTTATAAAAAAGGATTTATTGATAAAGAGGATTTAAATAAAGAAGTTACCATTGATAAAAAAGAGAGAAAAAGAAGATGAAACACCCCGTTAAGGTGTTTCATCTTCTTCGTCTTTGTGGTGGCGCTGGGACCGTGAGGCCCCGATCTTTCCAATCAGGAAAGATCCTGCCAGAACTACCAATATTCCTATGATAGGCAGAGGCCTACCATTTAAGAATATCATAGCAATCACAATGACCACAGTTATAGCTGCTACTGCTATCAGTTTTATTTTTTCCATCTTTTTCCTTTCCGCCCAAATAACCCTTTGGGCTGGGACTACAACATGTTACCTCTTTTATTATACCACATTTACATAATTTTTTCAATTTTTATTCGTAATCCTCTATTAACTGATTTAATTCTACTCTCCCATTTGCTTCAATACCATTTTGCAATTCAATTCTATCTGTTTCTGTTAAGAATTCTGTTGCGATATCTGTTTCTTCTATTAATTCTTCTGTATCACCTGTTTTTAAATACACAACCACTTTTCCATCTTTTTCTCTCAATACATAATGTTCTCCACATTCACTATCAAAATCTCTATACAATACAATTTGATTTCGTGAAAATTCTTCAATTGTCCACCCTTGATATTGTTCTTGTAAATCTTCTTCTGTTTTATTAACCAATTCTGTTGGAATACTAGCATACTGTTCCAATGTGTGTCCACAATCATTATAATGTCTCCTAAATATAATAGAACAATTAGGAGATATCTTTTCTCCTCCTGAACTTGTCTCCTCTACTAATGTATTACTCTGTAACATTTCTTCATATTCATCTGTACATTCATCATAAATTTCTTCTTGATTTTGTTCAGCAATTTGTGTTTCTTTTTTCTCTCCTGAAAAATTTTTTATTAAAATAGCCCCCATAACTGTTCCTAAGATAAATAATACAATAATGGCTGAAATGATTATACTTTTTTTCATATTCATACATTCCTTTCTAAAGATGAAATCGATTTTTATCAATTTTACCTTTATTCACCTTTTTATAGTATTATTTACCTTTTTTTACAGTTTATACATTTATTTTTTATTCACTATATTTCCTATAAACTTTCTTACACAAATCCTTCCTTTATGATTAACACTTATACTAATCTCTCCGTTTTCATCTGTCCTGAAAATCTGCATACCGAAACGATTGTAACCTTTCTAAAACAACATTACTTGGATGTCCAAACATGTTGTTTTCTCCTACTCCGATAATAGCAACCTCACCATTTACTGCTTTTAAGAATTCTTCTGTTGATGAACTTTTAGAACCATGATGAGCTACTTTTAAAACAGAAGATTGTAAAATATCTAAATCGTTTTTATATATATGTAAAATTTTCTTCTCAGCTATTTCTTCTATATCACCAGTAAATAACATGCTAAAACTTCTATACTGTAATTTCATAACCATGGCATTATTATTTAATATATTTTCTTCTATTTGTTTTTCTATCGGCCATAATACATGAAAAGTAATATCTCCTATTGTAACTTTGTCACCTGCTTTTACTTCTTGTACGTTTATTTTTTTCTCATTTACCAATTCTAAAAATGTTTCATAATTTTCACTTTTTTCTCCTTGTTTGCTAATAAATACTTGCCCTACCTTCAATTCTTGTAATATTGACAATATACCACCTACATGGTCTTGGTCAAAATGAGAAATAAATACATAATCTAACTTTGTATACCCTTTGTCTAATAAATAAGGAATCAATGTCTCTTTTCCAACATCAAATGTATTTGAAGTACTTCCTCCTCCATCAATAAAAATGGTTTTCTGTTCTGGCGTTATAATAAAACAAGAATCTCCTTGCCCCACATCTAAGAAATGAATTTCTAAATTTTTAGGAAATTGACAAATTCCTATCAAAAAAATTATTAAGAAAATCACTTTATATGTTTTCACAATCAATGCTTTTACATTTCTTTCTCTCAAAATTTTCTGATACATTTTCCTTATTTTTTTCTTTTCTTCATATAGTTTGTATTTCATAAGTGCAATTAGATTTTTAAATCTTCTTTTTGTACTATTTAAATATTTGTTGGTATAAATGATATATATTTGATTACTTGAAAAAATAAATATGTAATAGATAATGATACCTAAGATACTTGGTGTAGATACATATATTTTTGAAAAAGGCAAATTGGCTAAATTAGAGATTTGTATTAAACATTTAATACCAAATGATAAAAAAATAGAAATATGTTGTGAAATTTGTAAGTGAATAAATGAAACAAAGATAAAAATAATAGATAAAAACATAATTGGTCCAATAATAACACTGACTAAAATATTGGTTATTACAAAATAGATTCCTATCATATTAAAATGATATAACATAATTGGAAAAATCATAAATTGTGCAGAAAGTGTAACAGATATCATGTCTTTTAAATTTTTTACTATTTTAGAAATTCGTTTATTTCTTTTTATTCGTATATTATTCTTTATCCATTTTATATTATCTAAATACTGTTTTATATTTTTAGAAAAAAGAATAATCCCAATAGTACCTAAATACGATAATTGTAATCCAACTCCTGTAATTGCATATGGATTTTGTATTAATATAATTTCCAATGAAATAGCCATTGATGTCCAAATATCATTTTTCCTATACACTAAAAAAGCAACTACATTCATGATTCCCATAATACCTGCTCTTACAATCGAACTTGTAAAACCTGTTATGCTCATATAGAATATTAAACCAGTAATAACAACATATCTCACATTTCTTTTTCCTAACAGCTTTTTTAAAAGCATTTCTATTCCCATTATGATATAAATAATATGCATGCCAGATACTGCTAGAACATGAGAAATATTTGCTACTTGAAATTTTTCTTTTAATTCTTCTTCTAAAACTGTGGTATCCCCTAAAATTAGTCCTTTTACAATTTGTTCTTCCTCTTTTTCTAATACTTTTTCAATATTTTCTGTAATTGTTAACTTGATTTTGTTGATACTTTTTTCAATCCAATTTACATTATCTGAAGATATTGTTTCATAACTCTCTACATTTAATGTCCCATATATGTTGATTGATTTTAAATACAACTGATAATCAAATCCACCTGTATTTCTTTGTTCATTTCCTTTTCGAAATTCTCCTTGTAATATTACTTTGTCACCATATTCTAATTGAACATCTTTTTTCACATCTATATAGATTTGTGTAAAATGATATTTATTAGATGAATTCACTGTTAATACGTTTACTTTATATCGATTTTTATATTCTCTTTCTTCCTGATTACTGATAATAATTCCTTCAACCATTATACTTTCTTCAGGATATAGATTTTTATATTGATTTTCTTGAAATATGAGAATTGTATTTGAAATAATAGAACTGATTATGATTAAAACAATAACTTGTTTTGTTAAAATTAATTTGATATATCGAATATATCGATAACTAGATAAAATTTGAAATTTTTTATGTTTTTTACTTCTAAAACATATTTTTAACACATAAAGAAAAGTTATTAGGATATATAAAAGGACTATACTAAATTCAAAGTATAGCCCCCAAATAATTCCGATTATATATCCTATAACTATAACGACAATTGGTCTTTTAATATTATCTCCTCCAATTTCATTATCATTATAGTATTCTTCTTGCACCTACATAATTATTATTATAATATCCTGTGCTTAAAGAATCAATTCTAACTCCTGTTGATGGAGTTGATGCATGGATAATTTGTCCTCCACCAATATATATTGCCACATGGTTAATTCCTGATTTACCAAACATAACTAAGTCACCTGGTTGTAAATTTGCTCTACTAACAGATACACCATTACTGTATTGTCCAGCAGCAGTTCTATTTAAAGATATTCCATGTTGTTTAAATATATATGAAGTAAATCCTGAACAGTCAAATCCTGTACTTGGTGAACTTCCTCCATAAGTATATTTATATCCTAAATATTGTTTTGCTGTTGCCACAATTGATGAACCATTACTAGATGCTGGCACATTTGTGGTTTGAGTCGTTGTCTGACTAGTTTTATTTGTGGTTGTTTTTGTACTACTTGTTCTTCTAGAAGTACTTTGGCTTCTTGATGTTTCTTGTTTACTATTTGATAATAATGAAGTTGAAATATATCCTTCTACATTATTTACTTTTACTTTACTCCAGCCATTTTCTTCACTATAAACTTGAACTTCTGTATTTAAAGCTACAGTCGTTACAATTGTACTAGAAGTATTTGCTTCTTGTCTTACGTTAACAGTTGTAGAATTTACATATTGTGTTTTGATTGGTGTTTCTTGAGCTGGTTCTTCTGGAACTTCTTCAACTGTTTCTTCCACTGGCTCATCTTTCTTTAATTTATCTTTCCTTAACCAACCTTTTGTTGTTTGTGTTTCTACACATGCCCATCCATTCATGATTTCTGTGACAGTAACTGTCTCATCTGTTTTTAATTCTATCACATCTGTTGCATTAATTGATGGTATTAATTTTAGTCTTGTATTTTCTGAAATTTTATATTCTCCCAATGTTATTTCTTCTGTACTGTCTGTTTCAGTACCTTCTTCTGCTGTATTTTCTACTGTTTCATTGTTTTCTTGTGTACTATTTTCACTTACTTGATTATTCTCTTGTGTAGGTTCTGGATTTGAATTTACTGTAACTAGCTCTTTGCTTACATATCCTGTAATATTATTATATGTAACTTGATACCAGTCACCTTCTTCTCCCACAATTTCGACTTCTTGATTCAAAGTAATTTGTTCCAAGATTGTACTTTCAGCATCTGCTGTCTCCCTTAAATTAGCAACATCCACATTGATTGTTCCAGTATTTGCTGCTAAGCTGATATTTATAAAAAGCAAACTAGCTAATGATATAATTGCCATAATAAAAATGCTTTTTATATTCATTTTACTTTTCATTGTAATCCTTCTCCTTAAATATTTTATATTTTTAAAAAAGTAGTACCGGAATAGTATACTATAAATCTAAAAAAAAGTCAAATTTTTGACTTTTTTCCAAAATTTGTTAAAATTTATAGAACTACTTTCCTTCATATACACATGAAAACATAATAAAATATTCTTGCCATATCATTTCTTATACCACTTGGTTTTTTATCAATAACTTTACCATATTATATATCAATTTTTGTTTTTCAAGATTGCATTTGATAATTAATTCATATAATTCTTTATCCATATATCTTATTATATTATCACTTTTCTCATTTAGAACATCATAAATAGAAATATTTAAGAAATCACATATTTTCATGAATGTTTTTAAATCTATATTTGTTTTTCCATTTTCTAATTTACTTATATAATTTAGAGATATTCCTAAGAAATCTGCCATTTCTTTTTGACTAATTTTATTTTCTATTCTTGTTGCTTGTATTCTTTTACCAATATTAGAAAAATCTATATTCATATTATCACTTCTCCTTCATTGGTAAATATAACATTATGGGTTTCATTTGTCAATATGTTTTTTTACATGTTAGTAAAAATTAATTTCCAATACTTTCAATAGCATACGTATTATTAACAACCTTGTCATAAGGTGCTGGATTTTCTAGCTCTCCAGCCAATGTCATTACTTCTTGAAGTCTATCAAAACTTTCTTCTTCTAATACAGGTGTTTCATTCCATGCATCAATATCTTTATATGTTTGTATTGCCTCTGTTAACATTTCAATACTTGTATCTGGGAAAAAGTCTTGTATAACAGTTGCAATTTCTTTAGCTGTATGTTCTTTTACCCAAATTTGTCCTTTATAAATCGCATCTGTAAAATTTTGAATAATTTCTTCATTTGCTTCAATATAGCTTTTTTTAGCAAAATATGCTGTATATGGTATTTCTCCTGCTTCTTCTCCAACTGATGCCACAACATATCCTTTTCCTTCTTGTTCTGTTAAAGAAGCTGTTGGTTCAAATAAAGTTACATAGTCAGCATTTCCAGCTGCAAAAGCACCTGCCATTAAATCAAATTTAATACTATCATCTAATACCACATCTGTTTCTGGATTAATTCCATTCTTTTTTAGAACATATTCTAATGTCATGTATGGTACGCCACCTTTTCTTCCTGGAATAACCGTTTTACCTTTTAAATTTTCCCAACTAAAATTTTCTTCATCTGTTCTAGAAACCAATAATGATCCATCTTTTTTGGTTAATTGTGCAAATACCTCTGTATAATCTTCTTTTCCTTCGTTATATACATAAATTGAAGCTTCTGGACCTGCAAATCCAATTTCTACTTGATTTGCCAATACACTTGTCATGACGGCATCTGCCCCTTGACCAGTAGATAATTCAATTTTGAGTCCTTTTTCTTCAAAATATCCATTATTGATTGCTACATATTGTGGTGCATAAAAAACAGAACGGGTTACTTCACTTACATTAATCGTTTGTAAAGCATCTTCATTGTTTCCTGTCTGACATTTTGCCACTATAACAGCAATAACGATTGCAATTACTAAGATTACCACCACTAGTACAATTCTTCTTTTTTTATTCATTTTACACCTCCTTATTTTTCTTCTTATATTTTATGTTGCTTGTTAGAATGTGTGAAATTTACTTTTATAAATTTATTTTATATCATTTAAATTACCTCATATATAAAAAAAGAATTACTACATTATATAGCAATTCTTCTATCGTTTTATCTTTCTTGGTTTCTTTTAATAATTCAATATTTTCATTATGTCTATCATAGTTTCCATATAAACAAAATAATCATATACTATTATTTCTTATAATCTTTCAAAATAATCAAATTATTAAATTAATTCTTGATTTTAAAAGAATGATAAGTTATTACAACTTCTGCATCTTCTGGAAATATTTCATCTTTTTTTACATCACTATCATTATCAATGGTTATTCTATCAGCTGATCCATTTTCATTTATCCAACCTGTAATGAGATCTTCATTAGGTACACACTTTATATTTGTAAATCCCATATCTTCAAATTTTTCTTTGACTTGTTCATAATTAACTCCTATATAATCTTTAACATTGATAGAAATTTTAATTTCTCCCTCTTTTGGTGTTGAATATATATATTCCATGATAAAACTCACTATTATTAATAAAAACATAAAACTAAAACATATTAATAAGATTTTTATATCATTATTCTTTTTCTTTTTTGTTCTGTATTTTTTTCTAGTTTTTTGAGTTTTTACCTCTTTTTGCTCCTCATCATCCTTTTCTTCTTGCTCATCTTCGTCTTCTTCCTCGTTTTCATCTTCTTTTTTTTCTTCGTAGTTCTCATTATCTTCTTTTTTTGATATTTTCTTACTTAATTTTCCTAATGTAAAAACTAGTAATAATGATCCTAATCCCTCTATCAATCCAAAATCTTCAGAATTTGTGGAAGCATCATGTGCATGATTACTATTATAATATTCTGTAGTCCCATATTCATCTTCAAAATATCCACTACCATCTGAATTTCTATTTCCTCTGCTACCATCAGTACCTTCATAATAGCCACTGCCATCCGAATATATTTGCCCTGTACTACCATCAGCACCCTCGTAATAGCCACTACCATCTGAATACATTTGTATTTTCGTACCATCATTTCCATCAAAGTAGCCACTACCATCTGAATATCTGCTCCCATAACCATCTTCAATTTTACTAAAATCAAAATCTTTTGAAAACAAAAAAATTTCTCCTAATTTTTTTTTCATAACATTCCCCTTATTTTATTATTTTTACTACTCATCAGTTGAATCTTCTTTCAACAAATTATAGTATTCTCCATTATATTTCTGTATCTTGATAACTTCATCTTGTTTTTTATTCGTGTATGGTACTAATTTCTTTATATTTGTTTGACTTTCTATTAAATTTGCTATTTCGTTATTAAGTTTATGATATGCCCAATTTTCATTTATTTTACCAATTGTATGTTTTTTAATTCCAAAAAATTTACCATTCATTCTTGATGCTTTAATATCAATACCTAGTTTTTTGCTAATTAAAGTATGCCACTCTTTCAATTTTTCATTTATAGAATTGCTTTGTGCTAAATAATTATTGTATTGCATATGACTTAATTTTGAAGTTTCGTTTCCATTTGCTAAAATATATCTCAAATTTCCTATCTCTAATAGTAACATTTGTAGTATTTGTTGTCTTAAAAACCATTTATCAATTTCTTTTATTTTTTTTTCATATTTTTTATAATCTATATCATTTTCAGCAATATTATTTCTTATCATTTCATTGGCTTGTCCTAACAATTCTGCACAAGTAGATTCCAAATTTAAAATTTCTTCGTACCTTTTACTTTTTGAAAAATCATTATTTAAAATTTCAACTTTATTATCAATTATTTCTTTCATTTTTGAAATAATCTTTAATAATTTTCCTTGATATTCAGAATCCAAAAAATTTGTAATTTCACTTATTTCATCACGTATATCATCTAATTTATTATTAATTTCATTCATATAATATTGTCCAACTACCATTGATGCCGTAGAAAAAGTCACATTGACAATTGCATCTTTTCCTACTTGACTAATCATTTCATTCTCTTTAATAAATTTAGTTTGTCCACTAAATTTATTACCTATCATTTGTGTACCATACCATTCATCTGTCCCCTTTACTCTCATCATATTTTTAGTTTCTCTTTTAACAGCTGAAAAAAAATCTCTATTTTTATTTAAAGATTCAGCACCATTTCTAATATTTTTTCCTATCATTACCACATTTGGTATAGTATTATCTATAATAGATATAGCCTTTTTTATATCACTATCTACAATTTTATTTTTTTCTGATGGAATATTCCTTTCATCTCCTATAATTTGAATCCCTGGAAAACAACTTTCATCTATATTTTCCAATACTCCAATTTCTTTTTCTTCATTTTTATTCTTTTTTACAGTATTTTTTAAAAAACAAAATAAAATTATTCCTATAATGATTATTCCAACTAATATACTAATAAATATCTCCATACTTATACCTACTTCCGAATTTATGTAAAATTCATATTAATCATTAACATTATATCAATTTTTTAAATTCCTTTCAATTATTTAACATTAAAAGACATAATTCTTTATTTCCAATATTCAAATTATGTCTTTTTCATATTCTATTATTGAAATTTTTTAGATTTTAATATTATTTTCTCTAATAATAGCACAGCTAAATACATAAGTCCTGCTACAACACCAAGTATGATCACACTTGCCATAACCAAATCTAGTTTAAATACTTGCCCTCCATATACAATCAAATATCCCAAACCTGCTTTAGATACTAAAAATTCTCCAGAAATGACACCTACTAAAGAAAGTCCAATATTCACTTTTAAGGAATTGATAAACGTAGAGATATTTGCTGGTATAACAATTTTGGTTAATATTTGCAATTTTGTAGCTTTAAATGTTTTTGCCATTTTAATTAAGTCTTTATCTGTTTTTATAAATCCATTTAAATTTTCTAATATAGTAACAACTAAAGAAATCGCAACTGCCATCACAATAATGGCTGGTGTTCCTGCTCCTACCCATATGATAATAACAGGTCCTAAAGCAACTTTGGGTAAACTATTTAATACTACTAAATAAGGTTCTAATACATTTGAAAGAAATCTAGACCACCATAACATAATCGCAATGATTGTTCCTAAAATCGTTCCTAATAAAAATCCGACAACTGTTTCATAAACTGTGACACCAATATGTGTTAATAAATCATTTGAGCCTAAGTTTGTTAGTGTTTCCCATATTCTACTTGGCTGACTCATGATAAAACTATCAATTACATTCATATTGGCCAATATTTCCCATATAGCTAAAAATCCAATTAATATTGCTACCTGTGTTATAAATACTAATATTTTTCTTTTTCGATTATGTTTGATATATTGTTTTCTTTCTTGTGATAACGAATTATTCATCAACACCCAACTCCTTCCACAAAGTATTAAAATATCCACTAAATTTTGGGCTTTCTCTTACATTGATAGGATTTCTATTTTCCATTTCAAAGTCAATTGTATGAATATCTTTGACTTTTCCTGGCCTTTTTGTCAATACCACTACTCTATCAGACATGCTGATTGCTTCTGAAATATCATGTGTTACAATAATAGCTGTCATATTTTCTTTTCTTAATATAGAATAAATATCATTTGTTACCATGATTCTTGTTTGATAATCTAATGCTGAAAAGGCCTCATCTAATAATAAAATTTTTGGTTTTGTTGCCAAAGTTCTAATCAAAGCTGCTCTTTGCCTCATTCCACCAGATAGTTCTGATGGATATTTATTTTTAAAATCATAAAGATTATATTTTTTCAATAAATTTTCTACATAGTTTTTGCTCTTTTCATCTAGTTTTCCCTTTAATTCTAGTCCTAATATGCTATTACTCCATATATTTCTCCATTCTAATAGGCAATCTTTTTGTAGCATATATCCCACTTGTTCTGAAATTCCCTCTACTTTTTTATTTTCTATGTAGATTTCTCCTTTTGTTTTTTCTTCTAATCCACTAATGATGGATAGCAAAGTAGATTTTCCACAACCACTAGGGCCTATAATAGATACAAACTCTCCTTCTTTTACTCTAAAATGAATATTATCTAGTGCCAAGATTTCTCCTTCTTTACTTTGATAGGTTTTACAAATATTTTTTATTTCTAATATGGTTTTCATGTGGTTTCATTCCTTTCTTTTGATATATCTGTCATTTATTTTGTCATTAATATATTTTATGTAAAATAAATAGAGATGGTGTCTTAACACATCTCTATTAAATCTAAATTGTATTTAAATTAATATATATATTAAATCCTCTAATATAGTATTTTCCATTTGAGGTTGTCTTAAAAACTTTGATAAATTCATTAAATTATATTTTAATTCTAGTATATGATTATCATAGGTTGTCATTTGAAAATATTGTTTTATTGTTCTACCATAATGGTATGTGTTTTCCTTTACATATATCACAATTGGAATAATTATAATATTCTTCAGATTTTTTTGCTTGTAATTTTGAATAATTTTTATACATTCCTGTAAAATACAATATGGTAAATCTGCAAAAATTTCTTGTTGATATATAATGATATAAAATATTGGTTTATGAGAATATTTATATATAATTTTTATCCCTTTTTTTCTTCCACAAAATTCTATATATAGCAATTTTTCTTTTTGTATTTTTTCATAACAATTTGAAAAGCAATTAAGAAATGAACAAATTCTTTCTTTATCCTTAAATAGATATTCCATTATCTCTTTATATCTTGTCTCCAAATGGTTTTCTACTAAAATGTCATATTTTTCGCCTTCTTCCTGCAAATCCAGATAATCTTTTTGTTTAATATTATGGATACATTGAATATAATTCTTATATGTAAATTGATATATGACCTTTATCACCTCCTTATGAAACTAATTTTAAACTTACTTTTGGAAATCTTTTGATATTAAAATTTAGAATAAAATATATAAATTAAAATTAGGTATATTAAATCACAAAATACAGAAAAACACAAGCAAATCTTGTGTTTTAATCTTGTAATATTTTTTTCACTTCTTCTTTCGACAAATATCTCCATTTTCCGAGTTCTATATCCTTTACACCAATTCCTGCAATCGCACTTCTATGTAAAGCTAATACTTTATGTCCAATTGCTTCACACATTTTTCTTACTTGTCTATTTTTTCCTTCATGAATAATAATTTCTAATCTTGTTATCTGTTTTTCTTCATCTGTTTTCAATATCTTTACCTTTGCAGGTTTCGTAATATATGCTCCAATATTCACACCTTGTCTTAAATTATCTATGTTTTCTTTACTAACAATTCCTTTTAATGTAACAGTATATGTTTTGTTAATTTCATGCTTTGGATGTGTAACTTTATACACAAAGTCTCCATCATTTGTAAGGATTAAAGCACCTGATGTATACATATCCAATCTTCCCACTGGTACTAATCTTTCTTTTACTTTTACTAAATCTAAAACAGAATCACGGTCAAATTGGTCTTTTACAGTTGTTACATATCCAATTGGTTTATTTAATAAAATATATATTTTTTTATTTTCTATTTGTACAATTTTGTTTTCATATTTTACCTCATCTTTTCCAGGTCGTACTTTCGTTCCCAATTCTGTTACCACTTTTCCGTTTACTTGGATTTTTCCTTGTAAGATAAATTCTTCTGCTTTTCTTCTTGAGGCGATTCCTGCTTCTGCTAGATATTTTTGTAATCGTATTTCTTCCAACAGATATTCTCCCTTCTTATATTAATCTTGTCTTTTTCTATTTTCTAAATCTTTTAACATATTCTCAAAATATTCTGGTAGTTTTGCTTCTAAATGCATCTTTTCTCCAGTCGTAGGATGTGTAAATTCTAAACTTTTTGCATGCAAACATTGTCCTTTTATATTCCACTCATTTTTTCCATTTGAATAGACTTCATCTCCCACAATTGGATATCCAATTTGTGATAAATGCACTCTGATTTGATGAGTTCTTCCCGTTTCTATATTTACCTGCAATAAGGTATATTTATCATATCTTTGTAACACTTTAAAATGGGTAATGGCTTCTTTTCCTTTTTTGGTAACTGCCATTTTCTTTCTATCTTTTTCACTTCTTCCAATTGGCATATTAATCGTTGCTTCATTTTCTTTGACAATTCCTCTTACCAAAGCAATATATGTCTTTTTTACTTTATGGTCTTTTATTTGTTCACTTAAGTGTATATGTGCTTTATCATTTTTCGCCACAATAATAATTCCTGATGTATCTTTATCTAATCTATGGACAATTCCTGGTCTAATTTCTCCTCCAATTCCTGATAAAGAATCTTTACAAATTGCCATAATGGCATTTACCAATGTTCCATCTGGATTTCCATTTGCAGGATGTACTACCATTCCCTTAGGTTTATTTACTACGATAATATCATTATCCTCATAAATAATATCTAAAGGAATATTCTGTGCCTTTAAGGATACTTCTACTGGAATTTCTTCTTCTACCTCGATTTTATCTCCTGCTTGTACTTTATATGATGCTTTTATGTTTTTGCCATTTACCAATACTTTTCCATTGGATATTAATCTTTGTATTGCTACTCTTGATGTATCTTCAAGCTTTTCTGATAAATATGCATCAATTCTTTTGTTTTCACTTTCTACTTCAAAATACTTCATGTATTATTCTATCCTTTCTCCTCTACAAATCCATTCTACTTTTATCTTCTGCTTTCTTTTCATCATCTGTTTTTGATTTCTTTTTAGACAATTCTCTTGCTGAAAAAGAAGCAAATATGGCAACAAAGGAAACCCAACCAATTAAAATACAAACATCTGCTATATTAAATACTGGAAAATTTCCAATGTGAATGAATTCTACAACACTTCCTCTACATAGTCTATCAATAATGTTACTAACGCCTCCTGCAAAAGCAAAACTTAATAATATTTTTGTTCTTTTTGTTATAAATTGATTATTACTTTTTATAATTCCAAAAATAATAGCAACAATCACTAAGTTCGTTAATATCGTTATACCTCTAGAAGTTTCGTCATATGCTCCATTCTGTAACTCTGTTTGTTTTAATACTATTCTATCAGATAATACTGTTATTTCTTGAAAATGTATGACAAGAACTTTAGATACTTGGTCTATCAGTATAATAAAAAATATCATAATCGTTAGCATAATATACAATTTTTTTGTTTTCTTCTTTTCTTCTTTCCTCATAAATACCTCTCTATACATTTAGTCTTTCGTATATTGTAAAATAATCATCTTCATATAATTCTTTATAATTTGGGTCATTTGTTTCTTGTATAATCATATTCATTTTTGAATTTTTATAAGTAATCACATGTGTAATATCGTATTTTTCGAATGTATCTTCATAAAATTTTCCTATGCTAGAAGTATTAATAAAATCCATAAAAATATCATCTTCCTTACCACTAAATTCTGGTGCATATAAATCTGCTCTAGAATCAATAAAAACTGGTATTCCTCTATATATCATATAACTTCCATAATTATATTCATTATAAAATCTAGCTTTTCCCAAGTCTATATTTTCTAATATATAATCACATGCTTGAACAGGATATGCAGATTCGTCTATATAATCATCATTTTGCTTTGGCTCATAAAAATGGTAACTTAAAGCTAGCATAACAACAATCATGATAATATATCCTACTTTACCTGTCATTATTCTTGTTAGTTTTTCCAATCCATTTTTCGTATATAATTCAAAAAGTCCACATATCATTTTATTGACAATAAATACACCAATTAAACAAAACATAGTAATTTGTCTCCTTGATGCTAACATTAACCAACATAAACCACCTATCATAAATAAATCACTAAGTTTAATTTTTGTTTTTGTAAAAGTTAGAATTGCTAAAATGACTACAATAGCTGATAATGCTTCTGTTTCATCAATAATGGTCATTGGCAAATGTTCATTAATATTTTGTGTTGTATTTCCTTCCATGGTTTTATACAAATACGTATATGGTGTGTCTCCTAATGGTGTTAATAATCCCGTAAAGGCACATATAATCATAAGTAATATTAACCATTTTACATTTGGATTTTTTTGAAATCTAATTTTATATGGATTTTTTAAGTTTTCTTCTCTTTTTATTTTTATTTTCTCATTTTTTTCGGTAATATCTTTTAATTCTTCTTCCAATTCTAATTTTTTATCAACATGTTTTCCTGAGTTTGTTAATAACTGAATTCTAAACTTTAAAATCTTCGTCTTGATTTTTCTATATATTGTAATTTCTGCTATCCATGCAAGTATATATTCTGCTATATATGGTAAGAATAATACAAATATAAATGGCCAAACAGCTACATGTAAATTTGCAATTAATGTTGAAATTAAAACTAATCCAACCACATATCGAATTTTTCTATTTTTCAAAAACATTTCTATGCAATAGATAATCCATACAAATAAAATAAAGGTTACCAATTGTGCTCTTGCTGCAATATATCCTCTTATAATGTAGATAACAATTGCTGTTAATATAAATGAAACTAATTGATTTTTCGCAATTTTTGTATTGACAATATATAGAGAAATACCTAATATAACAGTTAATATACAAGTTGTTACATAAATTCCTGTCATACCAAATCCTGCATATATGTAATATGTTATTAAATCATATAACCAATGTGGATAGGTATAGGCTAGACCTTCATGCCAAGAAAAATGGTCTTGCATATCAATTCCTGTTTTAGTTATCTGTTCTCCTATTTTTATGGTATAAAATGTATCATTTTGTAATGTAACTGGTGTCATCGCAATACAAAATATTGCAATTAATATGATTGCTATCATTCCAAAAAACCATTTGGAATGAAGTATCCCTGTTTTATTTATCTTTTTCTCTTTTTCTTCTTTGTGTTTAAACATTTCTTTTCCTCCAATAAAAATATTCTTTTGCATTATATCAAAAAAAGTTTGAAAAGACTATACTTTTCAAACTTTTTATTTCACTTCTATTTATATCTTATACAGCTTCTTGATTTTCTGTTTCAACAGTATGTTCATTATCATTTTCTTCAATTACTTCTAAACTTCCTACTGAAACTTCATAAGCAACTCTTGTTTCAACACTTCCATCTTCATGTTTCTTTTCATACGTTCTTGATTGAACTCTACCTACTAATTTTATTTGAGAACCTACTTCAAGATTTTGACAGAATCTTGCATTTCTTCCCCATGCAATACATGGAATATAGTCTGATTTGTTATATGCTCTATTAACTGCAAGTAATATATCTGCAATTTCTCTACCAAATGGTGTTTGTCTGTAAATTGGTTTTTTGCAAATATAACCAATTAAAACAACCTCATTGGTAATAACATCTTTTTTGGTCATTTCATTTTCTTCTTCACTTTGTTCTTCCTCAGATATAACTTTCACATCTTTGGCAAAAACAGTTAATATTAATCTGTTCTTTTCACTTTCATAACTATTATATGATCTGAATTGTCCTTTTACTAACAACTTTTGTCCTTCATGTAATGTATCTTCATTAATTAGTCTTTCTGAAATGGTAATTGGTATAATATCTGCTACACCACTTAAACGAGGTATTTCTAAATTAAAGATATAAAATCTTTCTCCATAAATTTCATGACTAAATTTCTTTTCTCCTGTAACTTTTCCAACTAATGTTAAATAGTTGTTTTCTAAATAATTTGTATCCAATTTATTTTCCTCCTTAAAATTTATTTTATCAATTGTATTTTTTTACCTCTTTTAGTCTACATTACCTATTATACAACATTTTCCCGGTTTTGTCTACATAAAAAGTTAAATTTGTAACTTTTTTGTAAAAAATCCTTATTTTTCAGTTGTTTTCTTTACTATATATAAGATAAATTGTAAAAATTGCCAATATATTTTCTATCTGATTTGGTTTGTATTGTTTTACATCTATTTCCATTTCTCCCATTTCGATTGTGCTCTGCTCTAAATTATTTATGTTTCTTTGTATTGATAAAATTGCTTTATCTTCTTGAATACTAGATATCGTTATTGTCGATTTTTGATTTAAACCATAACTTATACAATTTGTTTTTTTATTAGATATGATTTTTGTATTACAAAATACATCTGCATTTACAATGATAAACATACAATTACTACAAAGTTTGTTTAGTATATTTTTTTGTTTATCATTTATGTTTTCCTGATTGCACAATACAATTGTTTCAAACACAATATTTTTCATATTTTCCATATTTTTAGAACTTATATGAATCAATTCTAAATCTTTTCTATTTACTATTTTTATTATATTTCGCTTTATCAGTTCATATTCTGAATAATTTGAAAAAATACCAATAAAATGCATTTTCTTTGTCTCCTAAAAAAACTATATTTATTTTTCCCTCTATTTCCAATTTTATACATATTCTATTTAGTTTTTTGCATTCCATTAACATCAATTGTATAATTATCTTTGTATATAAGTTCTGAGATTTTTACGATTTCTAAGTTTTTTTCTTTAATATTTTCTAATAACATATCCAAACTGTCTGCTGTATGTTCTGTTCCATTATGCATTAATATGATATCTCCTGAATCAATTTTATCTTTAATTCGATTCCACATTTTCTCTCCTGTTAATCCTGTATAATCTAATGTATCCAAATTCCATTGTATTGTATAATATCCATTATCTTGTGCTGCTTTTATTACTGTCTGATTGTATTCTCCATATGGTGTTCTATATAAATCAGTTCTATTTCCTGTAATCTTTTCAATTTTGTTATTACTCTTTTCTATTTCTTCAACATTTTCTTCATAACTTAAATTATTAACATGGGGATGTGTGTCACTATGTGTTCCAATCTCATGACCAGCATCATATATTTTTTTTACTGCATCTGGATATTTTTCTATCCAATCTCCTACCATGAAAAAGGTTATCTTTACATTATTTTCTTCTAATATCTTTAATATTTTATCAATATCATCTGCATTCCATGCACAATTCATGGTTAGTGCTACTTTATTTTCTTCTGTTTGTACATGATAGATAGGTAAATATTTTTCATTTGAGGAAGATGTTATAATCGCTTCTTTTTTATCTGTTAATGTTCCTGCTATGCAAAATAATACTACAACTGTTATAATTGATACAAAATATGTGTATATTTTTTGCTTATTAAATATAATAAACATATATTTCCTCCTAGATAATCATGATATTAATATATATGTCCTTTTCCTACATTTATTCCACTGTTTTTTCATATTTATCTTTTACAATTTCCTATGTCTTTATATCAGATTTGAAAAATAGCTGATGATTCCATTATAAATTCCCCAAGCCAATCTATTTTGATATTCTTCTTCTTGTAATTGTTGTTCTTCTTGAGGATTAGAAAGGAATCCACATTCTACAATCGATATAGGAATTTCCACATGTTTCATAATATATACAGTATTCAATTTCATAGCAATTCTATGATTTTCCTTTTGTATTGCTTCATTTAAATTATTTTGTATCTGTTCTGCTAAAGCCTTGCTTTGTTCATTATTTGTATTATAAAATGTTTGCCAACCATCATATTGTTGTTCATTTATTTTATTTAGATGTATGGATACAAATATATCTGCCGAGGATTCATTTCCAATTTTTACTCGATTATGTATGTCTGAAATCTTTTTTTGTTTTAAGGTTTTGGCATCTAAATCATAGATTGCATTTTCGTCTGACCTTGTAAGGATTACTGTACATCCTGATTGTTCTAAAAGTTGTTGTATCTTTAGCACAATTTCTAAATTAATTTGTGCCTCTGTGGTTCCATTTTTACTTTCTGCACCGTTCGTCTGGCGTACCATGTCCAGCATCTAGTATCACAATTTTTCCAGAAACAGGCAGTGTAGTTACTTGAATGGCTTCTCCTATTTCTCTATTTTTTCTCGTTACTCCTACATATGTTATACTAGTAACCAACATTATGGATATGATTACAATTCTTTTTAAATTATTTTTATTCATACAAATAAACTCCTAATATATTCATAATTTCTATTTTAGTTTATTTGACATTTTTATTTTTAGAACAAAAAAACTTGAGTGTATTACTCAAGTTATCTTTAAATTTTATTTTCTCCTATCCACTGCATAACTACTTCCCATAACCGATTTAGCAGCATGTTTTACTTGTGCCCCCACTTCACCAATTTCCAATATATTATGAAATCTTCCAGGGTCTGCAACAACAACACCTATTGAAAGAGAAGTTAGTGGAAATTGTTCGATAATTCCCTTTCTATTTTCCACTTCTATATACCCTTTTTCTATGTCTTTTTCTGTAAAGAATCTCTTTACATTATTATCAAACATAGCCAATATCGTTTGACATATTTTTTCACAATTGGTGGATGGTAATATAGCAACAAAATCATCCCCACCAATGTGTCCTACAAATGCTTCTTCCGTAAGGTCATTGTGAACGCCTTTTAAAATAGTTTCTGCAGTAAATTCAATAATTTGGTCCCCTTTTACAAATCCATATACATCATTATATGCTTTAAAATTGTCTAAGTCTAAATATAATACAGAAAATGGCTCTTTATTAGATAGCCTTTTTTTCAATTCTGCATGTATTTGAACATTTCCTGGCAATCCAGTTAATGGACTTACCCTTCTGTTATTTGCAAGTAATCTATTTAGATTTTTTACTGTAAAATATAAATATTCTTCATCAACAGGTTTTTTGATATAATATTCAATAGATTCTCTTAATATTTTCATTCTATGCTCTTTATCGCTATTAGATGATACAACAATAACTGGTGTGATTGTGTTATCTTCATCTCGTCTGATTTGTTTACAAAGTCCTACTACATCTCTATCTATTGCATCTTCATTAATGATAATTAATGATGGAATATTTTTTAATGCAATATCAATTTGTTCTGATTTTACGCTAATGAATTTATAATCTTTATCTTCTTTGAATAATTCTCTAAAGATTACAATAGATGAATCATCATCATCTATAATATAAATTTCTTGAATCATACTATTCACCCTTTTTTTCTTTTTTTGTTTTTTTATGTTTAAATTCAATCTTTTTATTTAATATTTCTGTAAATTCTTTTGTATCAATTGCTGGGAAGGCTTTTTTCAATCGGTATGCCCTTCTATATAAATGCCTCATTGTTCTATCCCTTCGCATCTTTAAAGTATTCACAAGATTTTGTATATTATCATTTGCTGATATTTTTTCTTTATCTTTTAATTCTAATAATTTTTGTTTTATTTGTTCATTAATTTCTTCTATTTTGTCTAATGTAGATTTTATATTTTTAACTTTAATTACACTAATAATAGCATCAATTAACAATATAAATGCTATAATCGTAGCAATAATTGCTATATACATAAAATTTACATAACCTAATATTTGTATAATAAATGGATGTATATAGTTGATAAATAAAACTCCTAAAACTCCCCATGCTAAAGAATTGGTTAAACAAATTCTACCTTTATAATTGAATTTATGGTCTGAATAATCCCAATATTTCGTAGAAAAAAACTTTTCTAAAAGCACACCTACTATATATTCCCATAAAGTTAATACGATAACTGAAATGAAAAATAAAAGTACAATATTATTTTTAAATCTATCTAAGAATAATATCATAATAATAGCACCAAATCCATATATTGGACAAAAAGGGCCTATTAAAAATCCTGTATTAATAATTTTTCTTTCGCAAATTGTTCTTACAATACTTTCTAAAATCCATCCTAAAAATGAATAAATAACAAAATATGCTAATATATGAAAAAAAGTATTATCCATTTTTTCCCCTTAATCTGTTTCCCTACATATAAATTATATGTAGGGAAACTTTATCAAATTTATTTTGCAGCCATTACTTTTCTTGTATCAGAGGCAATTCCGTCAACATTATATGCTGTTATTTCTAATCTATTTTCGTCTCCTTCATTTAATTGTAATTTATACTTCAATTCTTTTTCTCCATTTTCAACTGTAATGGTTCGTTGTTCTCCTCGAATATTTAAGTCCACTCTTTCTAATCCAGCTTCATCTGTAATCGTAATTAGGTAATATTCTCCTGCATCATCTGTTTCTATATTTATTGTTGGCTTGGTTGTTCCCATTACTTTTTGCTCTTTTGTTGTGGTTTCATTATTCACATCTACTAAAATAACTGTTATATTATGAGTTCCCATAGGAATATCAATTTCTTGGTCAACAGTTGTTGAATTAATATCTATCCTTTGTTCTTCATCCTCATCCCATCTATAAGTCATATATGCTATTTCTGTTTCATTTTCTGCAGTTATTTTTAATTTACTTCCTGAAATAGAAAGATTAATTATTTCTTCTGCCGTATATTCTCTTTGTGTTGAAATTTCTTGACCTTGTGTATCAATTGCTCTTATATTTAATGTATTCGTTCCTCCAGGAATTTCTATTTCTTGCTCTATATATCTTCTTCCGTTTCCAGTTATGGTTTGTACTTCACCATCATTCCAACTATATTCTATTCTATCTATTGCTTTGTCATGTGTAACTGTTAATATGACTGCTGTATTATCTTCATTAACTGTTTCCGTTATAACTGGTTTGATTACTTCTGAATTATTTGCTTCATTATCTTTATATATAGCATAAGAACCTGTGCCTATCATAAACATGCCAAAGACTAGCATTACTATAGCAAATACTCTAACAACTGTTTTTATATCTGCTGGTCCTCCACCTCTTTTGTTTTTCGCTTTTTTAGATGTTGGATTACTAGTCGCTAAAATTTGATTCATATTTTTCACCTCTCTAGTCTATTTCATGGAAAATTATACCATACCAATTTTTAATTGTAAAGAAATTCAGTAATAAAATAGGACATCTTTTCATGTCCTATTTTTTATATTTTACCCCTTCTATTTTTTCGATTTATGCATAGAAATCTTTGATTTCGCATATAGCATGCTTTTCTTATATAACAAACTTCTTAATTAAGACTAATCCTCCTGCTAATGTTCCTAATACAGTAAATCCTAATACATAGTAGATTCTTTCTTGTCCTGTCTCAATTGATAACAATACTGGTGCATCATCTATATCATCTTCTCCCCAAACTTGGTTATCTGGTGTTGAATCTCTATCTGGTGCTCCTTTATCATTGTAGTCTTCTGATATCTCTGCTATGTTTGTCATTTGTCCCATGTTGTCTTCTCCATTTATCCATGTTAACACAACTTCTACTTCTGCTGACTCTCCTGGTTGTAATAATGTGTTTTCTAATAATCTGGTTGATATTACATTATTTCCTTCATCTGTCCATCCTGGATTATCTTCTGCTACAAATCTTAATCCTTCTGGTACATAATCTGTTATCTCTGTTGCATATCCTGCTATATCTCCCTCATTTGTTATTCTGATTTTATATCTGAATTTTACGACTACATCATTTATGTTCTTTCTATATAACTCTACTTTTACTACTGGCTCTGGGTCCATTTCTGCTGTATGTCCTGTTTGTGTGATTGTCTCTTGTCCATTTTCTATTACTATTGCCTCTGTTACCCATTTTCTTAATGCTAAATCAAAGTATGTTAATTTGATATATTCTCTATCTTGGTCATCTTCTCCTTCATTCCATTCGTCTGGTATTGAGTCTACATCTTCTACTGGATTTCCACTCTCATCACTATCTTCTGTGATTTGTGCTGAGTTTACTATGATTCTATCTGATTCATTTGGCTCTACTACTTCAAATGCTACTTTGATATCTCTATAATCTGGATTTCCTTCTCCGATTTCTTCCTCTGGATTAAATGCCTCTAATAGATTTTCTCCTTCTGTTTCTTCTTGTTCTTTTGATAAGTAATCTGTTCTGATTTCTACTGCTTCTTCACTATTTTCTGTTACATTTCCTTCTTCATCATACATTACCCATCTATATTCTATATTTGTCTCATTTTCTGGTAAATATCTTAATCCATCTGGGATATCATCTGCTACTTCTTGTGCATATCCTGCGATATCTCCTTCATTATATACCCTGATTGTATATTCTACCACATTTCCTGTTATGACTTCTACTGGGTCTTTTGTATGGTTATATGTAATTTGGTCTTCTTCTCTATCATAACTTACTTCTGGTACTCTTGTTGTGACATCTTCTTCATCTACTTTTGTAATGAATTTTCTTAAGGCCAAGTCAAATTCTTGTACAATCACTTTTTCGAAATCATCATCATCTTCTTGTCCTGGTACATAATCTTGATTGATTTCATCATCTTTATAATTTGGTAATTCCTCATCACTTGGTATTTCTACATTATCTGGTGTTGAATCTCTGTCTTCATCACTGTCCTCTGTAATTTCTGCCAAGTTTGTTAATTGTACATTTGTTTTTGTATCTGCTTTTACTCTACATGCTATTTGTACTTCTTTATAGTCTAGTGTTTGTCCATCAAATGCTTGCATTTCATTTTGTCTATCTGTCGTTTCTTTTGCACTTGATAAATAATCTGTTGTTACATATCTTCCGTCTTCTGATACTTCCCATTCATATTGAATATTAACTTCATGCTCTGGTAAAAATTCTAATTCCTTTGGTAGATAGTCTGTGATTCTTTCTGCATAGCCATCTACATTTCCTTCATTATATACTCTGATTGTATAGATTATCACGCTATTTCTTTTTACCAATACTGGATCCTTTGTATGGTTATAAATAGCGGTTGTTCCATTTTGTAGTCCTGATAAATTTACATTTGGCTCTCTGTCATATTGAACACCATCTACTTCACTTATAAATTTTCTTAGAGCTAAATCAAAATCTTGTACATATACTTTTTCAAAGTCGTCATCATCTTCTTGTCCTGGTACATAATCTTGGTCAATTTCATCATCTTTATAACCTGGTAAGTTCTCATCACTTGGTGTTTCTACATTATCCTGTTTAGAATCTCTATCTTCCACAGGTTCTTTATTGGCATCTTGATATTCTGTGATATCTGCGATATTGGTTATATTTTCATTTGCATTTGCACTATCTGACACTCTACACATAATTGGTACTTGTACATAAGATAATGTATTGTTTCCACTGGCATCTGTTTGTGGTTTTGCAATGACACTATTTTCCAAATATCTAGTTGTAACAGTTCTTCCATCTGCTGATACTTCCCATCCGTATTTCTGGTTAAATTCTCCATCTACAAATGTTAGATATGATGGTAAATAGTCTTTAATTTCTGCTGCATATCCATCTTGTTCTCCTTCATTATATACTCTTAACATATACACAACAATATCATTTTTCTCTACCAATACCGGTTCTTTGGTATGATTGTATATTGCTGTTGTAATCGTATTTCCATTTTCATCAGTTGTATTTAATTTTGATGCGTCTACAACTGGTTCTCTTGCATAACCAGTACCATCTTCATTCATTAAGATATCACTTTCTTCTATTGTTTCATCTTCGCTAACTGCTACAATAAATTTTCTTAAAGCTAAATCAAATGCATCTTCTACAATATGAGTATTTGTAATTCTAAAGCTTTTTGGTTCTACAGTAGCCACTGTAGCCCTTACCATATCTTTTGCAGCATAAGTTTGTGTTGTAATTTCTGGTTCTTCTACATTTGCTACATTTCGTGTATCATTTGCATTATTTGCAGTTTCTGTATTTTCTGTAATTTCTGTTGTATAGCCTTCTATTTGTGTATTTTCTCTTACTGTATAGATAATTTCTTTTCCATCTTCTTTTACTGGTAAATTATTGAATGTTCCTGTCCAATAATTTTTTTCATTTAAAGTAATAATATTTCCTGTTGGTTCTCCATTTTTTAATAATTCTACTTCAATGCTGTCTGGTCTTAATCCATCTTGGTTGTCTTTATCATCCCAGACTTTATTAACATTAACACTAGTTACTCCTGGTGTATGTGTATTTGTAATCGTAAAGTTATTTTCACTATTTTGTGTAATATTAACTGCATATCCACTTACTGTAATTTCTTTTACTGTATATGTTATCTTTTCTCCATTTTCATTTACTGGTAAATTATTAAATGTTCCTTTCCAGCTATTTCTTTCATTTAATGTAATAGTATTTCCTGTTTCTTGTCCATTTTTTAATAATTCTACTTGTATTTCATCTGGTCTTACACCATCTTGGTCATTGTTATCATTCCATACTTTATTAACATTAATGCTGGTTACTCCTGGTGTATGTGTATTGGTAATAGTAAAACTATTTTCTCCATTTGGAGTTATTTCCACATTATATCCATCTACTGTTACTTCTTTTACTGTATATGTAATTTTTTCTCCATCTTCATATGCTGGTAAATTGTCAAATGTATCTGTCCAGTTATTTCCTGCATTTAATGTTACTGTGTTTCCTGTTTCTTGTCCATTTTTTAGTAATTCTACTTGTATTTCATCTGGTCTTACACCATCTTGGTCATTGTTGTCATTCCATATTTTATTAACACTTACACTTGTTAATCCTGGTATATGGGTATTTATAATTGTATAATCATTTTCTTCTGTTCCATCACCACTTGCTGTGTATCCATCTGGTACATTTACTTCTTTTACTGTATATGTGATTTCTTCTCCTTCTTCATATACTGGTAAATTGTCAAATATTACTGTCCAATTATCTCCTGTTAATGTCTTTTTGTTTCCTGTTGCTTCATTGTTTTTATATAATTCAAATTCTACACTTTCTGGTCTTACACCATCTTGGTCATTATTATCATTCCATTGTTTCTTTGCTGTAATTTCTGTTACATCTGGTGTATGGGTATTTGTAATTGTAAAATTATTTTCTCCATTTGTCGTAATTTGTACATTATATCCATCTACTGTTACTTCTTTTACTGTATATGTGATTTTTTCTCCATTTTCATATGTTGGTAAATTGTCAAATGTATCTGTCCAGTTATTTCCTGCATTTAATGTTACTGTGTTTCCTGTTTCTTGTCCATTTTTTAGTAATTCTACTTGTATTTCATCTGGTCTTACACCATCTTGGTCATTGTTGTCATTCCATATTTTATTAACACTTACACTTGTTAATCCTGGTATATGGGTATTTATAATTGTATAATCATTTTCTTCTGTTCCATCACCACTTGCTGTGTATCCATCTGGTACATTTACTTCTTTTACTGTATATGTGATTTCTTCTCCTTCTTCATATACTGGTAGATTGTCAAATATTACTGTCCAATTATTTCCTGTTAATGTCTTTTTGTTTCCTGTTGCTGTATTATTTTTATATAATTCAAATTCTACACTTTCTGGTCTTATACCATCTTGGTCATTATTGTCATTCCATTGTTTCTTTGCTGTAATTTCTGTTACATCTGGTGTGTGTGTATTAGTAATAGTATAATCGTTTGCTTCTGTTCCATCCCCATTTACTGTATATCCATCTGGTACATTTACTTCTTTTACTGTATATGTGATTTTTTCTCCATCTTCATGTACTGGTAAATTGTCAAATATTACTGTCCAACTATCTCCTGTTAATGTCTTTTTGTTTCCTGTTGCTGTATTATTTTTATATAATTCAAATTCTACACTTTCTGGTCTTACACCATCTTGGTCATTATTGTCATTCCATTGTTTCTTTGCTGTAATTTCTGTTACATCTGGTGTGTGTGTATTAGTAATAGTATAATCGTTTGCTTCTGTTCCATCCCCACTTACTGTATATCCATCTGGTACATTTACTTCTTTTACTGTATATGTAATTTTTTCTCCATTTTCATATACTGGTAGGTTAGTAAATGTTGCTGTCCATGCTGTTCCTGTTAATGTTTTTGTTTGACCTGTTGTGGTTCCATTTTTGTATAACTCTACTTGTACATTTTCTGGTCTTTTTCCATCTTGGTCATCATTATCATTCCATTGTTTTGTTACTGTTATTTGTGTTCTAGCTTCTACTACAATTTTTTCAAAGTCATCATCATCTTGTTCACCTTCAAAATATTCTTGACTATTTGTTAAATCTTTTCCACTATTATTGCTATTTCCTACATATCCATCATCTGTTGTAACTAAATCATCTTTGTTAACATTTGGTTTTGTTCCTGGCTCAGAATCTGTATCTGCTTTTTCTTCTGTTGTTATGGTTTTATTATCTTCTGCATCATATGCTTCTGATATCCATGCAACATTTGTTAATATACTATCTTCACTTCCTGCATTTGCTGTTACTTCACATTTTATTTGTATGGTTTCTGAAGATAATGTTGCTCCACCATCATATGCTGATAAATTATCTGTATTTGATGTTCTTTTCAATTTTAACAAATTGTCTGTTTCTGAATAGCTGTCTAATTCAAAATTTCCAGATACCACTTCAACATATTTTAATCCAGTTGGTAATTGATCTTCTATCTTTGTTGCCCTTCCTGCTTTTTCTCCTTCATTATAAATGGTTAGATTATATATTACCATATCTCCTGGTTCTACCACTACTGGATCTTTTCTGTGATTATATGTTGCAGTTGTTCCTGTTGATAAAGAATTGGTATTAATTGATGGTGTTCTATTGTTGATATCTGTATCTCCTACTTTTGTTATATATTTTCTTAAACTTAAGTCAAATATTTTATGTGTATTTGTAATAGTAAAACTTTTTCCTGTACTATCTGTACTATTTGTATTTGTTGTATATCCACTAATACTTGTTGTTTCTTTTACTGAATATGTAACATCTTTTCCATCTATTTTAGTTGGTAAATTTTCAAATGAACCTGTCCATTCATCTGCTTTTAGTGTAATTGTTTTTCCTGTTGGTTTACCATCTATTAATAATTCTACTGTAACATTATCTGTTCTAAGTCCATCTTGATTTTCACTATCATTCCATACTTTACTAACATCTATACTTGTTACTGCTCTTACAACTAACTTTTCAAAATCATCATCATCTTGTTGTCCTTCAAAATAACTTTCTGAATTTGTTAAATCTTTTCCATTATTATTGCTATTTCCTATATATCCATTATTTGTTGTCACTAATTCATCTTTTGTCTGTGTTGTGATTGTTGATGGCTCTGAATCTCTATCATCTCCTGGTTCATTTGTAATAACTGTTCCATCTTCATCTATTTCTTCTGCTATCCAAGCTATATTTGTTAATATTTTATCAGATTGTCCTCCTGTTGTTGTTACTTTACATTTTATTTGTATGGTTTCTGAACTTAAATTTCCTTCTTCATATGCTGGCAAATTTGTTGTATTGTTTGCTTTTCTTGTTAAATATACCGTATTCGTTTGCTCATTATATTCGTTTGTTTGGAAATTTCCACTAACCACTTCTACAAATTCTAATCCTGTTGGTAACTGGTCTACAATTTCTGTTGCCCTTCCTGCTTTTTCTCCTTCATTATATATAGTTATATTATATGTGATTGTATCATTTAATTTCACTTCTACTGGGTCTTTTCTATGTTTATATATAGCTGTTGTTCCTGTTTCTAATGTTGATTCATCTATAACTGGTACTCTACTGTTTGTTATTTCTTCATCATTTACTTCTGTTATGTATTTTCTTAATGATAAATCAAATTCTCTTGGTAGTTTTACAACTTCCATGATTGGTTGTGCTTCTGGATTTTCATTAGATGCATATACTGTCAATATTGTTTTTTCATCATTTATACCTTTTTGTGCATTACTTTTTGCTGTATCTATCAAGTATCTATATAGTTTTACCATTTGTTGTTCTCTATAATATCCTGCTGTTGCACTTGGATATGACATATTTTTTGGATCATATGATGATAAATTGTTATATACACCTTTGTCATCTACAGATGTATACCAAATCCAACTATCTTCATTATAGTGGTCATATTCTCCACCTTCTTTATAATTCGTAAAATACCATATTGCTGCTTGTTGTACTACATCTATTTCATCATCTGTAATATAATATTCTTCTATTCCATTAAAGTCACTTTTTTCTATTACATCATTAGCACCAGATATATCTAATAATTTCTCTCTTTCTGTTTCTGTTGATACACCTTTCACATAAAGAATATCTGCTAATGCTAATAAATTATCATATTGCCCTCCACTTATAAGTTCTGCTAATATATTATTTTGTTTAGATATGGCTTCCCTTTCAGTTTTCATATTATAGCTCACATCATATATATCTGTTAAAGTATCATTAGAAAACCCTTGATCTGCCTTTATACAATATGCACTCACTTCTGTTGGGTCATCATAATTTGTATTGCTATATTGTACAATTTTCCATATTCTTTCTGCACCTGTAACTGGATTTCCCATTGCATATCCCATTTGAGTTGTTGTTCGTAATTCTGCTATTCCAAAATATATTGGTGGCTCTACTGATGTAGCCTGTACTTTGTTATTTAACAAGGCTATTATCAAAAATAATATGAATATAATACTTGAAAATATAGTGTGACTTCTTTTCATATCGCTATCTCTCCTTTTTTTTTCTTCTATATTATTATAAGTCAATTTTATTTTCGTTTTCAAGACGATTTTTGCTTGTAATCTTTTCCTATTTTTTTCGTGCTTGTATCACTTACGGATACTGATATTTTACATATTTCGATATTTATTACATTTTTATTTCTTTTTTTTTACATTTTATTAATATTTAAAATTTCACATTTTTAATATTATAAAATTTTACATTTCAATATTATAAGAAAAACTTACTCCTATTGCATACAAGAAAACCCAAACATGTTCAAAATTAAATTCAATTTTTTCTATAAAAAAATAAGTTTTAACTATCAATAGTTAAAACTTATTTTTATTTATCTCAATATTATAGTACAAACTTCTTGATTAAGACTAATCCTCCTGCTAATGTTCCTAATACAGTAAATCCTAATACATAGTAGATTCTTTCTTGTCCTGTCTCAATTGATAACAATACTGGTGCATCATCTATATCATCTTCTCCCCAAACTTGGTTATCTGGTGTTGAATCTCTATCTGGTGCTCCTTTATCATTGTAGTCTTCTGATATCTCTGCTATGTTTGTCATTTGTCCCATGTTGTCTTCTCCATTTATCCATGTTAACACAACTTCTACTTCTGCTGACTCTCCTGGTTGTAATAATGTGTTTTCTAATAATCTGGTTGATATTACATTATTTCCTTCATCTGTCCATCCTGGATTATCTTCTGCTACAAATCTTAATCCTTCTGGTACATAATCTGTTATCTCTGTTGCATATCCTGCTATATCTCCCTCATTTGTTATTCTGATTTTATATCTGAATTTTACGACTACATCATTTATGTTCTTTCTATATAACTCTACTTTTACTACTGGCTCTGGGTCCATTTCTGCTGTATGTCCTGTTTGTGTGATTGTCTCTTGTCCATTTTCTATTACTATTGCCTCTGTTACCCATTTTCTTAATGCTAAATCAAAGTATGTTAATTTGATATATTCTCTATCTTGGTCATCTTCTCCTTCATTCCATTCGTCTGGTATTGAGTCTACATCTTCTACTGGATTTCCACTCTCATCACTATCTTCTGTGATTTGTGCTGAGTTTACTATGATTCTATCTGATTCATTTGGCTCTACTACTTCAAATGCTACTTTGATATCTCTATAATCTGGATTTCCTTCTCCGATTTCTTCCTCTGGATTAAATGCCTCTAATAGATTTTCTCCTTCTGTTTCTTCTTGTTCTTTTGATAAGTAATCTGTTCTGATTTCTACTGCTTCTTCACTATTTTCTGTTACATTTCCTTCTTCATCATACATTACCCATCTATATTCTATATTTGTCTCATTTTCTGGTAAATATCTTAATCCATCTGGGATATCATCTGCTACTTCTTGTGCATATCCTGCGATATCTCCTTCATTATATACCCTGATTGTATATTCTACCACATTTCCTGTTATGACTTCTACTGGGTCTTTTGTATGGTTATATGTAATTTGGTCTTCTTCTCTATCATAACTTACTTCTGGTACTCTTGTTGTGACATCTTCTTCATCTACTTTTGTAATGAATTTTCTTAAGGCCAAGTCAAATTCTTGTACAATCACTTTTTCGAAATCATCATCATCTTCTTGTCCTGGTACATAATCTTGATTGATTTCATCATCTTTATAATTTGGTAATTCCTCATCACTTGGTATTTCTACATTATCTGGTGTTGAATCTCTGTCTTCATCACTGTCCTCTGTAATTTCTGCCAAGTTTGTTAATTTTGTATTTGTTCCTACATTGTCTTTTACTCTACATGCTATTTGTACTTCTTTATAGTCTAGTGTTTGTCCATCAAATGCTTGTATTTCATTTTGTCTATCTGTCGTTTCTTTTGCACTTGATAAATAATCTGTTGTCACATATCTTCCATCTTCTGATACTTGCCATTCATATTGAATATTAACTTCATGCTCTGGTAAAAATTCTAATTCTTCTGGTAAATAGTCTGTTATTTCTTCTACATAGCCATCTACTTCTCCCTCATTATATACTCTTATAGTATATATGATCACACTATTTCTTTTTACCAATACTGGATCTTTTGTATGGTTATAAATAGCTGTAGTTCCACTTTCTAATCCTGATAAATCTACATTTGGCTCTCTATCATATTGAACACCATCTACTTCACTTATAAATTTTCTTAGTGCTAAATCAAATTCTTGTAATATGATATTGTCATAATCTTCATCATCTTCATATTTTACCCAATCATCTGTACTTGAATCTCTATCATCTACTGGGTTTCCTTCACTATCTGCATCCTCTGTAATTGCTGCTTCATTTCTGATAATTCCAATACTTGGATCTTTTGCTACTACTTTAAAGATAACAGATATTTCTTTGTAGTCCGGATTCTTTTCTGTGTCTGTATCAGAATATGGGCTATTTGGATCAAAAGCTTTAATTAAGTTTGCTCCTGGTGTTGTAATTTCTGCACCTTTTCCTCTACCCAAATAATCTGTTGAAATTCTTGTTGTGTCTCCTTCTACATATGTCCATCCCATTGATGTATTAAATTCTACAGCTGCTAATTCATCTTCATCAGTAATTGGATTCATGTTAGAATCAATATCTGCTCCTAAAAATTCTAAACCTTCAGGAATATCTTCTGTAATTTCTTCTGCATATCCATCTATGCTACCTTCATTATATATTCTAAATGTATAAGTAACTAAATCCCCTGTATTTACTGCAACAGGTTCTTTATTCATTTGATAATCTGCTGTTGTTTGACTTTCATTTGCTAAGTTTGTAATATCAACACCTAGTAATCTTTCTGGAACTGTTTCTCCATTTACTTCAGTAATTCTTTTGATTAATTTTAAGTCAAATTCATTACTTTCAATAATTAATTTTTCAAAATCATCATCATCTTGTTCACCTTCGTAGAAATAGTCTGAATCAGTTAAGTCATCTTTATTATCAGTATTTCCTTTGTAATCTTCCATATTGTCTTTGTTTACATTTGGTGCTGTTCCTGGTTCTGAGTCTCTATCTTCTCCTACTTCATCTATGATTACATTTCCATATTCATCTATTTCTTCTGATATCCATGCCACATTTGTTAATATTTTTCCATTTTCACTTGTATCTACTATACATTCAATTTCTATTGTTTCTGAATCTAATTGTCCTTCTTGATATGCAGTTAAGTTTTCTGTATTACTTTCATTTCTTGTAATTGTTACTCTATTAGTTTCTTCATCATATTCTGCTATAAAACCATCTGTTACTATTTGTGAAAATCTTAATCCACTTGGTAATTGGTCTATTATCTCTGTTGCCCTTCCATCTATTTGTCCTTCATTATATATTGTTATATTATATGTTACGATATCGCCATTTTCTACCATAACTGGGTCTTTTCTATGTTCATATGTAGCAGTGGTTCCACTTTCTAATGTTGATTCATCTATTACTGGTACTCTACTATTAGTAACTGACACTCCATTTACTTCTGTTATATATTTTCTTAATGCTAAATCGAATTCTTGTGGAATTTTTTCCACTTTCATCAATGGTTGTGAATTTCCTGTTGCTGTTGTGTATAATGTTAATTTATTTCTATGTCTTACATTACTGTTCTCATAATTTCCTGCTTGTTCTTTTGCTGTATCTATTAAATATCTATATAAAGCTACTGCTTGTTGTTGTCTTGCTAATCCTACTGCTGGATATTTATCTGAACCATATCCTGATAAATTTTCATATTCTGAACCATCCTCAGTATACCATAACCATGTATCTTCATCATATCTATCATATTTATTATCTTCTTCTCCATAGTTTGTAAAATACCACATTGCTGCTTGTTGTACTGCTTCTATTTCATCATCTGTTATTTTATATTCTTCTCCTAATCCTTCATATTCTCTTTGAATATCTATTACATCTGCATTTTCTAGTAATTGTTCCTTTTCTGCATCTGTTGATTCTCCTGATATATAGATTAGGTTTGCTAATGCTAATAATTCATTATAGTGTCCACCATTTACTAGATTGTACAACACTTTACTTGTATTTGCATCTTGGCTTGCAATGGCTTCCCTCTCTGTATACATGTCAAATTGCAAATTGTATTCTTGTATTTCTCTTACACCTTGTCCTTCTGTAAATCCTACCCCTGCCTTTATACAATATACATTTACTTCTGTTGGGTCATTTGTATTTTCTCCACTGTATTGTACAATATTCCATATTTTTGCAGATCTCCCTGTTTCTCCATTTGTACCTGGGTCTCCTATTGCATATCCCATATCTGTTTTGTCTCTTAATTCTGTTATTCCAAAATACAATGATGGATTTAGTTCTGCTGCTTTTACAATACTTGGTATCATTGCTAAGCAAATGATTAGCAATATAGCAATTAATCCTTTGATTATTTTTTGGTTACTCATAGATATCTCTCCTTATTATTTATCATAATATACTTATATTTTACCTATTTTTTTCATTTAGTCAATAACATTTTTTTCTTATTTTTATTGTTATAAAATGTTAAATTTATTACGCTTAGGGATATAGGTTTTCTAAGCTTTTTAAAATTTTTGTCCCCACATTACAATTATATTACATTTTCACTATAATTTCAAGCTTTTATGTCAATTTGCTTCTGTTTTCTGCATATCCGTATAGTTTATGGTTTTTCTATTTGAGAGTTATATTTTTCTTCCTATTTTCATACCATTATTTAGAGGGTATGTATTATGAAATTATTACGAATTTATCACAAAATTATTTTACTATTTTTTATATGTATTTTTATAGCTTCTCATGTTTTTGCAGATGATTTATCTCCTTCTGAAGATATTGTTGATATTTCAGAAATCCTAAATGATATACAAAGTATTGAAACCAATAGTGATAGCATACAAATGCCTACTATAAATTCTAGAGCCTATGTAGTTATTGATAGAAAATCCAATACCATTCTTGTTGGAAAGAACGAAAATCAAAAGAAAAAAATGGCTTCTACTACAAAAATCATGACTGCTTTAGTCGTAATTGAACATACAGATTTATCAGATATGGTTGAGATTTCCAAAAAAGCTGCTAATACTGGTGGTTCTAGACTTGGTCTAAAAACTGGCGATAAAATAACTGTTTCTGATCTATTATATGGCTTAATGATGCGTTCAGGTAATGATGCTGCTGTTGCTTTAGCAGAGCACGTAGCAGGTTCTATTACTGATTTTGCAAACTTAATGAATGAAAAGGCAAAAAATTTAGGACTTTCAAGCACACATTTTGTTACTCCCCATGGGTTAGACGAAGATGAACATTATACAACTGCTTATGAATTGGCCCTTCTTTCAAATTATGCTATGAATAATGAAATTTTCGCAAAAATTGTTGGAACAAAAAACTATACGATTACAATTAATGGATATCCTAAAAACCTTACTAATACAAATGAATTATTAGGTGTATTAAACGGCGTTTATGGAATAAAAACTGGATTTACCAATGGAGCTAATCGATGTTTAGTTACTTGTTGCAAAAGAGGAGATATGGATATTATTTGTGTAGTGCTTGGAGCAGACACAAAAAAATATAGAACAACTGATAGTATTAAACTTATTGAATATGTTTTTAATAATTTTACATATATGAATATTGAAGAAATCATTTCAAATGATTTTGAAATTTGGAAAAAAGAAAACCCAAATGGTATTACCATTCTAAAAGGTGTTTCAGATTATTTAGATATACAATATGAAGAAGTACCTTATCCTTCTATTCCAGTAAGAAGTGATTTGATTGACAGTTTTCATACATATATTCATTATGAATCTACTTTAAATGCTCCTATTACAAAAGGAACTCCTATTGGTACAATAACATTAGAGTTAGATGGAAAAACTGTATATTCTGGTAATATATTTATTAATACAGATATTGAACGCAAAAACATTTTAGATTATTTATATTATTTCTATCAAAGCTTTCCCGAAATTTTTAATACGATTTTTTAAGATAAGAAAATGTAACTTATATTTTCTTATTTGACTATTAATGGTTATGACTAAATAAAAAATAGAGAAATTAAAATTTCTCTATTTTTTATTTAACGTTTTCTTTTATGTATTCAACAACATCTCCTACAGTTACAACTTTTTCTGCATCACTATCTGGAATTTCTATATCAAATTCTTCTTCTAATGCCATTACTAATTCAACAATATCTAGTGAATCAGCTCCTAGGTCATCTATAAAAGATGCTTCCATTGTAACTGCATTTTCAGCTACACCTAATTGTTCTACAATTATTCCTTTTACTTTCTCTAAAACTTCTTCTGAACTCATCTTCCGAGTTCACCTCCTCTCAAGTTTGCAAATAATCTATACTTTTGATATTTTGCTTCTACAGTTTCATTTATATTATATGTTTGTATATTTGTCAAGTAAATTTTATAAATATTTTCATTTTATACAACTAAGTCAATTCTTCTTAAAGTAACATTGCTATTTTTCCTCTTTATTTGTAGTCTTTTGAAATTCTTCAATCATCTTATCAACTGCTTTATTCTCTACAAATTTTTCTGCTTGAATAATGGTATATTCAAATAACAATGCATCACTACTTCCATGTGCCTTAACTACTGGTTTTTTTACACCTAGAAATAGAGCTCCTCCATAAGATTTATAATCCATTGTTTTGCTAAATCTTTTAATAGCTGGTAATGCAGGAATTGCCGCTATTTTTGTCAATAAATTTCTTGTTAAACTTTCTGTTAGTGTTCTTTTAACAAATTTTCCCAATCCTTCTGTTGTTTTTAAAAATACATTTCCTGTAAATCCATCTGTTACAATGGCATCTATTTTTCCAGAAAAAGCATCTCTTCCTTCTACATTTCCTACAAAATTGATATTTAATTCTTTTGATTTTTCTTTTAACAGATTATAGCTTTCTTTTACTAATTCATTTCCTTTTGTTTCTTCTGTTCCAATATTTAATAAACCAATTGCTGGATTTTCTATTCCATATGTATTTCTTAAATATATACTAGACATTTGTGCAAATTGTAATAAATTGATTGGTTTACAATTTGTATTAGAACCTGCATCAATTAATAATAATTGACTTTTATATGCTGGTAATATTCCTGCTAATGCTGGTCTATCAATTCCTTTAATTCTCCCTACTAATAGTGTTGCACCTGTTAATAATGCTCCTGAATTTCCAGCTGATATAAATACATCACCTTCATCTTCTTTTAGCATTTTAAATCCAACTACCATAGATGAATCTTTTTTATGCTTAATCGCAACTGTTGGTGTATCACACATTTCTATTGTTTCAGTTGCATTTTTTATTTTTAATCTGTCAGATATTTCTTCAATTTCTTTTCCATAAAATTCTTTTACTTTACTTCTGATAACTTCTTCTTTTCCTACCAATATAACTTCTGCTTTTACTTTATTGATAGCATTTACTGCTCCTTTTATATTGGCATCTGGTGCATTATCTCCACCCATGGCATCAAGTATTATTTTCATTATTAATATCATTCCTTTCTTAAGTAACAAATCTATAAGTCCTTTTACATTTTATCTTATTTCATTTAATTTATGACATATCTATTTTATTATTATTTTAGCAAAATTACAAGTATATTAATTAAATTTAATCTACATATATTTTTTCATTTTCATCATTAATATAAAAATATCTATTTTCATAATAATCATACTGTATTTTTCCTCTTTTATCATTATCAGACAAATTAAACTTGAATTCTTTTGAGATAGCATTATTTACCCCTAACAAAACAGAAAATGCCAAATAATCCTCCCATAAATATACTTCTATAGCCTTTCTGTTTTCAATTAAAGAATATTCTTTTAGGTATTCTTCTAAACCTTTTAATTTTTCTCTATATAGAATCGCTTTATCTGTATAAACATCCATTTTAAGAAATTTAATATATTCTACTATTGCAATCATTAGAAATATGAATGATTCTACTATAAATACGTTCCATATAGTATATGTGAAAAGATTTCTTAAAATATCGAAATGTATACAATATATTGCTATACATAAAATGAATTCTATCATGATATTTTTACGCTCGTTTTTAGAACTATATTTCATCATTTCATCATGTAATAATTTATTTTTTAATTTCTTTAGTGAACCTTTTGAATAGTCTATAAATTCATCTAAATAATTACTACTTGCTAAAAAGGAAAATAATATGATAACAATTATTAACAACATTATGAGAATGGGATTTATAAATGTTAATAATATGGGAATTAATAATATAACTAGGGTTTCTAGTGTTCTAAAAAAATATCTTCTCTTTTTCTTAAACTTTTTGTAATTTATTAATTCATCTGCTATTGCCTCTTGAACGATTAATTCTTTTATATTCTTTTTATGTGTGGCAATTACATTATTTTCAGATACTCTTAATTCGTTTAATGTTAGTATATTGTCACTATCTGAGTCCATAACTTTTAAACATTCAAAGATAAATGCTTCAGATATTCGCAATTTATTTGTACCATTTTTTACTTTTATAACAAGTTCATTTTCCTTGGATTTATTAACCTCTACATAGCTTTTTTTATGCAACCTTAAAATAGTGCTTATAACAATTCCGTTTAAAGCATTTTTTTCTAATATATTATCATAATAAAGTAAAGCATTTTCTCCCATACTTAAATTTTCATCTATATCATTTCTATTATATTTTCTTTCCATTTTGCCCTCCTGTTGGGATGAGTATACCATAAAAAAACTTTATTTAGAGTATTCTAACTATTTTTTCACATGTACAATTTGGTCTTTAGCATATAATTTATAGCTTTACACAAAATTTTACCCAGCCGTATAAAAAAACATACGGCCGGGTTGGACTTAGTGAGACAGAAGTTTTTCTACAAATTCTCGCTGGAGGCTTATATACTCTTCTGTCTGTCTCTTATCAAGAAGGTCGCGCTTTCGCTCATTTTCCTTCCTGACTTCTTTGGTCTCTTTCACTGTCTTAGCCTTTTTTAGGGCTTCCTTTTCTTCTGCTATCATGCCCATCCACTCTTTATAGTGTTTTTCCGTTAGCCGGTCTAATTCGGCTGTTGTTTCTTCTCGCAATTGCTGTATTCTGTCCATTATACGACCTCCTTTTAGTTTATAACTCTATTATACCACAAATTTTACATAATGTAAAAAAGTGTTTCCCCTAAAATGTCTTAAATCAAAAAATTCGGGATTTTTGAGTCCGTCCCCAAAATCCCGAATTCTTTATTCATTTTTTAATTATGCTAATATATCAGAAACAACTCCTGAACCAACTGTTCTACCACCTTCACGGATAGCAAATCTTAATCCTTTTTCAATAGCGATAGGTGTAATTAATTCGATTGTCATTGATACGTTATCTCCTGGCATAACCATTTCTGTTCCAGCAGGTAATTCGATAACACCTGTAACGTCTGTTGTTCTGAAATAGAATTGTGGTCTATATCCATTGAAGAATGGTGTATGTCTTCCACCTTCTTCTTTTGTTAAAACGTATACTTCTGATGTGAATTTTGTGTGTGGATGAATTGTTCCTGGTTTACAAAGAACTTGACCTCTTTCGATATCTTTTCTATCAACACCTCTTAATAATGCTCCGATATTATCTCCAGCTTCAGCTTGATCTAATAATTTTCTGAACATTTCAACACCTGTAACAACTGTTTTTCTTCTTTCAGTTGTAAGACCGATAATTTCAACTTCGTCTTGTAATTTAACTGTTCCTCTTTCTACTCTACCTGTAGCAACAGTTCCTCTACCAGTAATTGTGAATACGTCTTCAACTGGCATTAAGAATGGTTGGTCAACTGGTCTTTCTGGTGTTGGTATATAACTATCAACAGCTTCCATTAATTCTTTCATAGGTGCATATACAGGATCGTTAGGATCTGTAGATGTACTTTCTAGAACTTGTAATGAAGAACCTTTAATCATTGGAATTTCGTCTCCTGGGAAACCATATTCTGTTAATAAGTCTCTAACTTCCATTTCAACTAATTCTAATAATTCTGGGTCATCAACCATATCGCATTTATTTAAGTAAACAACGATATATTTAACACCAACTTGTCTAGCAAGTAAGATGTGTTCTCTTGTTTGTGGCATAACACCATCAGCTGCAGAAACAACTAAGATTGCTCCATCCATTTGAGCAGCACCAGTAATCATGTTTTTAACATAGTCAGCATGTCCTGGGCAGTCAACGTGTGCATAGTGTCTGTTATCTGTTTCATATTCTACGTGAGCTGTGTTGATTGTAATTCCTCTTGCTTTTTCTTCTGGAGCTCCATCGATTTGATCATAAGCTTCATATTTAGCTTTTCCTAATAATGATAAATATTTTGTAATAGCTGCTGTTGTTGTTGTTTTACCATGGTCAACGTGTCCGATTGTACCAATGTTAACGTGTGGCTTTGTTCTTTCAAATTTTGCTTTTGCCATTTTTTAATTCCTCCTTTTAATTTAGGTAAAGGATAGCTTTCGTACGCTCCCTTTCCTTTTTTATATAATTTAAATTTAATAACGTAAGTTTCTTTTAGTATAAGCATTTTATAACATTTTATTGAAAAAATCAATACTTTTTAGATAAAATGTAATTCCAATACTTCTTTAATTAATCTTTTTTTGCTCTTGATGCAACAATTTGTTCAAAAACTGATTTTGGTACTTCTTCATAATGAGAAGGTTCCATTGAATATGTTCCTCTACCTTGTGTTTTAGAACGTAAATCTGTTGCATATCCAAACATTTCTGATAATGGTATAAATGCATGGATTTCTTGCATTCCATCATTTCCGTCCATACCTTCCATTCTACCACGTCTTGAGTTTACATCTCCAATAACATCTCCCATGTATTCTTCTGGAACTGTTATTTCAACTTTCATAATAGGCTCTAATATAACTGATTTAGCTTGTTTACAACCTTCTTT
>CALXZX010000005.1 GCA_944393375.1 uncultured Clostridia bacterium | reverse complement strand
AAATTGCTCATTTATATATATTAATTATACATTTTATTTTAATTTTTCTAATTATATTTTACTTTTACAATTCACCAGTTTTCTGGAAACTTTATTACAATTTCAAAAACTAATCTTTTTGTGTTTTTGATTGTGAATGCATTTTATTTAATACTTTGATTGCTTTAAACATTTTAGAAGTTTTGAAATTCTTAATTATATTTGGTATATGGGATATATATACACCTAAAATAATACATAGCACACATAAAATTGTTTCTAATAATGTCATTCCTTGTGGTAAAAGAACAAATATGGACCCAATCGTAAAACCGATAATGCTATAAAAAGTTTGTGCATAATATTTTTCTAACAATTTTTTGGTTAATTTCATTACAATGATACTACCTAATATCAATCCAATGCCAAGAGGAATTAATACAGGTAAATATAAATTGGCAACAGATTGCAAATACACAGAATAGACACCTAATAACATTAAAATAATGGTACTACTAACACCTGGTACAACAATTCCTACAGACATAATGGCTCCACACATAACTAAATACATAATGCTCATATTGTCTAGATTAGTAATAATATGCATTCTATTTTCTAAAACCACTGTTATGATTCCAATGGCTAATGCTATCAACAAATAGATCACATTTTGTGGTTTAAATGTTTCTTTTTCATTGACTTCTCTTATTAAAGAAGGAATGGTTCCAATGATTAATCCAATAAATATAGACTTGGTTTGTATTGGAAATTCATACAAAAGATAATTTAACATATTACTAAATAACAAAACACCTATTCCAACACCTAAAGCAATAGGTAATAGAAACTTTATATTTTGTTTGATATCTTTAAAAAAATTTAAAACAGCATCTAGTAATTTTTCGTAAATACCAAAAATTACACATAACACGCCACTGCTAACACCTGGCACAATTGCTCCTGCTCCTATAAAAATACCTTTTATGATATTTAAAAATCCATTCATAAATATACTCCTCAAAAATATATCTAGAAAAACTCACATTCTCCCTTCTTATTTTATGAAATTCTTTTTATTTCATTCATTAAAAAATTTTTTTTCGTAATTACATATAATTATAAAAAAATAAACAGCTTATTACACAACATATTAAAATAATGTTATATTTTTGATTAAATTTATGTATCTTTTTGAAATTTATAGATTTTAATTTTTGAATTTTTAATAAAATTTGATTTAAATTTAAGATTTAGATTCATGTTTAGACCTAAACTAAAGTTATCTTAACTTGACTTGACCTAAATTTGTTTTGTTTGATTAAAGTTTATTCATATAGTTTTGTGTACTATGAAAAATATGTAAAATAAAGACTTGTCCGTTTTTTCTTATCAACTTCGTAAATAATAATATAATTATTCACTTTCATTTTTCGTACATTTTTTGTCTTATCTTTCCAATCTTCTAGTTTTACATATTTTTCAGGTAAATAGCTTAAATTTGAAATATAATTTAGAATTCTATTTACTATTTTCTTTGCTGTACTTTTCTCTTTAAAATAATATTCAACATAAAAATGAATATTTTGCAAATCATTACAAGCCTTAGGTGACCAAATAATTTTATATTTCTCTATTAAGATGATATTTCGCCTCCATTTCTGCCACCACTTCTTCCATTGGAATTCCCTTTCCTTCTTTAATTTCTAGCATTGCTTCTTCAATTTTCCTAATAATATCTTTTTGGAACTCCTCAAAAGTAGCATATTGTTTATCAAAATGTTCTGATACCAATCTATCTATTCTTTCTTCCTCTGTTTCTTCTAGCCCTTTTGTTAATTCTTCATATGCTTCATCACTTAAAATAACTAAATCATTTGTTCCATTTTTCGTGATATACATTGGTTCTTTTGTTTCATGACATATTTTTGAAATTTCATTATAATTATTTCTCAAATCTGCACATGGTCTAATTAAAGCCATAAAAGCACCTCCTTATTTTATAGACAAATTATATCAGAATTATGATATATGTGCAAGTTATTTTTATAAAATTCATATTTTATAATTTTTTTGAAGTTCTAAAACGTTTTTTAAATTCATTAATCATAATTTTCTAATGGTCAGGCACTTTTATTGTTCTCAAACATATAATTTGTTATGCAAGATTTTAATGTACATTGAAATCTATTTTATTACTTATACATTTAAAATTTTCTTATTTTTATATATTTGGAGGTGCCTATATGTTCTCTGCTCTTTGTATGTCTGGTATTTTAGGATTTATCGAATTTCTAAAATTCTCTGTATTTTTAGTAGGATATATTTCTAGTAGTAATATATTTCCTGAGCCATTAACATCTGAAGAAGAAAAAATGTATTTAACACAAATGAAAAATGGTGATGAGGAAGCACGAAACATCTTAATTGAAAGAAATCTAAGATTAGTTGCCCATATTAGTAAAAAATATTCAACTACGAATGTTGAACAAGATGATTTAATTTCAATTGGTACAATTGGATTAATAAAGGGAATTAATAGTTTTAACATTGAAAAAGGCTCAAAACTTTCTACATATGTTTCCAGATGCATTGATAATGAAATATTAATGCACTTAAGAGCCACAAAAAAATTAGGTGCTGAAGTTTATTTAAATGAACCTATTGGAAAAGACAAAGATGATAATGTCATTACTTTACAAGAGATATTAGAAAATGATGAAAGAAATATTGAAGATACAGTTGATATTAAAATGAAAATTAAATTATTATATGAAAAAATGAAATCTATTTTAAAAGATAGAGAAAAAACAATTTTAGAACTTCGCTTTGGTTTAGGTGGTCATAAACCAAAAACACAGCATGAAATTGCAGAGATGATGGGTATTTCTCGTTCCTATGTTTCTAGAATTGAAACAAAAGCAATTGGAAAATTATCAAAAGAATTTAAAAATTAAATTCTGACTTTTAATAAGAATCTCATTACATAGCCATTAAATATTTCCACTGCTTCAGAACCTTATTATCTTTAAAAATAAAAATCACGGTATTACTTTTATATATTATAAATACCGTGATTTTACTATATCTTTTTTACAATTTTATATTATCTCGTCATATTTTAACAAATCCACACTATTACTCATAGAATGATTGTTGTTATCAATATCTTTTCCTAAATCAGTAGATAAATACTTTTTATTATCATCTGCAAAAACTGTAACCATATTTCCCTTTATTTTATCTTGTGCCAGTATAGCTCCTATGAAATTAGCACCTGATGAAATACCAACACCTAATCCCAATTCTTTTGCTAATTTTCTTGCCATATTCATAGCATCTTCATCATCAATTAATATGATATCTTTTTCAATGATATTTTCATTTCTTCTATATATATCTGGTATAAAATCGTCTCCAATCCCTTCTATTTTATGTTGTCCTACTATTTTCCCCTTTGATAATATTGGCATTTTTTCTGGCTCTAATGCATATATTTTTATCTGCTTATCTGTTTCTTTTAATCGTTTTCCTATTCCCATCAGTGTTCCACCTGTTCCCACTCCAGAAACAAATCCACCAATTTTCTTGCCTTCTAATTGTTCTAAAATTTCTTTTCCGGTTGTTTCATAATGAGCCAATAGATTATCTTCATTTTCAAATTGATTTGCTAAAAATCCATTTAACTCCTTAGCTAATTTTTTAGCTTCTTCTACACATTTTACAAATCCCCCTTCTTCTTTTGATATTAATGTTATATTAGCTCCATATAATTTCATTAGTTCAATTCTTTCTTTACTTGCCCAATCTGGCATAAAAATATATACAGGATGTTTATAATAAGCTCCTAAAGCTGATAAGGAAATACCTGTATTTCCACTTGTTGCTTCTATAATTGGCATATTGTCTTTCAAGATTCCTTTTCTTTTTGCATTTTTAATAATATAATAGGCTACTCTATCTTTTATACTACCTGTTATATTAAACATTTCTAATTTTACATATATATGATTTTCTTTTCCTTTATATCTATATGTAATGTTTATCATAGGTGTATTACCAATTAATGTATGATTCTTCATAAATATTTCTCCTCTCCTTTTCATTTTATAGTATCACTTGCTTTTGTGTATTATATTCAGAAAAGTAATTTTAGGATACTCTATCCAATATAATTATATTTCAAACAAGCCCTCAACAATTTCTTAATATATCTAGTCAGACCCTTTTACCCTTGACCTTTTTTCGTTTCTAATGTATACTATTTATGTTATCAAATAGCAAAAGCTGTTTGTAAACATCACCACCCTTTAGGAAAAGGTATTTCGCCTACTGGCTTGGTGATTATCGCTGTCATCTGTGATATGTAACATAAAACCATTTTGGATGTTTTATTTTATCCGGCTTTTTCACAGATAACAGCATTAGAGCCATACTAATAGTATGGCTCGTTTTTTATTTTTTTCTTCTTATAATCCAATCCTTTTCACATTTGATTGGCAATTTCATTAACACTTTTTGTCCTTTTACTCCTGGACTAACCGCTTGTATTTCTTCTTTGGTATCATAATCCCATAAGCTATCAATTATAAATTGTACGGGTTCTAACTTGTATGGAATTAAAATCTCCATTTTGTCTCCTATTTGTAGTTTGTTTTTTATCTCAATAACAGATTTTTCTTCATTATATTCTACTACTTTTCCTCCAAATTCATATTTTTCGTTATATTGTCTTCCTCCATATTCTTGTATATCTTTATTGTTTCTATCATTAAAATAAAATGTGGTTAATCCTCTTGTTTTTACTTTTTCTAGCTCTTTTAAATATTTTGTATAATCATAATGTTCTGGATCTTTTTCATAATCATCAATTGCATTTCTATAAGCTCCTATGACACTTGCTAGATAATATTCTGTTTTTAATCTTCCTTCTATCTTTAAGCTATCTACTCCCATGTCAATAATTTCTGGTATTTCTTTGATTAAACACAAATCTTTTGAAGAAAAAATACTTGTTCCATATTCACTGGTTTCAATTGGCATTAGTTCCCCAGGATTATTTTTTTCTTCAGCATATAAATTATATGACCATCTACAACTTTGTGCACAATCTCCTAAATTAGCACTTCTACATGACATGAAATCACTTAAAAAACATCTTCCTGAAAAAGCAAAACAAATGGCACCATGAATAAATATTTCAATTTCCATTCCTTCTGGTTTGTTTTCCATAATATATCTTAATTGTTCTTTATTCATTTCTCTTGCCATAATCATTCTTTTAGCTCCATTATGATACCAAAAGTTTGCAGCATGTAAACTTACAATATTAGCTTGTGTACTCACATTAATGGCTACACTTGGTGCATATTGTTTTAATACTTCTATAACCCCTCCATCTGCTGCAATAATTCCGTCTGGATTTAATACTTCTAATTTTTTGGCCATTTCTATAATTTCTTCATATTTTTCATCCCAAGCAAAAATATTTAAAGTAACATACACTTTTTTTCCAATACTATGTGCATATTTGATTGTTTTTTCTAAATCATCATCTTTCATATCAGCTCTTGTTCTTAAAGATAATGATGATGTTCCACAATATACCGCATCTGCTCCATATAAAAAGGCAATTTTCGCTTTTTCATAAGAACCAGCTGGTGCTAATAATTCTACTTTTTTCATATTTATCCTTCCTTAGTTTTATTTCTTTCTGGCTTTTTTGCATTAATATTATACAATTTACAATTGTTTATGTCAATTATAAAATTAATTTCTTAATATTTTGCACAATATTTGTATTCATAAATATACCAAAATCATTTGAAATTTTTTTAGAAGTACTTGGAAAATACATGAAAATATACATAAATAATCAAAAATTTCAAATTTCTTAGAGTTATGTACTCTAAGAAAATCTCTGTAGTGTAAAATAATTGTTATTTGGGCATTATTTCTTTTTTTAAAAATCACTTTCTTATTACTAAAACTTTTTAATTGTCTTACATAATTTATTTCATTTTTATTGCTATTCTCTATTTTTTTTGATACACTTATTATTGAAGAACATCTTAGAGTACATAACTAAAAGATTTTTAAATAGAAAATTTACTAATTAATAATAAGTAAATATTTTTCTACTTAATAAAATAAATATTATAATAAGGAGTTTTGTATTATGGAAATCCCAAAAGTTGAAAAAGATTTTATACAATGGTGTCAATATATTCATCCAGACGTTAATCCCTATATTTTTTTTAGAAGACATACAAGATATAATGATGAATATACTCCTTTATTAAAAAAATTAATGGTTAATCTACATGAAGAACTTTGCGACAGATTGCCTAACATAAATTTTTCTTTTAAAGGTAGAATAAAATCCAAAAGAAGTTTTTTAATTAAATCATTTAGAACCATGGCAGAAAGCATTGAAAAGCTTTTTCCTGATCAATATCCTACAAATGAAAATGAATTAAAACTTCTCCAAGAACAAAGAAGTAAAAATATAGAAAAATATTTTAAATTTTTGTTAAAAAATAAACCACCAAAAATAGAAAGATATCTAAAAATAAAAAATATGATTGAAAATACCTCTCCAGAAAAAGGAACACTTAAAGGTTTTAGAGATTTATTTGAACAATTAACTCCTGAAGAAAAAGAAAATCTTGTAATTCGATTAGGTAGAACAGAAGATACATTTGCTAATCGTATTATTGTTAATGATGTTGATTTCAATATTCAATCTATAAAAAATAATTCAGATGGACAATTAGAAATTTTAGATGAAAAAGGAAATGTTATTCCTATTTCTTCTGCTATCCAAATCCCTTCTGATGAAATCATATTAGATGAAAAAGATGGAAATCGATATGCTATTATTGATGGCAAACGTAAAAAAATCAACGAACATAATTTATTATATGAAACTGAACTCTCTGCCAAAAAAAGAACTTTTGATAATGCCTCTAAAACACCTGATGGTAAGCTTACTTTATTTCAAGATATACTTGTTATTAATGATGAAGAACAATTTAATGTTGTTTCTACTTATACTGATTCTGAAACTGGTGATACTATGATAATCACACATCAAACCAAAGAACCTAACACTAATAAGTACTGTGAAAATAATACAAATATCATTAATGTAAGTAAACTTTTACGTAACGGAACAAATGTTAAATTAAAAAAATTTGATAGCCAATATACTGAAAAAGCCCTTTATGATATTCGAGATGCTATGTATCAATATTATGACGAAATTGGTGTAACAAGAATCTGGACACGTTCTAAAGACTATGTACAATCTCCAAAAAAATCTTTGTATAAATCTTTGCATGATTCCTATTTCTATGAAGAAATGGGGTATTGTCTAGAAACACAGATACGTGATTTAGAAATGGAAAGAGATTGTGAAAATAAAGCTAACACTAATTCTGATAATCTACCTTTAGCAACTAGTCATGATACTTATAAAAAAGAAAAAATGAAAAACTGGTCAAAAAATCCTATATTGCGTACTATTCTAGAAAAAAATCCAGAGGCTTTCGATTCTTCTACCGAAATTTTAGAAAAACTTTTATACAATCCAGATGTATCATTACCTGATTTATTAGGAAAATATATTATAACCGTTAAAGTTGCAAAAAATAAAGTAGAACCTTTTGTTTCTGAAATATACAATGTTTTTGAACATATTTTTCAAAATCCTAAAGCTTATACACCTAGCCCTGAAGACCCTTTACCTCCTCTAGATTTTTCTAGTTATGAAAATTTTATGCGCTCTAGAAAAATACGTAATGATGTCAGAAGTAATGGAAATTTTAATATTGACTTTGATTATATTTAATATTATTAAAAACTCTCATATTGCTTGAGAGTTTTTTGATTGTATTTTTATTTAATTCTGCTAACTGCTAATCCATCTCCAACCTCTAAAATTTCTGTTTCAAGGTTTGGATTTTCACTTACTTCTTTGATATATTCTCTTAAATTTCTAACTGCTGTTCTTTGTTTATGTTTGTTATAATCACTCATAACATAGCCTTTATATAAAATATTATCTGCAAAGATAATTCCATTTTTGTTAATCATTCTTAAAGCTTCTTTTAGAAAAAATGGATATTTTCCTTTAGCAGCATCTATAAATACTACATCATATTGATTATTCAAAGTTGGTAAGATTTCTACTGCATCACCTTCATAAATATTTATTTTATCTTCTACCTCTGCTAATTTGATATTTTTTTTTGCTTCTTCTACTCTATCAGCTTCTCTTTCAATGGTATCAATAACACCATTTTCTGCTAGAAATTGTGTAAAACATATGGCAGAATATCCAACTGCTGTTCCAATTTCTAGTATTCTATTAGGCTTGTTTTTACTTAAATATTTTTCGATAACTTCTAATGTTTCGTCCATAATGATAGGAATATGTTCTTCTAGTGCTTTTTGCTTTATTTTTTCTAATTCTATTGTATTCAATTTCATTTCCTCCATATCGTTTAATCACCATCTTTTCTTTTTATTAAATCATTTCCTACTTATTTTTTAAGAACTGTCACTCTGACAGTTCTTTCTGACTATTTATTTTTACTCTAATTCTAATAACTTATCATTTAGTTTCTGGTAAATTGGTACCATTTTCGGTTCATTGGTTACTTCTGTTACTTTGTCAATGTCAATCCATTTTACGCCACTATTTTCATCTTCTTTTATTCTAAGTGGTTCATTTTCATTAGCTTCCAATAAATAGCAACAATCTAAATGTAAGTGAGATGGTACAAATTTTCCCTTTTTTATATGACAATCTACAGTTACAATTTCTAAACTATATATGCCATCACTTAACACTTTTAAATGTTCTAACCCTGATTCTTCTTTGGCTTCTTTTAATGCAACATGTAATAAATTGTCATCTCCATCACTATGCCCACCTGTCCATGCCCAAAATTGATAAATATTATGATAAATCATTAATACCTTTGTTCTTTCTTTATTCACAATCCAACTAGAAGCTGTAAAATGACACATCTTATTTTCTCTAGTTAGTACATCTTTAAAAGTATTCATATATTCTAGCATCATTTCTTTATCTACTCGTTCTTGTTCATTAAAGGGGTTGAAGTTTTTTATTTGTTCTTGTAAATCCACTTTTCTGTTCTCCTATCTTTCTTTTCCTTTTGTTTGCTTTCTATTTTGCTTTCCTCTTACTAAATTCATAATACATTGTCGTAGATTTAATCCTTGATTATTTTTCTTAACATTTTCTCACCATCAATTTATTTCGGGTCCCAAAGGACCTGGTCCCAATGGACCCTATTTATTTCTATTTGCTCTTTCTCTTTCCTTAGTATCTAATATTTTCTTTCTTAATCTGATTGATTTTGGTGTTACTTCTACCAATTCATCATCTTGGATAAATTCAATTGCTTTTTCTAATGACATTTGAATTGGTGGTACTAAACGTAATGCATCATCTGAACCAGAAGCTCTTGTATTTGTCAAATGTTTTTCTTTACATACATTGATTGCTAAATCTTCTCCTCTTGAATTTAGACCAACAATCATTCCTTCATATACTTCTACACCAGGTCCAATGAATAAATCCCCTTTATCTTGTGCATTATATAATCCATATGTTACAGATTTTCCATTTTCAAAAGCAACAATGGTTCCTCTAACACGTGCTTGAATATCACCTTTATATGGCTCATATGAATCAAATATATGATTCATTGTTCCTTCTCCTTTTGTGTCTGTTAAAAATTCTGTTCTATATCCAATTAATCCTCTTGCTGGAATCTTAAATTCAATTTTTGTATGTCCATCTTCAGCTGGTTCCATATTTACCATTTCTGCTTTTCTTCTTCCTAATTTTTCAATAACATTTCCTACACAGTCATCAGGAACATTAACTACTAAATCTTCAATTGGTTCACATTTGACACCATCAATTTCTTTAAAGATAACTTTTGGACGAGATACTAATAATTCAAATCCTTCCCTTCTCATTGTTTCAATTAATACAGATAAATGTAATTCTCCTCTTCCTGATACCTCAAAGGAATCTGGTGAATCTGTTTCTTTTACTCTTAATGATACATTTCTTTCTAGTTCTTTAAACAATCTATCACGAATATGACGAGAAGTAATAAATTGTCCTTCTTTTCCTGCAAATGGTCCATTATTAACACTAAATGTCATAGATACAGTTGGTTCATCAATATCCACAAATGGTATTTTTTCTGGATGATTAAAGTCGCAAATTGTATCTCCAATATTAATATCTGATAACCCTGCAAGTTCAATAATATCTCCAGCTTTTCCTTCTTCTACTTCTACTTTATTTAATCCAACATGTGTATATACTTTTGCAATTCTACCTTGTATAATTTTATCTTCTTTTCCACAAATAGCTACTGGCATTCCAACTTTTATAATTCCTCTTTCTACTCTTCCTATGGCAATTCTTCCAACATAATCATCATAATCAATGTTAGATACTAACATTTGAGCTGGTCCTTCTTCATCACAATTTGGTGCTTGAATGGTATTAACAATTGTTTCAAATAGACAATGTAAATCTGTTGCATCATCTTCTAAGTTCATTTTTGCAATTCCATTTTTAGCTGAAGCATATACAACTGGGAAATCTAATTGTTCATCACTTGCATCTAACTCAATAAATAATTCAATTACTTGGTCTACAACTTTTTCTGGAGTTGCTCCTGGTCTATCAATTTTATTGATAACCACGATTGGTTTTAATCCTAAAGCTAATGATTTTTTTAACACTTCTCTTGTTTGTGGCATTGCTCCTTCAAAAGCATCAACTAATAAAAGTACTCCATCAACTGTTTTTAGTACTCTTTCTACTTCTCCTCCAAAATCTGCATGTCCTGGTGTATCGACAATATTAATTTTGATATCATGATACATAACAGATGTGTTTTTAGAAAGTATTGTAATTCCTCTTTCTTTTTCTAGGTCATTAGAATCCATAATTCTTTCTGCTACTTGTTCATTTTCTCTAAATACATGACTTTGTTTTAACATGGCATCTACCAATGTTGTTTTTCCATGGTCTACGTGTGCAATAATCGCGATATTTCTAATGTTTTTGTTGTTCATTTTATTACTCCCTTTCATTTTGTCGCGTAGAGTCCGTTTGTCTACACGACATTTATTAAGACGTTTTCCAAAGTTTTTCTTGAAAAACGCCTACATCTCTAAAAATAAGCTTATAAAATTATACACCTATTCGTTAAATTTGTCAATTACTTTATACAGTTATTCCCATACTTTCTAAGAAATTTGCGCTGTCGCTCTCATCAACTATTGATTGAAATTCATTTTCATCAAATATATCAAATTTTGTATTTTTGTATTGAACATTAACATCCAGTGCTATCGCATATGGAATATAACTTTCATATATGGTAATTTCTTCAATGGTTCTTTCCTTTAATAATGTATATTCTTGTATAAATTTTTTAAATTTCATCCATTTCTTTAATTCATTTTCACCATACTGGCTTAAAAATACATTTGTATTTTCAGAGCTTTTCATAAAGTTCGCAAATTGATAGCCTACTATTGTTCCTATAAAAGCACCACCTATTGCTCCTACAATCATTGTCATAATAGCAAAACCAGTTTTGCTTCCACCTATCCATCCGATAATACCACCAATGATTACCATACAGACTATTATACCCAAAATGATTTTTTTAGATTTATCGTCATTTTTTTCTTTAGCAAATTTTCTTATCTTATATTCTTCTAATACTAATCGTTTCCATGAACTAAAATCAAAACTTACATTTTGTTTGTCATTGATTAATGTTCTAATGATATATAATTGACTTTGGCTATTAACTTTATTTCTATAATCTTGCTCTTGTAAATAAAAATGAATTTTCGTTTTTCCCTGTTCACTACTTTTTGATATATCAATTATCTTTTGAGCATACAATTCCATAATATCTGCAATCAAATCTTTATATCTTAATTTTTGATTAAATAGATATCCTACAATAGATGGTGGATATTCTGTAGAGATATCTCTATTTAGATAATTAATATCTTCATAACTTTCTTTTTGGTATTTCAGATTTCGATATTTTTTATAGATAAATAAAAATACACCAAATAGAATTGCTATGTATAAAATGATAAAAATAGGATTAAATACAATCACTGAACCAAATTGTACATATACATATATGATAAGTGATAAAATCGTTATCACTAATCCGATTGTTTTAACCGTCTTATTTTTACTATTACTAAATCCTATAGCTATTATAAATAACAATAATATAATGGCATATCTTAATATATACATAATTTTCTCCTATCTAGCAAGTTCTATAATCTTGCTCATGATTTCTTCTGTTACTTTATCTAACACTTCTTTATCTTTGCTTCCTTTATACTCACTATAATCTAATGGTTCACCATATGTAATCGTAATTTTATGATGGTCTTTTGTTCCACCTTTTATCCCACAAGGTACAACTTTTGCTCCACTTCTTATAGCAAAAAAAGCAACACCATCTTTTACTTTTTCGCCTTTTTCTAGACCATTTCTAGTTCCTTCTGGAAATAACGCAATACATTTTCCTTCTTTTAAATCTTTTAGTGATTTTTTTATAGCAGATACATCTTTTTCATCTCTTTTAACTGGTATCGCTTCAAAAGCCCAACCTAAAAATGCCAAAAATTTATTTTTATACAATTCTTCTTTGGCTAAAAACTTCATATCTCTTTTTGCTGTTGCTACCATTAATGGTGGATCTATATAACTTCTATGATTCCCACAAAATATAACTGCTCCTTTTTTTGGGACATTTTCTAATCCTTTAATTTCTGTCTGATAAAAAATCTTAAACCATATATATAAAGCTCCTCTTACAATCCATTTTATAATTCCTTTTAACACTTTTTTCATAACTATTTTCCTTGCCTTTCCCTTTTTCTTGTTTCTTCTATAATTCCTATTATTTTTTCTACCACTTGTTCAACACTTAAATTTGTAGAATCTACATATATGGCATCTTCTGCTTTTTTTAGTGGTGCAACTTCTCTAGTAGAATCTCTTTTATCTCTGTCTTTTATTCCTGCTAATACTTCTTCATAAGAACAATCTATTCCTTTTTGTTGATTTTGTAACACCCTTCTTCTGGCTCTTTCCTCAGCAGTTGCATCTAAATAAATTTTTACATCTGCATCTGGAAATACGACTGTTCCAATATCTCTTCCCTCCATAATAACATTTTTTCCTTTAGCAATATTCCTCTGTACTTCTAATAATTTACTTCTTACGACTGGTAATACAGATACTGGTGAAACAAAATTATTGACATCATTTTCTCTAATTCTATGTGTTACATCCTCTCCATTTAAAAATATTTTTCCATCAGGATGCATCTCAATATTAATTTTCGTTAACATTTTCTCTATTTTATCTTCTTCTTGTATATCAATATGTTCTTGAATCATATTTAAAGCAACACATCGAAAAGTAGCACCTGTATCAATATTCACTAATCCTAAGTTTTCACCTACCAATTTGGTAATCGTTCCTTTTCCTGCTCCTGCAGGTCCATCAATTGCAACTACAAAAGACATCTGTATTTCCCCTTCTCTTATAAATTTAAAATTAACTCTTAGTTAATCTTTTTTTAAGTCTGTCCCTTTTGTTCATTTTTTGAACATTGGGGACAGGCCAAATCGTTCATTTTTTGAACGATTTGACACGTCCCTAACGTTCAATCTTGCTTTTCTGGCACATAAATGTTTTTTGCAACCACATCCAATTCTACAACATTCATGGCTGTTAATTTTTCTATTTCTTTTTTTGCTCTATCTTTAAAATCTTTAATTCCATTTATTACATTATATCCATACATAACCGTGACTTCTACATAAATTTTGGCACCTTCACCATAGTTTTCTACTCTTGTTCTTGTTATCTTATAAATAGCTGGTGTTTTAACAGCAATATATTCTAATATTTGTCTAAATACCAAATCAGATATTGTAAATTTCCCAAGATAACTAAATGTAGGTCTTATGATAGATTTTTCTGATATATATGGTTTTTGCCCTTTTCCTTTTGATTTAAAAATTTGTAATGGGTCTAATAAATATCCAGAAAAGTCTTTTTTAATTTGAAAAGTTGGTACTGGAATAACATGTTTTCCTTCTGTTACACGAATTCTTCTTGCTGTTTCCATTTCTTGTTTTGTTGCTACATCTGTTATATAGATATATTCACTAATTTCAGGCAATCCTAAATTGGCCGCAATCTTTTGTACCATACCATCAGATGTACCTAGTATTAAGATACTTTGTGGTCTTTCTTTTTTTAGTGCTTTTATAATTTTTTCTCTTTCTTCTTTTTCATAAAATAATGCATGTTTAACTGTTCCTACTTTTGTAGGCGCTTTTTTTGCTGATTCTCCGGCTAATACTTCATTATCTTTAATTAATAATCCATCATCTATAATATAATTTATATTTCTTTCACTTGCTACCATTTGTGCACGATAACTTTTTCCTGTTCCGGATGGTCCAACAAATGCATATACTTTTATTTTATTTCCAAATAGTTCATCTAATATCATATTAGTTTGTTGCTCGCTTATGCTACACAACTAACTCCTTTCTTTGCTAAATTCTTTTTATTTCAAATTTCTATTTTTATTCACATGTTTATCTAATTTGAATAGCTTTCATAACTTACATTTGGATAACTAAATACTTTTCCACCTTCTGTAAATTGTCCACTTGGACTATGGTCTTGATCAATAATTTCTCTTCCTACTAAGAAATATTTATATCTAGATTCTTCACTTGCAGTTCCTCCACCTATGACAACTGGATCGTCCCAAGTAGTATCTACTGCATACCAATTTCCACTTAATTGTACATAATTCCAAGCATGATTTTCTGTTTCACCTTGTGAATTTGTTCCAGTTCCAATTACCATAACACAAGGTATATCTAATTCATCTAATAAATATTTAAAAGCTCTCGCATATCCTTCACATACACATTCTCTATTTACCAATGCTCCATAAATATTATATATATTTTGTTTTGATAAACTACTATCATAATTAATGGTATCTACTAAATAGTCATGTACCATTTTGACATCTTCATATGTATTTCCTGTTTTATTTTGTAAAATTTGATTTTTTACTTGTTCAATTTGTGCAATTGCTTGGTCAATCGCTTGTTTTGAAGTAAATTCTTCTGCTAAATAATTTGCTTCATTTCCAGAATTGATATACACATTATATGTTGAAGTGCCCCCTCTTGTCGTAGTTTCAATATTTAAATACATTTTTCTAGGGCTCAAATAAAAAACTTCAGCATTATCATATGTATAGGCTTCAATTGCAGATTGATAATATTCTCCTAATAATTCTTGTCCATTACTTTGAGATAATATATCTGAAAAACTAGTTCCTAATTCGATTTGATATGTTCCTGTTTTCATTTGCTCTTTATTACTTTCAAATGCTCTATATATGATTCTTGATTTTTCATCTAATTGATTATAAAAATATTTATCTACTTGTACATTTGAATAATCTGTATTTGTATTACTATTATTTTTTTCAATTGAACTAATCGGATTTTCAACAATTGCTGGTACTTCAATATCATCTTCTACAGTTTTGTCTTCACTTGTAGCAATATTTCCTGAGCTTTCTGCAAATGTTAATTCTTTGTCTTCTCCTGAAAATTCTTGGATTGCAATAATAGAAAAGACAATAATTACTGCAAAAATCCCTATAATAACTAAAAATAATATTACTGAAGTAATTTTATCAATGATTTCTTCTTTCATATTATTGTTTTCCTTTCATAACACTATGCTTTTATTATATCATTTTTGTTATATAAAAACTAGTATAAATTTAAAAAATTTAGCAATACTATTATAAAAATGCAAATAAATAACTTTTTATTAAATAATTTGAAAAAAAGTTGTTAAATAGGAGATTTCATTATGAGTTTAAAAAATTTATTTTCTTCACTTTTCACTTATACACCTAATGATAAAGAAACTTACAATTTTAATTTAGTAGAAGATTTAAACACAAAAACATATCCAGATAGCGCATTAGGAAATGAAGGAAATCAAGAAACAAAAATCTTTCCTAGTGTTACAGTGAATACAGATTATTTGAAAACAAAATACAATCTGTTAATTAATTCTGATATTATTTTTCGTAATTTTATTTTAAATGCTAGAGGAAAACAATATCATGCTCTTTTAATTTTTATTGATGGAATGATTAATACAGAAATCATGAATGAATTTATTTTAGAACCCCTTATGATGAGAAATCGAAATAATCTATATGATAATTCTCAAAATAGAGTCATTTCTGAAGCAGTTGCTAATAATATTACTGTTCGAAAAGTTAAAAAATTTAATTTACCAAACTATATTTCTAGCTGTTTAGTTCCTCAAAATGCCATTAAACAAGTGTCTACCTTTGAAGAAATTATATCAGGGATTAATTCCGGAAACTGTGCTTTATTTGTGGATACCTTAGATATTGCATTTGATATAGAAGTAAAAGGGTTTAAACAAAGAGGTATTGAAAAACCTAGCAATGAAATTGTTATCAAAGGACCTCATGAATCATTTGTTGAAAATATCAGAACTAACACATCCCTTATCAGAAGATTTGTCAATAATGAAAATTTAGTCATTGAAAATTTAACTATTGGAAACATCACCAAAACTAAGTGTGGAGTCTGTTATGTTTCTGGTCTTGCCAACGAAGATTTAATTGCAGAAGTAAAATTTCGTATGAACAATTTAGATGTTGACTCTTTACTTTCTGCTGGACAATTAGAACAATTAATTTCTGATTCTGGCAATTTAAATACTCCTCAACTTATCTCTACCGAAAGACCTGATAAAGCTGCAAGTTATCTACTAGATGGTAGAGTCATCATCTTAGTAAATGGTTCTCCCTATGCCATCATCACACCTGGCATCTTATCTGATTTTTTAAGTTCACCTGATGACAAAAATCAAAAAGCACTTTTTTCTAATTTCACGAAGCTAATTAGACTAATTGCTGCTTTTATTACTTTATTATTACCAGGTCTCTATATTGCCGTTACCAGTTTTCATCAAGAAATATTACCTACGGAATTATTATTTTCTATTTTAGCTTCTCGTGCCAATGTTCCATTTCCTATTATTTTTGAGTTATTGGTATTAGAATTATCTTTTGAGTTAATCCGTGAAGCTGGTTTAAGAGTTCCTTCTCCCATTGGACCTACAATCGGAATTGTAGGTGCTTTGGTAATGGGACAAGCTGCTGTTAGTGCAGGAATTGTGAGTCCTATTTTAATCATTGTGGTTGCCATCACAGGAACCGCCTCTTTTGCTATTCCTGATTATTCTTTCGGCTTTCATTTAAGAGTTTACAGGTTTGTTTTTATTTTCTTAGGATACCTTTGTGGATTTTTAGGAATTGCGCTTGGTCTTTTTGTTTATATGATTGCTATGTGTGATTCTAAATCTTTTGGTGTTCCCTTTACAGTTGGCGTTTCTCCTCTTGAAAAAGTTAAAGGTAGCTCTTATTTCTTACCACCCATGGAAAAAAGAGAATATCGTTCTGGTTTCTTAAATTCTAAAAAAGAAACTAAACAAGGTCATATTTCTATGAAATGGAAAAATTCATGAAAGGAGTTTATATGGAAACCTCTAAAATAACTGCTGCTGAAGCAATTAGTATTATACTTGGAATGTTTGTTGCTTATACATTAGTTGCTCTTCCAAGAAGTATGCTTGAAACCACCAAAACAGCTACTTTAATTAATCTAATTTATGTTGGTATCATTGCATTACTAATAACTTTTTTAATTTATAAATTGCTTATTAAATTTCCTGGAAGTGATATTGTTGATATCGCAGAATACCTAGGTGGAAAACCTCTAAAAACTTTTATTGGTATGGTCTTTATCTTTTACTTTTTATTTAGTAGTAGTATTCTTCTTCGAAATTTTTGTGAATGTTTAAAAATTGTATATTACCCTATGACAAGTTTAATCTTTATCATATTAACCTTTATTGTGGTAATTTGTATAACATTACACCATCGTTTTTCATCTATTGCTAAAGTAAATTTATTGATTATTCCTTTAGTCATTATTAGTATTATTTTTTTATTTATTGCAAACATGAAAAACTTTTCTTTGGATAATATCTTTCCGATTTTTGGAGACGGATTATTTAACACTTTTGTAACAGGACTAGGCAATTTAGGTGCTTTTGGTGGTATTACTTTATTATATTTTCTTCCTCCCTATTTAAAAGAACCTCAAAAGATGAAGAAAATTTATCTAACTTCTATTATCCTAGGAACCATCTATTTCTTGTTATGTGTTTCTATTATCTTATTCATGTTTATCTCCTTAATGTATACCAACCAAATCATGCCTTTATACTCTGCTGCCAGATATATTGAATTTGGAAACTTTTTCCAAAGATTAGAATCTATTTTTCTTCTTATTTGGATTTTGCAGATGGTTTGCTACTTAACGATTGTTGCTAAAATATCCCTTTCCATATTTAAAAAAATCACCAATATTCGTGATGAAAAACCACTGATTTTTGTATTTGGATTATTGATTTTTGCCATTAGTTTACTACCAAAAAATTATGCTATTTCAAAATTTATTGAGGATTATATTTATCATTATATGGTCATTATTGTTTCCATATTTTTAGGAGTTTCTCTCCTAATCCTCGCATATTTCAAAAAAAGAAAAAAAAAGGAGTTGAAAGCAGATGCCCAAAAATCTATTTAAAAAAATTTTCGTTGTTATTCTAATCATCATGCTTCTTCTTGCTTTTTCCAAATCTTATTCTACTCTAAATATCGATAATTTAAGTGTAGTTGTTGCTATGGGAATTGATGTTTCAGATAAAAATCATTTACAGATTAGTTTTCAATTTACAAATGCTTCTTCTGTTTCTGAATCAGGAACCTCTGAACAAGCCCCTTCCATTATTTACTCTGTAGATGCTTCTTCCATTAGTTCTGGTATTAATTTAATTAATACGTATATAGGAAAATCTGTTAATCTTTCCCATTGTAAAGTCATTACATTTTCGGAAGAAGTGGCAAGTCAAGGAATCTCTGATGAAATCTATACATTAATTAATGACACACAAATCAGACCTTCTACCAATATTGTTATTTCTAAAACATCTGCCAGATATTACTTAGAGCATTCAAAACCTTTATTTGAAAACTTAATTACAAAATATTATGAAGTTTTCTCTGCTTCAGGTAGTTATACCGGATTTACAGCAAATGCTACCATTGGCGATTTTTTTGATAGTTTAATATGCCATTCTTGTGAGCCTTATGGCATATTAGGTGGTGTAACAAATAACTCAACAGAATATACAGGTAGTACTAATTCAGAAAATGATTCTACCACAAAATCAAATGCTTCTTCTTTATCTGGTCAATCTACTGCTGAAAATACAGGTCTTGCTGTTTTTAAAGATGATGTTTTAGTTGGTGAATTAAATTCTATAGAAACCTTATGTTTTTCCATTATTCGAAATCAAGTAGATGGATTCTTAATTTCTGTTCCAAATCCGAATAAAGCTAATTCTTATATTGATTTACATGTTACTCCATTAGTCACTCCAAAGGTAAAGGTCGATATCTTGAATGGAACACCATATATTACTCTAGATTGTCGTTTTACAGGAAGGATTTATTCTATGGAAGACGGAGCTGATTATTTAGATAATGACATGTTAAGTCAGATTTCAAATTCTTGTAATAGTTATTTAGAATCTATCTTGGCAGAATATTTATATAAAACATCTAAAGCCCTAAATTCTGATATTAATGGTTTTGGCAAAACTGCTAGAAGTAATTTTTTAACTCTTGATGAATTTTATGATTACAATTGGAGTGAAAAATATAAAGATAGCTTTTTCAAGGTAACTGTTGATTCTTCCATTCGTTCTTCTTCCTTATTAACAGAAAGCTAACTTTAACATAGGAGGCATTTATGATTAGTTTTTTAGAATTTATTGTTTTTATTTTATTTTGTCTATATGTTTTTAAAGAATCCTTTAGTTATGGAATTTATGAATTTAAAAATGAAAATAAATTTGGTGGTGTATTTGTCATCGTGTTCTCACTATTTTCTATTATACTAAGTATTGTGGCTTTATGTATTTCTTAATGCTCATTGAAAGATTTTGAGACACTTGGGACAATTGGGGACGTTTCCATTTGGACATTTTTACAAATAGAATTTCAAAAAGATAGTGATTAAAAAAATTATGAAATGACGAATGTGAATGAAATCATATTAGAAAAAATTAAGGTATCTAATAGGAGAATCTCAAATTTACTTTGAGATTCTCCTATTAGATACCTTTAGCTTTTCTTTATGATGTAATGTTAGCCGAGGAATGTAATAATTTTTTTGAATCACTATCTTTTTATTTTTATTAATTTAGATTTTAAAAGATGTCCAAATGGAAACGTCCCCAATTGTCCCAAATCTTATATTTTCTCAAAATCAACTGTTCTCATTAATTTACTAGCATCTTTTACTCTAATATTGATCTTATCTCCGATTTTATAGGTTGTTCTAGTTTGTTCACCAATTAACATTTTTCTTTCTTCATCATAAATGAAATATTCATCACCTAAGTCATCAAATCGAATCAAACCTTCTACTGTATTTTCTAATTCCACAAAAATACCAAAAGAAGTTACAGAAGAAATAATGCCTTCATATTCTTCTCCAATTCTACCTTCCATATATTCTGCTTTTTTAATATCTTCGCTTTCTCTTTCTACTTTTGTTGCTATACTTTCTCTTTCAGAAGATTGTTTTGCTCTTTCTTCCGCCTGTTTTCTATATTCTTCCACAAAAGATTCTTCTACATCATAATTATCTTCTAAATATTTTGATATGATTCTATGGATAAATAAATCTGGATATCTTCTAATTGGTGATGTAAAATGACAATAATATTTGCTAGCAATTCCAAAATGACCTTCGTTAATTGCTTCATATCTTGCCACTTTTAATGTTCTTAGGACTAGATTTGAAACAACTTTTTCTTCCTCTTTTCCCTGTACTTCCTCTAATATTTTTGCAAATTCTTTTGGATATATATTATCTTTGCTTGCTTTAATTCTTAAACCAAAATTAAATAAAAATTTATTTAACTCTTGAACTTTCTCATAATCTGGTTTTTCATGTACTCGATATATAAATGGTGCATCTAACCAAAAGAATTTTTCTGCAATGGTTTCATTTGCTGTTAGCATAAATTGTTCTATAATCTCATTTGCAAAAGTTGTTTCATATTTTTTTATGTTAGTAACCCTTCCATCAATGTCTAATTCAATTTTACTTTCCGGAATATCTAAGTTCAGATATCCTTGTTCTAATCGTTTATTTTTTAATATTAGAGCCAATTCTTCCATTAATTTAAATTCCTGAATATATGGTTTGTATCGATTAACTACTTCTTCATCAGAATTATCTAATATCTTTTGAACATTAGTATATGTCATTCTTTCTGTTACATTAATCACCGCTTTATAGACATCAGAAGAAATGACTTCTCCTTTTTCGTTAATTTCTATACTACAAGATAGTGTAAATCTATCTTCTCCTGCATTTAAACTACAAATTCCATTTGATAATTCTCTTGGAAGCATTGGAATAACTCTTCCTAACATATAGATACTAGTTCCTCGAAGTAATGCTTCTTGGTCTAATAAACTATTTGGCTTTACATAGTAACTAACATCTGCAATATGAACATCTAGCTTATAATTTTCATTCTCTAATTTTGTTACTTTTACAGCATCATCTAAGTCTTTCGCATCTTCTCCATCAATGGTAAAAATGATATCTTGTCTTAAGTCTCTCCTTTTTGCGATATCTCTTTCATCAATTTGATTACCACATTTTTTTGCTTCTTCTACAACTGGTTCGGGAAATGTTGATGGCAAATTATGTTCTTTTATTAAAGACAACATGTCTACACCTGCTTCATTGACATTTCCTAATACTTCTATAATTTTTCCTTCTGCCTTTTTTCCTTTTTCAGGATATTTTATAATTTTTACTAATACTTTATGATTATTTCTTGCTTTTCCAAAATTCTTTTTGGAAATAAAGATATCTGTTCCAAAATTTTTATCATCTGGTACCACAAATCCGAAATTTTTATTATTTTCAAATCTTCCAACAATGGTATCTTTTTCATGTTTTAGTATTTTTACAACTTTTCCTTCTGCTTTTTTTAGCTTATTCTTTTCTTCTATTATTTCTATTAATACTCTATCTCCATTTAAAGCATTTTGGGAATTTTCTTTTGCAATATAGATTTCATCTTCTTGGTCTTCTATTTTAACAAACCCAAAACCTTTTTGATTTTTTCTATAAATACCATCATAATAGACTTTATCGACTGGTCTATATTGATTTTTTCTGTTTTTTTGGATTTTCATTTCCATTTCTAATTTTCCTAATATTCTTAAAAGCTCATTATATTCACTTTTTGGTACGTGCATCATCATGGCAATTTCTTTTGCCTTCATTGGTGCATAATCTTTATCTTTTATTAAATTTAAAACTTTCAGTTCCTGTTCTTCCATTAACATTCCTTTCTTCTTGAGACATTTGGTGGTGTTTTCGTTTGGACACATATATATAAATGTATATAATATTAAATTTGTTATTGTTATATGTTATCTATCAAAAATAAGGCATATAAGTTCAAATAAAAATGTCCAAACGGAAACGTCCCCAAATGTCCCAAATGTATAAAATTCAAAAAAAGGGAAATATGAGTCCGTCCTCAAAATCCCTTTTCTTTGTTTTATGCCATATATAATATCCCTAATACAATCGTTAATATTGCAAATACGATTGATAATATAACTGTCCATCTTTTTTGTTTTCCTTCTTTTGTTCTACTTTTATTTTTTTCAAAGAAGTTATTGGTTGATGAACCTGTAATTGTTGAAGATAATCCAGAATCTTCTTTTGATTGTATTAATGCTAATATGATTAATGCTAGTGCTACTATAAAATATATAACAACCAATATCCATTTTGCTATTTCCATGTATTGATTCCTCCTAACGGTTTTTAACTCTCAAATTATACTTTGCTATTTTAACATATATTTTCATAAAATGCAAATATTTTTCATATAAATAACAAAATTCTTATTTTTCATTTATAATTTTGTCAATTGATTGTTGTCTCATCTCTTTTATGACTTTACAACTATTATTTAATTTTTCTTGGTCTTTTTCATTTAATTCTAGATTTACCAATTCCCTTACACCATTTTTATTAATAATAGCTGGTATTCCAATATAAATATCATTTTGTCCATATTCATTATCTAGATAAGTAGAAACTGTCAAGATAGAATTTTCATCATCTAAAATAGCTCTTACTAATCTATTTAATGCCATACCAATTCCATAATAAGTTGCTTTTTTCTTTTCAATAATTTCATATGCAGCATTAACAACTTCTTCATGCATTTTATTTAATTTATCCATTGGATGATGATTGTCTTTCATAACATCTGTAATTCTCTTGCAACCAACATAGCAATGTTCCCATGGTACAAATGAAGAATCTCCATGTTCTCCCATGATATAAGCATGTATATTTTTACTAGATATTTTTAAGTATTGTCCTACAATATATCTTAGTCTTGCTGTATCTAAAACTGTTCCTGAACCAATAACTTGATTTTTTGGTAGTCCAGATACTTTAGCTACAACATATGTCATTAAATCTACAGGGTTACTTGCAACCACGATAATTCCATTAAATCCACTTGCCATAATACTTTTTGTAATATCCTTCATAATTTTAGCATTTACTTCTGCTAATTCTAATCTAGTTTGTCCTGGTTTTTGTGCAATACCTGCAGTAATAACAACTACTTGCGCATCTTTACATTCATCATAATCTCCTGCTCTAATAATCATTTTTTGTGGTGCATATGGTAATCCATGAGATAAATCCATTTCTTCTCCAATTGTTTTATCTTTATTAATATCGATTAAAATAAGTTCTTGGATACCTCCTCTATTTAGCATAGAATATGCCATACTCATTCCTACAAATCCAGTTCCAACTAAAACAACTTTTCCTTTTTTCATACAATCCATTCCTTTCTCTTTTTTAATTTTCCTACAATAGTATACTACTTTTTTCTTGAAAATTAAAGATTTTTTATACAATTTATTTTACTTTTTTCTATACTTATGATATAATTTAGCAAATATCAAAGTAAGGAGTGCTATTTATGAGTTCAAATTCAAATAATACTACTACTTTGGCTGAAAATAAGGTATTAATCCTATATATTTTGCATCAAATTGATGGAGATATTGTGCAAGATGGATTGTTTAAAATTATTTCTTCTATTAATAATTTAAATTACTTTTATTTTAAACAAATCTTGACAGATTTAATTGATTCAAAGCTAGTAGGTGTTTATACAAAAGATGATGAACAAGTATTAAGAATCACTAGTGAAGGAAAAAATGCATACCTTCTAACAAAAGATGTTATGCCCGGAATATTAAAATTAAAAGCAGATAGTGTTTTCAAAAAAGAGTTCTCTAATATTGAGGAAGCTTCTTCTGTGGTTGCTGAATTTACTCCAAAAGATGAGAACAATTATACGGTAACCTTAAAAATTGTAGAAAATAATGAAACAATTTTTGAGGTAAAAACATACGCTGGTTCAAGAGAAAGAGCTAAAAAAATCGTGGAAAATTGGAAAAATCATGCTAATACCATATATCCAAATATTTTGAATACGTTATTTGAAGGAAAATAAAAATATAAAAATAAAACTCGTAAATGTTTATTATACATTTACGAGTTTTTTGGTAGCGAAGATGTGATTCGAACACATGACCCTTCGGGTATGAACCGAATGCTCTAGCCAACTGAGCTACTTCGCCATATTTCTTTATTTTTTTTGCTAGCAAGTAATATTATACTGGTAGTTTTTCCTTTTGTCAAGTAAAAAATACAAGAATTTTAAAATTCTTGTATTTATTCTCCAATTTCAAAACCTTTTGAGCTATTTTCATGTGTATCCATACTTTCCATTGTTCCTCTAACTGATTCTTGTGGTTGAACTGATACTTCATATTTTTTTGTTTTTCTTGTTCTGTTACCTTTACCTTTTCCTCCAATAGCTCCTTTTTCTGGAATTCTCACTCTTTCTTCTAATTTATCTATATTTTCCTTACTTCCTTTATTATCTGCCCAAATTTCTGCAACCCTTTTATCTGCATCTGTTAATTTAGAATCAGACAATCTTACAAGTATATCACCCATCGTTGAAAATAATGCCTTTGGACTTAAGGCAGCTTTTAGATATTCTATTACCTTTATTCTCTCCGCATTTGTACTTGCATTTTTCATATTACTCACTTAGAACTTTTCTAAGCTTTTCACCTCTTTTATTAAAAATAACCTTACACTTAATATTATAACATAAAAAGCCTTGTTAATCAAGGCTTTTTTACGTTCTTTTATACTCTTGGATTTTTTCGCTTTTTTGCTCATAACACAAAAGTAATTTGGAATTATTCTTTTATTAAAACAGCTTTAATTCTTCTGATTCCTGAAGAACTTGATTCCTCTTTTTTGATTTTAAATCTTCCCATATCTCCTGTATGAGTTACATGAGGTCCTCCACAAATCTCTTTGCTAAAATCACCAATGGTATATACTTTTACTTTGTCTCCATATTTATCTGTAAATAAACCAATAGCTCCTGATTTTTTAGCATCTTCATAACTCATTTCTTCACAAGTAACTGGTAAGTCTCTTTTTATTTGCTCATTTACTAAATCTTCTACTTTTTGAATTTCTTCTTTTGTCATTTTTTGTGGATGTGTAAAGTCAAAACGTAGTCTTTCTTCTGTGATATTAGAACCACTTTGTTTTACATGGTCTCCTAAAACAGTTCTTAAAGCTTGATGTAATAAATGGGTTGCCGTATGATATGCAATTGTTTTTTCATTTTGGTCTGCTAGTCCACCTTTAAATTTTTGTGTACTTCCTTGTCTTGATTTTTCTTGATGTTCCTTAAATAGTTTTTCAAATCCTTTTAAATCCACTGTCATACCATTTTCATCTGCTAATTCTTTTGTTACCTCTGGTGGAAATCCATAGGTATCATATAATCTAAAGACAACTTTTGCATCAATTTCTGTTTTTCCATTTTCTTTTGCTTTTTGCATTTCTTTTTGGAATTCTCTTTCTCCATGTGTTAATGTTTTTACAAATTTATCTTTTTCTTCATTAATTACATTTTTGATGATTTCTCTATTTTGTTCTAATTCTGGATACATTTCTTTAAGATTATCTACATTAATATCTATTAAATTTGATAATTCTGATAAATCAATTTGCAATTTATTCATATGTCTAATCATTCTACGAATTAATCTTCTTAATACATATCCTCTATCAATATTACTTGGTCTTCCACCATCTGCAATAATCATCATACTAGAACGTAAATGTTCTGCAATAATTCTTCTACTTTCAATACTATCTACTTTTTGTAATTCTTGTATTTTTTCCATAACTGGTAAAAATAATTCTGTATCAAATGGTGTTTCTTTTCCTTGTAATAACATTGTCATTCTTTCTAATCCTAAACCAGTATCTACATTTCTTTGTTTTAATTTAGAATATCCATTTTTGTCTTTGTAATATTCCATAAACACATTATTCCAAATTTCAACATATTTACCACAATCACAAGAAGGTTGACAATCTGGTCCACATGCTGGTTTTCCTGTATCATAAAACATTTCTGTATCTGGTCCACATGGTCCTTCTTCTCCTGCTATCCACCAGTTATCATCTTTTCCATAAAAATAAATATGTCCATCTAATATGCCAGCATCTTTCCATACTTTTGCTGAAACTTCATCTCTTGGACAATCTTCATCTCCTGCAAAACAAGTAACTGATAATTTTTCTACTGGTATTTGTAGTTCTTTTGTTAAAAATTCAAAGCTCATTTTGATAGATTCTTCTTTGAAATAATCTCCTAAAGACCAATTTCCAAGCATTTCAAAATAGGTTAAATGTCTATTATCTCCTACTTCATCAATATCATTGGTTCTGACACATTTTTGATAATCTGTTAATCTTGTTCCCTCTGGATGTTTTTCACCTAATAAATATGGTACCAATGGTTGCATACCAGCTGTTGTAAATAATACAGATGGATCATTTTCTGGTATCAATGAAGCTGATGGAATAACTGCATGTCCATGTTTTTTAAAAAATTCTAAATATTTATTTCTAATATCAATTGCTTTCATTTAAAATTCTTCCCTTCTTTTTCTCTCTTTTCGTTATTCCATTATACTTTAAAAAGTCCAAAAAATCAATAGTGGACATAGAATTCCTTTATATATCCACTAAAATTAAATCTTCTCCAATACATTTTACATTTTTCCAAGGAATCGAAATTTCATTATTGGTTTTAAAGATATTCATTAATTTATTGCCAGAGCCTGGAACAATAATATGGGTAATATTTCCTGTTTCTAAATCAGCACAGACATCTTGTACATACCCTAATCTTCTTCCATCATTAATATTTATCACTTCTTTATGCTTAAAATCTAATCCTTTCTCTTGCATTATGTACCTCCTCTTATTAGGAAAAATTTCATTATTTATAGTATATTCACAAATTTATAAAAATTGACAATGTATTTACTTTCTTGTTTATCTTTTGGTATAGAGTCTCTTTAAATATTCTTTCTAAAGTTCACTCTTATAAAACCAAAAAGAAACAAACCATTCCTTTGGTCTGTCCCTTTCGTTCAGTTTTTGAACATTGGGGACAGGTCAAATCGTTCAATTTTTGAACGTTTTGGCACGTCCCTATCGTTCACTTATATAACCTCTTTATATGTTGTATCGCTGTTTTTTCTAGTCTTGATACTTGTGCTTGTGATATGCCAATTTCGTCTGCTACTTCCATTTGGGTTCTACCATCAAAAAATCGTTTGTTAATAATCATTCTTTCTTTTTCATTTAATTTTTCCATTGCATTCTTTATTGTAATTTTTTCTGCCCATAATTCGTCTGTATTTTTACTGTCTTTTACTTGATCCATGATATAGATACTTTCTGATCCATCATTATATACTGGCTCTTGCAAGGATACTGGGTCTTGTATGGCATCTAAACTAAAAGCAATATCTTCTTTGCTTACTTCTAACTCTTTAGCAATTTCTTCTACACTTGGCTCTTTTCCATGTTCTTTTGTATATCGTTCTTTAAATTGTATCACTTTATATGCTAAATCTCTTACTGACCTACTAACTCTTATACTATTATTATCTCTTAAATATCGTTTTACTTCTCCAATAATCATAGGAACTGCATAAGTACTAAATTGTACATTTTGACTCAAATCAAAATTATCAATTGCTTTTATTAGTCCCACACATCCTACTTGAAATAGGTCATCTGCATTTTCTCCTCTTCCGTAAAATCTTTGTATGACACTTAATACTAATCTTAAATTTCCATTAATAAATGTATTTCTTGCTTCTTCATCTCCTGCTTTTATTTTTACAAAAAGTGCTTCCTTTTCTTCTTTACTTAATAATGGTAAATTTGATGTATTCACTCCACAGATTTCAACTTTATTTAGCAAAAAGAAAACCTCCTTTTAAGAAATACTTATTCTTAGTATTTCCTAAAAAGAGATTTCTATTCGTTTATCCAATTTTACTCACAATATCTTTTTTCATTTTATTAATAATTTTCTTTTCTAATCTTGATATGTAACTTTGTGAAATGCCGTAATTCATCTGCCACTTCTTTTTGTGTTTTTTCTTTTCCTGTTTTAAATCCAAATCGCATTTCCATGATATTTTTTTCTCTGTCATTTAATTTTAAGACAGCTGCTCGAAGTAAAGTTTTATCTACTTCATCTTCTAAATTTCTAGATGTTACATCTGGTTCTGTTCCTAAAATATCAGAAAGTAATAATTCATTTCCATCACCATCTTTATTTAATGGTTCATCGATAGAAATTTCACCTTTTATTTTATTACTTTTTCTTAAATGCATTAAAATTTCGTTTTCTATGCATCTAGAAGCATATGTTGCTAACTTTATTTTCTTTTCATTATTAAAGGTATTTACCCCTTTCATAAGCCCAATCGTTCCAATAGATATTAAATCTTCAATACCGATTCCTGTATTTTCAAATTTTTTGGCAATATATACAACCAATCTTAAATTTCTTTCTACTAAAATCTGTCTTGCTTCTAAATTATTTTCTTCAGACAATTTTTTTATATATTTTTCTTCTTCTTCAGGTGGTAATGGTGGTGGGAGTGTTTGACTACCTGCTATGTAAAATATAGGTAAATATTCTATCTCATCATTATCATTCAAATATTTTGCACATATGGTATGGATACTATTTTTTACAAAATCAATTATCTTCATATTTATCAACTCCTTTTCCAATGTCCAATTGGGACGTTTCTGTTTGGACACTACACTAATTCAATCCCCAATAAGCCTCTATATTCACCCCTTTTTGTTAATGATTTGTCATAAATTCCAATGATGACATTTTCTTTTGTTTTATTTTCTTCTTCATTTTTTATAACCACTTCTTCTGCCTTTATTCCAAGTAACATGCCATTTTGTTTTCCAAGTGATGAAAATGGAATTACCTTTAATTTGGGCATATATTCTTCTTTAATATTTTCAGGTATTTCACTAAAATCACCTCCTAAAATATTTTCTAGATGATTCAATATTTCTTTTGGTATACAGTCATATAGCAGTGTATGTTCTACCACAATAACAGGCGTATTAGTAATTGGTTCTTTCAAAAAATTCCCTGTATCAATCATTGCTTTTGTTTCTATTTCTTTATGATTAATTTTTATTTTGATATAACAATACATATCCTTTGATGATATTTTATTTTTGACTACTTTAAAACCAATGGTAATAATCACAAATGCAATAATTGCTGATATAAACATAATTTTCAGAGAGTTAGAATTTAACACTAATCCATTATTTCTTAATATTTCCTGTGGTTTTACAATATAAATTAACGCAAAAGCAGCTCCTCCAAAAACAAAAGAGGTTAGATAAAATATTAATGTGAATTTGAATAATTTTTTAACACTTTTTGGATTGAAAGATATGTAAATTATGATTAAAGATAATACAAACTTTAAAAATATATTAGAATATATTTTTAAAGTTGAAATATATGCAATAATTGTATATATTGCTCCTATTAGACTTGCTAAAATTAATCGTATATGTTTTATATTTATTTTTAGAATAACACCTGTGGCAAATAAAATAATATAATTCATTAATAAATTTTCTATTAATACAACATCAATATATATTGTCATCTGCTATCACCTGCTCATCTATTCTACTACCTATCCTTTAAAAAAACTGTCCTTTCTTATTGTAAAAAAAAAGAAATAATCGATAAATTTCGATTACTTCTTTTATATTTATAGAGTTTTTCTGTTGTTCTTACATAAAAATACATTTCTATTATTTTTTTATAATAAATGTACTATATAAAATTTTGTGAAATTACGTGTGCAAATGTAAGAATATTATATATTTACATATTTTTATTTTTATTCTTTCTTAAGAAAGATGGAATGTCTAAATCATTTTGTGAGTTACTTACTTCTGAACTTGCTGGAATAGAATTAATTTTCTTTTCCCAAGTTTTTGATACAATATTATCTACTCCTATACTTGATATTGGTTCATTTTTTTCAAATCCTGTTGCAATAACTGTGATTTGGATTTCATCTTCCATTGTAGGATCTGTTACTGTACCAAAGATAATATTTGCTTCAGGATCAACACTGCGTTGAACTAATTCTGCTGCAGTATTTACTTCATGTAATCCTAAATCTTCTCCACCAGTAATGTTGATAATAACCCCTTTTGCTCCTTCAATTGATGTTTCTAGTAATGGACTTTGGATAGCCTCTTTTGCTGCGTCTTCTGCTCTGTTTTCTCCTGATGCTCTACCAACACCCATATGTGCCATACCTTGATTCAACATAATTGTTTTTACATCTGCAAAGTCTAAGTTAACAAGTCCTGGGATTGCAATTAAGTCTGATATACCTTGTACACCTTGTCTTAATACATCATCTGCCATTTTGAATGCTTCTATAATTGATGTTTTTCTATCAATTATTTGTAATAATTTATCATTTGGTATAACCACTAATGTATCTACTTTTCCTTTTAAACTATCAATTCCTCTTTCTGCTTGTGAAAGTCTTTTCTTTCCTTCAAATGTAAATGGTTTTGTAACAACACCAATCGTTAAAATTCCCATTTCTTTTGCAGCCTGTGCAACAACTGGTGCTGCTCCTGTACCTGTTCCTCCACCCATTCCGGCTGTAACAAATACCATATCTGCTCCTCTTAAAACTTCTGCTAATTCTCCTTTGCTTTCTTCTGCTGATTGTGCACCAATATCTGGATTTGCACCTGCTCCTAATCCTCTTGTTATTTTTTCTCCAATTTGAATTTTTGTATTTGCTTTTGAAGTTTGAAGTGCTTGTCTATCTGTATTAACAGCAATAAAGTCTACTCCTTTAATTCCTGCATCAATCATTCTATTAACAGCGTTGTTTCCTGCTCCCCCAACACCTATAACCTTTATTGTTGCTGTTCCATCCATCATTGTAATATTATTATCATCATTGTAATCCATCATTTAGTTTTTCCTCCCTTATCTTTTATATATTTTAAAATTAATATCTTATGTATAAAAAAACTCTTTTATTTTTTCTAAGATTGTTTTAAATACATTTTCATTATTTTGCGTATCTATACTGCTTGAAACAGTTTTTGCAAATGGTCTTGCTGCTATATATCTAACTAATGCATAGCTTGTCCTATATGCTGGTTTTACAGTACTAATTGCTCTTCCGGTTGAAATTTTTACTGGAATATTCAAATTAATCTTTCCTGCCACATCACTTTTATTGATATTGACAATGCCTTGTCCTGTTAAAACAACATTATTAATTTTATGTTTTAATCCATTATTCGTTATATCTTTATTGATAATTGAAAACATTTCTTCTATTCTTGCTTCAATAATTTCTATCAATTCAGAACTTTTTATAATTCTATTTTTATTTTCATCTTTTGATGTATTTAATATAATGTCATTATCATTATCAATAAAAGATTTTAAAGCTAATCCATATTGTCTTTTTAACTTATCTGCTTCTTCCTCTGAAATATTTAATACGACTGCAATATCATTTGTGATATTGTCTCCTCCTAATGGAATGGAATTGGTATATATAAAGCTACTGCCCTCAAAAACACCAATGTCTATATTTCCAGCACCTATATCTAATAGCATAATATTATCGTGTAATTCATTACTATCTAATATTAAGTTTCTTTCTGCTAATGTGATTGGTACAATTCCATCAATTTCTAAATCTGCTTTTTTAAATATATTGTGTAATTGTCTTACATAATCTTTATCTGCTAATATAATTTGTGCACTAATTGTAAAACTTGAACTTAAGTTTCCTACTGGGTCTGATACAACTGTTCCATTATCTAATGTTATCTTATCTGGAACAATATCTATTAATGTTTTACCATCTGGTATTTCAATATCTTTTACTTGCATAATAGCATTTTGTACATCTCTAACAGATATTCCAGAATATTTGTCCTTTACATCTTTGGTTATAGAATTTTGGACAATTGTTACATATTTTCCTGGAATCGTTACATATGCTGAGTTAATTTTTAAATTTGTTTCTTCTTCAGCATCTTTTATTGTTTTGGCTATACTTAAGCTTATTTCATCTTCATTAATGATTTTACATTTTTTTAGTCCACTACATTTATATGAGGTATTGCTTATAATTTCAATTTGACCAAAATTGTTAACTTCCCCTACAACGGTACAAACCTTACTTGTGCCAATGTCAATACCTACTATGATATCACCTATCGCCAAGTTAATTCCTCCATTTATTAGTATATTTTTTCTAAGTGTATATATATTACATTTTAAAAAAAATGTCAATAGTAATTGTAATATTTTTGTAACATTTTTGCAATAATGTTGTAACACTCAAAAAAGTTATTTTTCTTATTTTATTTCGTGTTTTTTGTCGATATTTTATTATATTTTTTCATTTAAATAAGAGTTAATCTTAAAGCACTTTTTTAATGAACTTTCTTCTTGATTTTAAGATAACTCTTATTTATTTTTATTATCCATGCTATATTATGTTTCTACTTTTCTTCTGTCTTTTCCTCTTGCTTTTCTTGTTTTTTATCTTTATCTTTTTTAGATGCCTTTTCCTTTATCATATCTGACCATTTTTCCACATAATATCTTCTAATGGTTCCCAAGTTCATAAACATTCTCCAAACAAAAACAACTATGGCAGCTAAATAAATATCTACATTTAATTTTTGCCCCAAAATAGTTAATAAGATAGCTAAAATTGCATTTCCAAAAAAACCTGATATAAAAATCTTTAAATCAAAATTCTTTTTGATAACAGAAGCAATTCCTCCAAATACAGAATCTAGTGCTGCTATAATTGCGATTGCTAAATAACTTGAATATGTATAGGAAATCATTGGTGCATTTAAGCCTAAAATTGCTCCTAAAATACATCCTATTAATATTGCAATAAATACCATTTTATTTCCTCCTTATTGTATATATCTCGTCTTAATCTCTCCATTGTATTTTCCAATGGTTATATCATTATCCTTTTCAATAGTTACTGTATGTCCTAAAGTTTTTAATTCTTCTGCTCTAGCTCCAGTTCCTGTTACTGCACTTTCCATATGAGATTGATTTCCTATTACCTTTATTACATAAGGTTCTAATATTCTTTGTCCATTTATTTTTATAAAAGAACCGGATGTAATATATACGATATCTGTTGTATTCACAATTCTTTCATCATTAATAGATATAGCTTCTGCACCTGCAAATTTTAGTGCATTTACAATAATTAATAAATCATCAGCTGTTATTGGTGATATATCTTCACCACTTTTTAAAGTTATAATAATTCCTTCTCCATGTACATCTGTTAAGCCTAATAAAGTATTGGTTTGTTCTAGTTCTTCTTGTACTAATTGACTTGCCTCATTACTTGATTCTTCATCATTTTTATATTCTTCAATTCTTTGTGTTACTTCTTGGTATTGTGCATCTATTTCTTCATATCTTGTTTTCCAATTTGCCAATTCTGTTTTTAATTCTGATTCCTGCATATCTTCAATCGCTGTAATATCTGTTTCATTTACTACTTTAAACTGCATCATCATAACTGTTACTAATGCAAAACAGGCAATCCCAATTGTAATTGTCATAGCTATTTTACCTTTTTTCATCTTTTCTCTCATTCCTTTCTAAGGCACAATTCATTTTATTTATTTTTCTACATTTTGTAGATATTCAAAATTGATGACACCTGAATATTTTGGTATCGTAATACTATTTGACCTTTCCAAATTAACACCTACTCCCTGTCCTCTCATCAATTCTAAGTATCCACCTACTCTTTCTAATCCTGCTAAATATTCAGGTAAACCAATTGCTTTTATGACAAATGGTGCCCCTATTCGTTCTCCATTAATATCAATGGTATTTCCTCTACAAGAAATTGCTGTTGTTAACACCCATCTTTGGTCATTGATAGATATTGCTTCAGCTCCCGCATTAATTAATTCATTTACGACACTTAAAACATCTAAATCATGGACAATTAATTGACTTGGATTTAATGTAGAAGTTGCAATTCCTGTTCCATCTGTTAAAGTAATAGTAACACCTGGTCCTGTTACCTCTGTCATTCCTGTTAATTTATTTCCTTCTGTTATCTGTTGTTGTGCTTGTTCTAATTCTGAGTTATTTTTAGTTGCTTCTTCTCTTTCTTTTTCTAACTCTTTTTCTGCTTCTTCTAGTTGTGCAAATCGATTATCATATCGTTCTTTATATCTCAATATTTCATCTCTTAATTCATTTGCTTCCTGATTTTGACTAATCGTAGAATTTGTACTTCTAATTGTTCTAACTTGTACAACAATTCCTAATGTCAATGCAAAACACATGACTCCTAAAATTATGCTAATTAGCTTTTTATTTGGCATACTTTCACCTCTTATCTATGTATCTATCTTATACTTCTTCTCTAAAATATACTCTAAAATCACTATTTAAATCTCCATTGGCAAAAATTTCTCCTGCCACATCTTTTTCTTCCTCTAATATTGCCATAACATATAACATCTTATTACTTAAATTTGAACCATCTCCCAAATGGATTGTTTTTCTATCTTCTTGCATATATATACTATAATCATTTTTATTACTGATGTCAATACTTGTAACCCTTTCAGCCAATCCAGAATCCTTCATTGCATTCATTATTCTTAATATCATTTCTAATGATGTCAAATCTGCATCTGTAATTCTATTTCCTACTGTAATACTTTCTTCTGCTGTTTGCAATCCATATATAATTGGTAGATTTAATTCATTTTGTGCAATTTCTAATATATATCCCTGTGTACTTATATATGCAAATTCTCCCAGTACAGGTATACTAAATTTAGGTTCTCTTTCTGTGACTTCAATTTGTACTTTATTTGGTAATACTCTTTTTATCTTTACATCTTCTATGTAAGCATTTTGTTTAATATTATTACTTACCTTTGTTGCAATAAAACGAAATATATTTTCATTTGTATTGATTCCAGATAAACTAATGACAGTATCACTAGATACTCTATTATTATTTAATACTTCTATGTCCGTTATATTAAAAATTGGTGAACATGTTGCAAACACAATTGCTCCTATAATAATTCCTAATAATATAATTAGTTTTACAATTTTCTTTACTCTTTTTACTAATCTATTTCTTTTTCTTTGCTGTTTTGTAAATTCTTTTTTCTTTTGTTCCTCTTGCTTTATTTTATTTTTATTTGTCATTCCAATAACGGTTTCTGTATCAAAGTCAAATTTATCATCAAAATCTAGTTTTTTTCTTTCTTCTATTCTTTTTTCTCTTTCTTTTGCTTTTTTTCTTTTCATAATGTCATCAATTGTTTCATCCTGTTCTTGTCCATTATCAAAATAATATAAATTTACATCTTGTTCTTTTTGAAATTTTTGCTTTTTTGACAATTTGATACCTCCTTTTCTTATGTTTTCAGAAAACCTAGGGCATGATATCCTTTTATTCCATATTTATTTCATGCCCTTCCTTTTCTTCTTTACTATACACTATAATCTATATGTCTTATCATATTCCCATGAATATTTTGTATCTTATTTTCAAAATTGTCATATCCTCTTAAAATATATTCAATATTTTCCACTTTTGATTCTCCTTTTGTGGATAATGCTGCCATGACCAAAGCTGCTCCTCCTCTTAAATCTGTAGCTTTTACATTTGCACTATATAATCTTCTAACACCTTTTATAATAGCCGTTCTTCCCTCTACTGTAATCTTAGCTCCCATTCGAATCAATTCTTGTGTATATTTATATCTATTTTCAAATATATTTTCTACAATGACTGATGTTCCTTTTGCAATCGTTAATGCTGTTGCAAATATAGATTGCATATCTGTTGGAAATCCTGGATATGGCATTGTCTTTATATCTGTTGCCTTTAATCGTTTTGGTGCATTTATTTCTAATCTATTTGCTTGAATATCCATTTTACAACCACATTCTTCTAATTTGTTAACAATTGGTACAATATGTGCACTATTAATATTTTCTAAAATCAAATTTCCATTTGTCATTGCTGCCATACATAAAAATGTACCTGTTTCAATTCTATCTGGCATAATATTATAACTGACATCTTTTAAATGTTTCACACCAATTACTTCAATTTTGTTAGAACCTGCTCCTTTTACTTTTGCTCCCATTTTATTTAAAAAATTTTGTAAATCAATAATCTCAGGCTCTCTTGCTGCATTAGTGATAATAGTTGTTCCTTCTCCTAAACAACTTGCAAGTATAGCGTTTTCAGTGGCTCCAACACTTGGAAATTCAAAGTCAATTTTTTCCCCGTTTATTTTATCACAACTACATGCTATTTTTCCATAGTTTTTGTCAATATTTATTCCCAATTTTTCAAACGCTTTTAAATGTAAGTCTATTGGTCTAGTTCCAATATCACAACCACCTGGATAAGATAATGTACATTTTCTGTATTTTCCTAATAAACTTCCCGCAAAAATTACAGAAGAACGCATTTGTCTCATTAATTCTTCTGGTATTTCATATTTATGAATATCTTTTGTATTAATAATTACTTTATTCTTCTTTTTGGTTACTTTTCCTCCTATTTGTCTTAAGATTTCAAACATCATTTGTGTGTCATGAATATTGGGCACATTATATAAAGTAGTTTCCCCACCATTTAATATGGTTGCTGCAATAATCGGTAAACTAGAATTCTTAGAACCTGATATTTTTACTGTTCCTTCTAGCCTATTTCCTCCTTGTATTATGTAGCTAGACATCTTTTCTCCTCCTTTTATGTTTTTGTTATATTTTATGTTTTCTTTACATAAAAGGTGTGCTTCTATTTAAAAAGTTCTAAAATTTCAAGATTATTATTGAAATTTTAGAACTTCTATTATTATGTATTTACTTTTATTCATTAGTTTAGAATTATTTATTAAACTTGTTTGTATTTTTTTAATTTATAATAACTGATGATTATACCAATAGTCGTTATAAGTGCAAGTATACTCAATACTAAATTTCTTCCTGCCTTTGGTAATGTAGTTTTTGTTGTAATTGTATTATCATGATTGTTCATATTTGTTGATGATATATTTTGATTATTAGAATGAACATTATCTTCATCTGTTTGATTTGTACTAACAGAATTTTCTGTGTTATTAGATGATGAATCTTGATTATTGTCATCATTAGAATCATCAATAACCTCTGTTGTTTCTGAAGCAAAAACAACAAAACGTCCTGAAGCATCATCAGTTGATGTTGTTAACGTGATTTCTCTTTTTCCATTTGTATCTCTGTTATAAAAAGAAGCATCATCTGGAGTGGTTATTTTAGTTTGATAAACTTTATAATTGATAACATTATCTTCCATATCTGTTATCTTTATATAATCTCCACTTTCTAGTTTATCTAAATCAGAAAAAAATGTACCATTTTTATAATTGTGTCCTATAATAACCGTATTTCCTACTTGGTTAATCCCTACACCATATAAAAATGCAACAGATGTTGTTAATGAACCTTGACTAACCGTTTCTAATATTGGTAAATCCAAAGATATTTTTGATATTTCAATTTGACCAACTACTCCAAATCCTTTATACGTATTTTCTAATGCATATACCTTTTTATTGAAACACATTACATTTATCATTAGAAACACTATACAAATTATAAAAATTTTTGATATTTTTCTTTTCATTTCAATCCCCTTTTCTTATAAAATTTAGATACTTACATAATAACATATACGTTATTTTCTGAAAAGTTATTTGTAATAAAATTTGCTTTATTACATAAAAATAATCTTTTTGTAATGTTTTTGTCATATTGATTTTTTCTCTCTTTTCTTTATTTTTTAATATCCTATATAGATATTTTATATCATAACTTAACATCTTCCAAATACATAATTTCTTTATTTAGTGATTTTGCAAATTCAATTTCTCTATTAGTACTAAATCCAATATATTGATTAACATTCACCACAAAAATAGCATCAGCTAATTTTATTTTTGACATTTGTAACTCATCTAATAAATTTTCTTCTTCTTTTGTATAATCCCTTTCCATCACATGTGGTGTTATTCCAATAACTGCATATCCTTGTAATTCTAATTTTTCATGCATTTCTTGTATTTTATCCCAAAACTTTAATGAACCAACTAAAACAACTATTTTATTCTTTTTATTCATGACTATCAGCTTCCTATTCTTTTTTAATTTACAATCTTTTCTAATATTTCTACCTCGCAATTCGTTGCATCTAATCTAATTTTCCCACCAATTGGAATCACTACATCTTCACAATCATGTCCAAAATCATCACATTTTAATATTGGAAAATGGTAATCTTTTAAATTGTTCATGATAACATCTTCAAATTTTACAGTTTCTGTATCTCCATGATAGTGTCCTATCCATAATCCTTTTATTTTATCAAATATTTTGTGATATTTTAAAACAGATAAATAGCAATCTACCAATTCTAATGGTGTAGAACTAGAATATGCTTCTAGAAATAAAATTTTATCTGTTACATCTGGCATATATTCTGTATTTAATAAATTCATTAGTGCTTTTAAATTTCCTCCGACAATGATTCCTTCTGTCATCCCCTTTCTTAAACATTTCCATTCAGAATTTTTATGTATTTTTCCTATTTTTCCGTCGATTAATCTTCGCTTAAAATCTTGAAATTCAAAACTATTTTTATCTATCAAAGAAAAACTTTTTACATCTGATTGATGAAATGTAATTAATCCTGTTTTTGCATATATGGCATTTAGATAATTTGTCGCATCACTAATCCCATACACAATTTTTGGATTCTTCTTTATATTTTCATAATCAATTAATCCCAAACAAGTGAAACTATTTTCTCCTCCTTTTGAAGAAAACACACCTCTTATGTTTTTATCAGAAAACATATTGTTTATATCTTCTGCTTTTTCCTCTTTTGTCGCAGAATACCCTAATGTATTTTTATTGACATATTTTCCTTTTATACTATTAATTCCTATTTCTTCTAATAATTTTCTTCCTTTATTTAATGCCTGCTCTCTATCTCCCATAATTGGTGTAGAAGGAGATACAATTCCTATGATATCTCCTATTTTTAGTTTATTTGCTAACATATATACCTCCGAATTTATAAAATTTCTTTTAATTCTAATAAGTTTTCTATTTGATAACTTGGTTGTATGTTAGTATGATTACTTTTATTATCAGGATTATACCAAATGGTATGTATACCTGCATCCATTGCACCTTTCATATCTTTTTCTAAACTATCACCTATCATAACTGCTTCTTCTGGTTTTGTGTTTGTTTTATTTAAAAGAATATTGAAGATTTCTGGATTAGGTTTTGCCACTCCCACTGCTTCTGATATGATGATATCAGAAATATATTCTGCTATTTCACTATTTATAATTCTAGGTTTTTGCAATTTCACTAATCCATTTGTAACTATATATAACAGATACTGTTTATGACTTAAATATTCTACTATCTCTTTCGCATTCTGTATGACTGCTGTAGAATTAGCTAGTCCTTCTTGGAATAGTATGTTTGCTTTTTGATAATCTGTTATTTTAAAATCAATCTCATCAAAAAATTTTTTAAATCTATATTCTGGTATTTCTTCTTTCGACACAATGTTCGTTCCTTTAGCTACACTATCCCATAAATTTCTATCTAATGGTCTAAATATGTTTTGATATTCTTCCTTATATTCTCGTTTTAACCCTTTAAATACATTCATTAATGCTTGTTTTTCACATGCTTTGTGGTCTATCAATGTATCGTCTGCATCAAATATGATGGCTTTTATATTTTCCATTTCTATCTCCTATCTCTCATAATTCGCAACTTCTATCATATTCCCATCTAAATCTAACATTCCAAAGCAAATATACTTATATGGACTATCTGGCACATAAGTTGGCTCATATAAAATAGTAGCCCCTAAGCCTTTAGCCTTTTCGAACGCTTTTTGTATATCTTCTGTATAAATCCCTAGCACAGCATTATTTCCTACTACTATCTTTTCATCTATTGCTTTCTTATTTAGCAAGCCAAAATACATACCATCTTGTCCTTCTATCTCAAAATCTGCCCATCTCTCTCCTTCTCTATGTGTTGCTTTTGTACCTAGAAATGTTTCATAAAAATGAACTGCTCTTTTCATATCTTCTACAAAAAAATACACATGATCTAATTCTATTTTCATCTTTATCATTCCTTTCAGAAAATTGTTAGTGTTTACTTATAAACATTTCTGGTAGCAATTCTTTTAGTTTACAAACTTTATTTTCACTTACCATAATTTCAGTTTCTAAATTTTTAATATCCACCATACGAATTAATTCTCTACAACTTCCACAAGGTGGATAGATAACACCTTTTGCTGAATAAGAAACTAGCTTTTTAATTTCACTCTCATTATATTTTAACATTTCCACAATTGCTGCATACTCTGCACATTTTCCAAGATTACATTTAGAATAAATTGAAATACCTGTATAAATATTTCCTTTTGCTGTCATTAATGCACAACCACAATGACCACAAGATGCATATTCATTTAGAATTCTTTTTTTAGCTATCTTTTTCGCTTCTTCTATTAATATCTGAAAATCTCTATCCATCCTTATTCTCCTCTTAAAATATACTTTTCAATGGCATTTGCAACACCATCATGATTATTAGAAGTTGTTACATCATTTGCAAATTCTTTTACAAAGTCACTAGCATTTTCCATTGCAATTCCTAATCCTGCAAAATCTAACATTTCTATATCATTTTCTCCATCACCAATTGCCATAACTTCTTCTTTTTTAATATCATATTTTTCCATAACCACTTTGATTGCTTCTGATTTTTTGATACCTTTTTTTACAATTTCTAAATATTCTGGAACACTACTGGTTATCTCATATTTTTTTAGTATTTCCTTGGAAATTTGTTCTCTCTTTTCTATAATTTTTTCTGGTTTATCTATAAAACAAATTTTATAAATATAATTTTGTGGTTTGTTAAAATTTAATTGATTAAAATTCACTACTTTTAAATGCATTCCCTTTAGATTTTTTGTATTTTTTCGTACAACTTCTGGTATTGTTTCTACATACTGGGTATCTTTTGTATATATCATAATTGGTAATTTTAAAGCCTTTCCCAATTGAATTAATTCTTCTACTTCTTCAGTATCTAAGTTTTTTGAATATAACAATTCTTTTGTCGTATTTTCTACAATCATTCCTCCATTAAGACAAATCGTACATTGATTTTCTTTTCTTAAACCTAATGCATCTATAAATTTCTCTAATCGATAAAATGATCTTCCACTTGAAATCATAATTTTGACACCTTTTTTGGATGCTTCTTTTATTACTTCAACTGTTTTCTTTGTTAATTCTTTCTCATCTGTTGCTAATGTTCCATCAAAATCTATTGCTACTAGTTTATACATTTTTCTTTTCTCCTTCTTCTATTTTTTCTAAAAAATACATACATTCTTTTAAACAATCATAATGATATTCTAAAAATAAATTCTTTTCATTTAAAGTTTCAATATCTTCTAAACTCATCCAATCTACAGTTTCCACTTCTTCTTTTGCTAATTTCAAATTTAATGGTTCTACTTCTTTTTTTACATAATATATATCTACAAAACAATCATATGCCCTTTTGGAAAATACCAACTCTATTTTTCTTTCTTCTAATTTTAAGCCTAATTCTTCTTCTACTTCTCTTAAAATGGCATGAACACTATCTTCTCCTGAAATAACATGACCACCTGTTAAAGCCCATTTTCCATTTTTCTTTTGTGCTCTTTTTTGAATCAAAAACTCATTTTTATGGTTTTCAATACAGATAATAACTACTTGGATATATTTTCCTTCTTCTATATTGCTTTCTTCTGTTGTTGTTTCACCAATTTGTTTTCTATTTTTGTCTACAAACTCTCTCTCCTCCATACTTCCTCCAATTCTTGCATTTTTCATTTCTTTATTCATCAACCAATATTTTATTGGTTATCTCTGCAAAATCTTCTAATGTTAATTTTTCTGCTCTTACATTTTCATCTAAATGTAATTCTTTTAAAATTCTTAATCCTTCTTCTTTAGACATAAATACTTTTGTATTTGTTAATGCATTTAACAATGTCTTTCTTCTTTGCATAAAAGCACTTTTAATAATTTTAAACATAACCCCTCTACTTTTTACTTCTACTGGTGGCTCTTTTCTTAACGTTAGTTTAATTACTTTTGAAGTTACTTCTGGTTCTGGTATAAACGAATCATTTGGTACTTCCATGATACCTTCAGCTGTCGTATAATAATATACAGTATACGTAATAGCACCTGTTTCTTTTTCTCCAGGGATTGCAATTAATCTATCTGCGACTTCTTTTTGTATCATAACTGTAATACTTTCTAAATCTAATCTATCTTCTAATAATTTCATAATAATCGGTGTCGTTATATAATATGGTAAATTTGCTACGATTTTAGCAGATTGAAAACCATTTTTTTCTTTTTCTTCTTTTATGATTTTATTTAATCTAACTTTCAATACATCTCCATGAATAAGCTCAAAATTTTCATATAAAGAAAATCTATCTGTTAATATCTTTATCATCTTTTTATCTAATTCGATACAAATAACTTTTCCTGCTTTTTCTAATAATTCTTTTGTTAATGTTCCTAAACCTGGTCCAATCTCAATGACCAAATCTTGTTTGGTAATATTGCTACTTTCTACAATTTTATCTACTACATTTTGATTAATTAAAAAATTTTGTCCCAATGCTTTATTCGCTCTAATTTTATATTTTTTCATAATAAATTGGGTATCTTCTAAAATATGACTCATTTTTTTATTTCCTTTCATTTTTTACATATATATTATATTGTAAATGTCTATCTTTTTCAATATTTCACATAAATTTCTATTACTTATTTCTTTTCACATTTATTGTAAAATTTCTGTGTCTTTGTTGCTTTTTATCTGTTTTTAAGATACAATAGAATTGCAAATTTTTAACAAAAGAGGCGAAGTTATGGATACAAATAAAAAAGATATAAAAAAGAAAAATATAAATAAAAAACAGTCAACCAACATAAACAAGAAAAAGGATAAAAATCCCGTAAAAATAAAGAAAGAAAAAGATTCTAATGTCATTAGTTTAAATCGTAAATTTGATTCTAAGAATTTGATTTATACACCAAAATTACGTAATACTTTTATTGTAATCCTTATCATTTTTATTTTACTTTTAGGAAAAATTGGCTATCTACAATTTGTTGATGGTGCCTATTTAACAGAATTGGCTTATCAACAACAAGCTATTAATCAAATCCTTAGTCCTAAAAGAGGAAATATTTATGATTCTACTGGAAAGGCTTTAGCCATTAGTGCTCAGGTAGACACTATAACCATTAATCCTACTAGGATTGTTGGAGACACTGATGAAGAAACGAAAACTTTAAAAGAAACTGTCGCTAAAGGTCTTTCTGATATATTTGCATTAGATTATAATGAAACATTAGAAAAAGTAAATAGTAAATCACAAGTGGAAACTATCATAAAAAAAGTAGAACAAGAAAAAGTAGATGAATTAGAAGCTTGGATGGATGAAAATGATATATCTGTTGGAATCAACATAGATGAAGATACAAAACGATATTATCCTTATGGTGAACTTGCTTCTAGTGTTATTGGTTTTTGTGGTAATGATAATCAAGGCTTAAGTGGAATTGAATCTAAGTGGGATTCTGTTTTGACTGGTACTCCTGGAAAAATTGTTAGTTCACAAGATAGTAGTCAAAAGGAAATTCCAAATGCAGAAGAAACCTATATATCTGCTGAAAATGGTAGTGATATCACTCTTACAATTGATTTAAATATACAATCTACTATTGAAAAATACTTAGAACAAGCTGTTGAAAAATATGAATGTGAAGATGGTGGAAATGTGATTGTCATGAATCCACAAACCGGAGATATCTTAGGAATGGCTTGTTATCCAGATTATGACTTAAACTCCCCTTATACTCCAAACTCTACATTAGCAAAAACATATGATTCTTTATCTACTGAAGAAAAAAGTGAAGCTTTATACAAAATGTGGTCTAATAAATCTGTTGCAGAAAGTTATGAACCAGGTTCTACCTTTAAAATTATTACTGCTAGTGTGGCTTTAGAAGAAGGGATTACAACAACAGATAAAGCAGGTGATTTCTACTGTTCTGGATATCAAACTGTTGAAGATAGGGAAATTGCTTGTTGGAGATGGTATAATCCTCATTATTCTCAAACTTTAAGAGAAGCTCTAGAACATTCTTGTAACCCTGCTTTCATCCAATTAGCACAAAGAATTGGTGCTTCTACTTTATATAAATATTATCAAGCTTTTGGACTATTCGAAACAACCAATTCTGGATTATATGGAGAACAAACTAGTATTTTCCATGATTTAGATGATGTTGGTCCTGTTGAACTTGCCACATATGCATTTGGTCAAAGATTTCAAGTAACACCACTTCAAATGATAACAGCTATTTCATGTGTTGCCAATGATGGTGTTTTGATGAAACCAAATATTATCAAATCAATCACTAATACAGACACTGGTGCTGTAACTGAAACGCAACCTACTGAAGTAAGACAAGTTTTATCAAAAACAACAGCTGAACAGGTAAAATCTATGATGGAATCTGTTGTTCTAGAAGGAACTGGTAAAAATGTTCAAGTTTCTGGATATACTATCGGAGGAAAATCTGGAACTTCTGAACCTACTGAATCAAACAAAGAAGATGGTTATGTTTCATCATTTGTTGCTATTTCTCCTATTGAAGATACACAAGTAGTTATATTACTTACTTTATATGACCCTCAAAATGAAAAATATGGATATCAAGGTGGTTCTGTTGCAGCTCCTGTTGTTTCACAAATGCTATCTGAAATATTACCATATTTAGGTGTTCCTTCTGATACAACAGAAGAAGATAATAGTTCTGAAAACTTAATTACTGTTCCTGATGTTAGAAATAAAACACTTACCGAAGCAAAAAAAGTACTTACTGATGCTGGATTTGATTGTGAAATTGTTTCTTCTGGAGATGCAAATTCAACATTAGTTGCAGACCAAAATCCAAAACCTGGTTCTAAGTTAGCTGCTAACTCTATTATTATGTTGTATGGTGAAGGTGATACAGTTGCTACATCTGTTAGCGTTCCTGATTTATCAAATATGAATCTATCACAAGCAACTAATGCTTTAAAAGCAAAAAACTTAAATATTAGTGTCACTGGTTCAGGTATTGTTACAACTCAAGACTATGCTGCAGGTGAACTTGTACAAGAAGGAACTATTATTAGTGTAAACTTAAAACCAACTTTAACAGATGCTCATTAATCTATACATATAAAAAGAAACATGCATGTGAAATCAAAGATTTCTATGTATGTTTCTTTTATTTCTATTCCATTACCTCCTCCTTCCAATACTTTTCAAGTAACCAATCTAATTTTTTTATTTGTTTACTTTTCTTGATAGCTTCTATTGAATTTTCTCCCTTTAAATAACTCATCCATGCTTGTTTTAATGTTATGTTTTCGCTATCTTCAATTTGGAATTTTGGTAATTGCAAAATATGGATTTCAAGATAATCATTTATAACATTGGTCATTGTTCCTTCACTTACAATCATTCTACTATGATAATCTAAATCCTTATTTAATACAAAATCTAATATATTGATGGTATTTGTTTTTGCAATTTTTCTATCTTCATCATATTCTAATTGATTTCCGTGAATTTGTGCATAATACAATAACATTTTTGTCAAAACATGTTCTCCATCAATAATTTGTATTCCCACATTTCGTTCTTCGTTTTCAGTTGTTTTGATTCTTAAATCTGCAATACCAAAATTTTCTTCTGCTGGTAAATGCTCTTTCATTTTTTCTAAATATGGATTAATTTTTGCTTCTTTTATCTTTAAATTTAGCATCACCTCTATAAATTCTTTTAATATATCTATATTCTCTTTTGTGTTTAAGACACGCCTTAGTACAAAATTACTTTTTCCAACAAATTTTCGATTCATATATATGATTTTAGTGCACTAAAACTAACCTCCTTTTCACATATTTCATTCAAACTTTTAAAATTTTATTTTGATTAATTATGGAATTTTAATAGACAAAAATTCAAACTTAATAAAATATAGATAACTAATAACTAACAAATAAATAGAAATTTCTATTGAATAAAAATTATATAATTTCTTTCAGTATACTGTCAAAAAAAGAACTTGTCAACAAGTTCTTTTTCATTTTTTCTATTTTTCATCGCAAAGTTCGACAAACATCACATTTCATCGTTAACTTAAATCTAAGAAGAAACTTTTTTTAGTTTTTCAATTACCTTTTCTATGCTTTCTCTTGGTGTTGAAGCTCCTGCCATAATTCCCACTTTATTATTGGCTTTAATGTTATGTAGTGCTAATTCTGTTTCATTTTCTATCAATAAAACTATTTTACAATATTGTATTGCAATTTCATATAATTTTTTGGTGTTAGAACTATTTTTTCCTCCGATAACAATCATGCAATCTACTTTTTTTGCCATTTCTTCTGTTTCTTTTTGTCTAATTTCTGTTGCCTGACATATGGTATTTTTTATCACTACTTTTATATTTCTTGGTATTTCATTTTTTATAAATTCTTCTATGATATAAAATTTCTCCAAACTATATGTTGTTTGAGAAATCACTAATACGTTTTTTATTCCTGACTTTTCAAGTGCTTCTAATGCCTTTATTGTATCATCTTCTTTTTCTATTATAAATTTATTTTCTCCACAATAACTTAATGTTCCTATAATTTCTGGATGTTTTTTATTTCCTAAAAGAAATATATAGTACCCTTTATTCGCATATTCTTCTGCAATTTGATGAATTTTCAATACTTTTGGACAAGTATAATCTATTAGTTCTATCTGTTTTTTTCTTGCTTGTTCATACATTTGTTTTGGAATACCATGTGCGCGAATAATCGTCTTTCCATTAGCATCTTCTATATTCTCAATAAATTGCATTCCTAGATTTTCTAATTCTTTTACCACTTCTTGATTATGTACAATTTCTCCTAATCCATATAGTGTTTCATTTTGTTTTAATTCTTCTTTTGCTCCATCTACTGCTCTTTTTACGCCATAACAAAAACCTGCTGTTTTTCCCACTATTATTTCCATATTCTTTTTCTCCATTCTTATTTTATCATCTCTAAAATTTCTTGTTTTAATACTTCTACAATGTTTTCTTGTGGCACTTTTTTAATAATTTCGCCTTTTTTAAATAATAGACCTTCTTTCACACCACCTGCTATTCCTATATCTGCTTCTCTTGCTTCTCCTGGTCCATTTACTGCACATCCCATGACAGCTACTGTGATATCTGATTCTATCGTACTTAAAAACGCTTCTACTTCTTTAGCTATTGGAATTAAATCAATTTGTGTTCTTCCACAAGTCGGACAAGCTACCAATGTTGGTACTTTATGATATAAATTACAATCTTTTAATATTTCTTTTGCTACTTTAATCTCTTTTATTGGGTCTTCTGAAAGAGAAACCCTTATAGTATCTCCTATTCCATTTCTTAGCATATATCCTAATCCAATACTAGATTTCACCGTTCCACTGAATTCTGTTCCACTTTCTGTAATTCCTAAATGTAATGGACAATCAAAAGTTTTTGCTGCTTCTTCATAACTTTCTATACATAAATCTAAATTTGATGCCTTTAGTGAAATTAAATAATCTTTAAAATCTAATTTTTCTAATATTTCTATATGTCTTCTTGCACTTTCAACCATTGCCTTCGCTGTTGGCTTTCCATATTGTTCCAACAAATCTTTTTCTAAAGAACCTGCATTCACACCTATTCTAATAGGAATATGGTGTTCTTTACATTGGTCTACAACTGCTTTTACTTTTTCTTCACTTCCAATATTTCCTGGATTAATTCTAACTTTATCGACTCCTGCTTTTATAGCTTCTAATGCTATTTTATAATCAAAATGTATGTCTGCAACAATTGGAATATGAATTTGCTTTTTTATTTCTTTTATCGCTTTCGCATCTTCCATATCTAATGCTGCTACTCTAATAATTTCACATCCTACTTTTTCTAAATCTAATATTTGCTTTACAGTTGCCTTTACATCTTTTGTTTTGGTATTACACATAGATTGAATAACCACTTTGTTTTGTCCACCTATTTGTACATCTCCTACCATAACTTTTCTTGTTTTTGTTCTATCCATTTTTTATTCCTTCCTTTTATTCCAATTATTTCATTTATTAATTAAAAATTATAACCAGATACCCAGGACAAATCCCACTTCATGAAAACTTTTTCTCTACTTTTCTAATTTAACTATATATTTTTTTAAGTTCTCGAAGAAGTGTAAAAATTTGTCGACGTAAAAAATTGCTTTTTCTATTCAATAAAAAAGGAAAACATGGATATTTCCAGGTTTTCCTTAAATTTCTTTATTTAGAAGCTATATAATATCCGACTCCTCTTTTCGTTATTAATATTTTTGGTGATGATGTATCTTTTTCAATTTTCTCTCTAATTCTTCTTACAGTTACATCTACTGTTCTAATATCCCCATAATATTCATATCCCCAAACTTTCTCTAATAATGTTTCTCTTGTAACTACTTGTCCAGGTTGTGATGCTAAAAATTTAATAACCTCAAATTCTCTTACTGTTAAATCAATAACTTCTCCTCTGATTTTCACCTCAAATTTGTCTAAGTCTAGTTCTAAATCATTAACAATAATTTTATTTTCTTTCTTTTTTGAATTGTCATTATCTATTCTTGACATAGACATATTTTCTACTTTTCTTAAATTTGCTTTTACCCTTGCAATTAATTCTCTAACACTAAATGGTTTTGTAATATAGTCATCTGCACCTAATTCTAATCCCAATATTTTATCAATTTCACTATCTTTTGCTGTTAGCATCAAAATTGGTACATTATATGAATTTTTTATTCTTTTACATACAGACAACCCATCCATTTTTGGAAGCATGATATCTAGCAAAATTAAATCTGGGTATTGTTCTAAAGCAATATTTAGTGCTGTTACACCATCACTTGCTTCAATGACATTATATCCTTCTTTTTTCAAATTATATACTAATATTTCCCTTATTGGTTGTTCATCATCAACAATTAAAATTGTTTTTTGATCTCTATCTATTTCTTCTTCCACAAAAACTCCGCCTTTCTTCCTTAGCTTTATTTTTATACTTATATTTATATCACACTTATTGCTATTATACAAGTAATTTCTTTAAATTTTTTTCATCTGTCCTTTTAGTCAAATGTATTGACATTAAGACCATTTAGGCATATACTAAAGTCGTAAAATTTTAATAAAAGGAGGCAATTAAGAATGGATAACATGATAGAAATTAGATGGCATGGTAGAGGTGGTCAAGGTGCCAAAACAGCATCTTTATTACTAGCTGATGCAGCTTTTAATACTGGCAAATATATTCAAGGATTTCCTGAATATGGTCCTGAAAGAATGGGTGCCCCTATCACTGCATACAACAGAATTAGCAAAACACCTATCACAATTCATAGTAATATTTATGAACCAGATTATGTGGTAGTTGTCGATGACACGCTTTTAGAATCAGTTGATGTTACTTCTGGTTTAAAAGAAACAGGAGCTATTGTTATTAACACAACAAAATCTGCTGAATATCTAAAAAAAGCGTTAAAAGGATATTCTGGAGAAGTTTACACAATCGATGCTAGAAAAATCTCAGAGGAGGCTTTAGGAAAGTATTTTCCAAATACACCTATGCTAGCAGCCATTGTAAAAGTAAGTAAAATTATGACTGATGATGAATTATTAGAAGATATGAAAGGTTCTTTTAAACATAAATTTGCTAAGAAACCTGAAGTGATAGACGGAAATATGAAAGCATTAGAAATGGCTTTAAAAGAAGTTAAGAAAGTTCAATAATTATGAAAGGAATGTGAATGATTATGACAGATATAAATGCAAACACACCTATGGAGAAATTAACTCCTGGTGGTGATATTTATACTGCTGGAAATGCAAGAGATTTTAAAACAGGTGACTGGAGAAGTTCTTACCCTGTATTTCTATCTGATAAATGTAAACAATGTGGTTTATGCTTTCCTGTTTGCCCAGAAGATGCTATTCCAGTAGGAAAAGAAGATTTAAAAAGAAAAGATTTCAATTATGATTACTGTAAAGGTTGCGGTGTATGTGCCAAAGTATGTCCTTTCGGTGCTATTGAAATGAGAGAGGAAGGTGTTGAATAATATGAGTATTAGAGAAAGATTAAGTGGTAATGAAGCAGCAGCAACTGCTATGAAACAAATTAATCCAGATGTTGTCGCAGCCTTCCCTATTACACCTTCAACAGAAATTCCACAATACTTTTCAACTTTTGTTGATAATGGTCTTGTAGATACTGAATTTGTTGCTGTTGAAAGTGAACACAGTGCTATGAGCGCTTGTATTGGTGCAGAAGCAGCAGGAGCAAGAGCTATGACAGCTACATCTGCCAATGGCTTATCTTTAATGTGGGAAATGATCTATATTGCTTCTAGCTTACGTTTACCTATCGTTATGTCTTTAGTAAACAGAGCTGTATCAGGACCTTTAAACATTCATAATGATCATTCAGATGCTATGGGTGTTAGAGATGCTGGTTGGATTATGTTATTCTCAGAAAACAACCAAGAAGCTTATGATAACCTTTTAATGGCACATAAAATTGCAGAGAATAAAAATGTTATGCTTCCATTAATGGTTTGCCAAGATGGATTTATTACTTCTCATTCTATTGAAAATATAGAACTTGTTGAAGACGACAAAGTAAAAGAATTTGTCGGAACATATAAACCAGAACATTATTTATTAAATAAAAATGAACCAATTGCTGTTGGTCCATTAGATTTGCAAAGCTATTTATTTGAACATAAAGCACAACAAGCAGAAGCTATGAAAAATGCAAAACAAGTTATTTTAGATGTAGCAAAAGATTTTGAAAAAATGACTGGTAGAAAATATGGTCTTTTTGAAGAATATAAATTAGATGATGCAGGAATCGCCATTGTTTGTATGAACTCAACAGCTGGTACAACCAAATTTGTTGTTGATAAATTAAGAGAACAAGGTGTAAAAGCAGGTTTATTAAAACTTCGTGTATTTAGACCATTCCCAGTAGAAGAAATTGCGAAAGCATTATCACATCTAAAAGCAATTGCCGTATTAGATAAAGCAGATTCTTTAAATGCTGCTGGTGGTGCTTTATTTGAAGATGTTACATCTGCTATGTATGTAAACAATATTCATGTACCTGCAGTAAATTATGTATATGGTATTGGTGGTAGAGATACAAAAGCTGATGACATCGAAAGTGTATATACAGATTTATCAGAAATCGTAAAAACTGGAAAAATAGATAATCCTTATCGTTATTTAGGATTAAGAAAGGAAGGTGACAAATAATGCCTTATAATGTAAAAGAAATCGTTGCGAATAAACCTTCAAGATTTACTTCTGGACACAGAATGTGTGCTGGTTGTGGAGCTCCTCCTGTTGCAAGACATATTATGAGAGCTTTAAAACCAGAAGACCATGCAGTTGTTGCCAATGCTACTGGATGTATGGAAGTTTCTACTTTTATCTATCCATATACTGCTTGGACAGATTCATTTATACATACAGCTTTTGAATGTGCAGGTGCTACACTTGCAGGAGCAGAAGCAGCTTATGTTTCTATGAAAAAACAAGGAAAATTACCAGCTGATGGTGATACAAAATTCATCGCCTTTGGTGGAGATGGTGGAACATATGATATTGGTTTACAATCATTATCAGGAGCTATGGAAAGAGGACATGATATGGTATATGTATGTTATGATAATGGTGCATACATGAATACAGGTATTCAACGTTCTTCTGCAACACCTAAATATGCAGATACCACTACCTCACCTGCTGGAACCGTTATTCCTGGAAAAACACAATGTAGAAAAGATTTAAGTAAAATCATGGTAGGACATCATATTCCTTATGTTGCTCAAACCATTGCATATATGAATTTTAAAGATTTATATGAAAAAGCTGAAAAAGCCATTTATACAGAAGGTCCAGCATTTTTAAATGTCATGTCACCATGTCCTAGAGGATGGGGATATCCAACAGAAGATTTAATGAAAATCAATAAACTTGCTGTTGAAACATGCTATTGGCCATTATATGAAGTTGTAAATGGTGTATATCATATTTCATATAAACCAGCTAAAAAATTACCAATTGAAGAATTCTTAAAACCACAAAAAAGATTTAGACATATGTTTAAACCTGGAAATGAATGGATGATTGAAGACTTCCAAAAAATTGTTGATGAAAGATGGCAAGAATTATTAGATTTAGAAGAAATCACAAATAAAAATAAATAATAAAAAAGGGATTTTGGGGACGGACTCAAAATTCCCTTTTTGTGTTATCATTTAGAAAAAAAATTCCTCAAGAAGATTTACTTATTACTTCTTGAGGAGTTTTTTTCAAATCACTACTCATTTTCTTTTTAATCTTTACTTTCTACTACAATCAAAATTCCCTTTTCCATTTTTACATGTGCCCTATCTTCTATCATTTCATTACTAATTCCTAAACTGGTTCCTATTGTCAATGTATAATGATTTAAAGGATATTTAAAACCAGTTAAAGTTAGTTCTTCTACTGTACTCGTCAAAGGAATTAATGATATATATTTTCCATAAACTTTATCTTTTTCTAAAACTATTTCTTTGTTTATTAGATAAATTCGATTATATTCATCTAGAATTTGACAAGGAATATTGGCTTCTAATGCATCTTTTAATATATGAATATTGGCAAGTGCATGATCCATTCTCTTTCCTAATGCTCCTAGCATAGTAATCTTAGAACTTTTTAATTGAATCGCTAACTTTAAAGCAATATCTGTATCTGTATTATCTTTTTCAGCACGATATGTATGAAAAATAATTTGAGGTTGTTTTTTATAAAATTCTAAAATTTCGGAAGAAACAGAATCAAAATCTCCTACTACATGATTTGGTATCATTTTCAATTGATATAAAGCCTCTAATCCTTTATCTCCAGCAATTATATTTTGTCCGTACATGTTTTTCACAATATATTTTTAATTCTTCAATATTGATATCTCCACCTGATACAATTAATGTTTCCATTTCTATTTCTCCTTTTACTAATATTTAATTTTAAGGGATTTTGGGGACGGACTCATTTTTCCCTTTTTGGTCTTTTAATTTCTAGATTTGTATTTGGTAATCCACTTGTTTAATCTTCTTTTATAAATCCTTCTCGTTTTAGTTGATTTATTCTGTTTTTTCCAATTGACAAAATTTTGGCTATTTGATACTCTCTTAAGTTATATTCCCTTTTTATTTCTATAACTATTTTAGCAATTAATTCTTTGTTTCTTTTTATTTCTTTTACTGTTTTACCATCCAAATAATTTTGTAATATATTTTCTGGAGACCTATTCGATTTTAATAACATTTTCTTATAATATTTTTCATGAATTAAATTATATAAAGATTGATAATCTTCATTACTAAATAATAATATAACTTCTTCTCTAGATTTTCGATTATATACATAATCATTATATGAAGAAAAGGTATATTGACTTAACTCCTTACTTATTCCTGCTTCTATGGGATTGAAATGTATATATGCAAGTACATTATATAAATATGTTCTATCCCAAATCGGCTTACTTTTAAACCTGTCTCTATATACATACCCCACTCTATCATGCTCTTTATTATAAAATTTGGCATATTTCGTATTAACAATTTGCATCCATTTTGAAACATTTTTTTCTTTTTCATCATATATTAACAAATGCATATGATTATCCATTATCACATACGCTAAAATTTTAATATCATATTTTTTCTTTTCCTCATTCAAATATTTTAGATATGTATTTTTTTCTATATTCGTTTTAAAAATATTTAATTTATTTATTCCCTGTATCATTATATGATAATATGATGATATATGTAGTGTTCTTTCTTTTCTGGGTATTTTTACTCCTCCTTTTAATAAAAAAGGGAAATTTGAGTCCGTCCCCAAAATCCCCTTTTATCCTTATTCTTCTTCTGGTGCTTCTACTGGGCAAACACCTGCGCAAGTTCCACAGCTTATACAAGCAGATTGATCAATTACGAATTTATCATCTCCTTGTGATATACATTGAACTGGACATTCAGCAGCACAAGCTCCACATGATATACATTTATCTGTTATTTTATATGCCATTATATTCACCTCCTTTAATTTCTTGTTTCTCTATTGTTCTTGTGTTTTTATTCTTCTCTCATGCCTTCTTCTTCTTTTTCTAACTTTTCTAATTCTTCTAATTCTTTTTGATGTTCGATTTCTTCTTGGTCTAATCTTTCTTTTTCAGCATCTTTAATGACTTGAATATCTTTTACATCATATCTTCTATATATAAAGGTATCTCCATCTTTAATCTTTACTCTGACTCTTTCTTTTAAGGTTTCAATAGAATCTACTTCTCCTTCCCCTTCTTCTGTTTTTACAATAGCTCCTATATGTGGTAATTTTTTCAATTTTTCTTCATAAACTTCACTTTCATATTTTAAGCAACACATTAATCTTCCACAATTTCCAGATATTTTTGAAGGATTCAAAGAAATATTTTGTTCCTTTGCCATTTTGATAGATACAGCTTCAAAATCATTTAAAAATGTACAACAACATAATTCTCTACCACATACACCATTTCCACCAATTTTTCTAACTTCATCTCTTACACCAATTTGTCTTAGTTCTATTCTTGTTTTATATACTGCTGCTAGATCTTTTACCAATTCCCTAAAATCAATTCTTCCATCTGCTGTGAAATAGAATAAAATCTTACTATTATCGAATTTTACTTCTACATCTGTTAATGTCATTTCTAATCCATGTTCTTTAATTTTCTTTTTACATACTTCAAAAGCCTTTTTTTCTAAAGCTCTACATTCGTCAAAACGTTTATAATCTTTCCCATTGGCAATTCTGATAACCACTTTTAAAGGTTCTACAATTTTATCTTCTGGAACAGCTCTATTAGGAATCATAACTTCTCCAAATTCTTCTCCTTGTGCTGTTTCTACAATAACCTTATCTCCCTTTTTTAGTCTCCATTTTTTTGGGTTAAAGAAATAGATTTTTCCTAATTTTTTAAATCTTACCCCTACAATATCTTTCAATTTACTTCCTCCCACATATTAAATATCATGTTATCTATACACATATCATAATTTGCATTTTGATTCAACCTTTTTTTGGTATCTTCTATAATATCTATACAATTTGCATATTGTGTATTTTCTTTTGCTAATCTTAATAAGATTATATTTATATAATCTAATATATTCATAATTTCATCTTTAGATTGATATAGTGGTTCCCCTAATTTCATCAATTCTGTCATATCTGTTTTATTCAATTTTTCTATCATACTTTCAATATTCTCATATTGTTCTTTTTTATCTTTTAATAAAATTGCTTTTCCAATACTCCCTTGAAATGCTTCCAACATATTTTGACTAATATTGGTCATTCCATATGTTTTTTCCATATATTGTTTTATATATTCGTTTTCAACAGGTTGAAATGTAATCTTCATACATCTTGATTTTATCGTATTTAAAAAAGCATTTTCATTACTACCGATTAATATGATTGTACCATATTCTGGTGGTTCTTCCAATGTTTTTAATAAACAATTTTGTGCTTCAGTTGTCATTTTATCAGCATCATTGATAATATATACTTTGTTGTCAGAAATAATTGGCTTTTCTTGTATTTTTCTTTGTAAATATCGAATTTGTTCAATCTTTATACTGTTGCCATCTGGTTCTAAATACAAGAAATCCGGTTGATTATGAGACATAAATTCAATACAAGATTTACATTGATGACATCCTTTTTCTTGTTCACTTGTACATAATATCATTTGAGCAAACTCTTTAGCTATCATTTGTTTTCCAATTCCTTCTATTCCGACAAACATATAGCTATGAGATACTTTATTTTCAAGTATCGATTTTTTTAATTCTTTTTTTATTTGTTCATTCCCAATAATCTCATCAAACATCAAAGATTTCGCTCCTTTTTTCTTAACCTCTATTATTATATACTAAAACAATTGATTTTTCAATAAAAAAGATAGATAATCCTATGATTATCTACCATCCTCTTTTCTACCATAAACGCCTTTTTCAGATTTCAATTTATCTGCCATGCTTCCTACCTTTGCACCAGCATGAGCATATTTTATTGCCTTTTCTAAATCTCCTGTTGATATTCCTATACCTTTTGCCCTTGCTTCTTTTGTTTCTTTTGCTAGTTCTTTTCTATATTCAGATGGTGTCATATCTATCACCTCTCCTTTATTAAAACTCTTTTTATTATACCATAAATTTGTCTTATTTTCAACCAGAACTAAACAAATAGGAACCTGACCCGACATAGCAATTAAAGATTGCAGACCTAGTCCCCCACAACCTTGTCATCTAAGACAATAAAAAATAGAGACCTAAATAATCTCTATCTTTTAATCTACATGTCCCCATTTGTTTAATGGCCAAATTCTTATGGCTACTGTACTTTCTATCTTTTCTAATGGTATACAACCAAATGCTCTACAATCTGTACTATGTGTTCTATTATCTCCCATTGCAAATACGCTATTTTCTGGAACAACAAAATCTGAAAAACCTGTACCTTCCACATCTGTTACTACTCCATCTTGTAAATATGGCTCGTCTAATTCTTCTCCATTTATATATACTTTTCCTTCTTTTATTTCTACATGTTCTCCTGGAAGTGCTATCACTCTTTTTATATAACTTTCTTTTCCAATTTCTAATACATATTTTACAAATTTTCCAAATATATTGGTTGGTTCATTTTCATATTGAGCAATTGGATTGTCTGTATCGATTTCTGAACTTGTATAGAATTTTTTTGTTGGTGCTTCAAATGTAATGATTTTTCCTCTTTCTGGTAAAGTTTTCGTAGTTCTAGACCATCTATTTAACCACAATCTTTGATCTTGTTCTAAGGTTGGATACATAGAAACTTGTTGTACAATTGTTGGAGTTCCGATAAAATATCTAAATAATAGTGCCAATACAATTGCTATAATAATACAATATACCCATTCTAATATCTCTTTTATCTTTGGATTCAACTTTCTCTCTCCTTTAACTTTAAAAAATCTAATTTATTATACATGAATTCTTTTTATTTTTCAATTCTAATTAGTATTTTTTTATAATTTCTCATTCTTAATGTTTCTGTTCAATATTCACTTCCTCGAAGGTATATATATTATATTTTAAGCGAGTTTCGTGGGGACCGACACGTTACATACTCTTATTAAATCAGCGACAGTCCCGTGGGAGCTGTTTTAGTTAGAGTATGTAACGTGTTGGGATAGCGAAAAATATAATATATATACCTTCGAGGAAGTGAACACTGAACAGAAACTCTTTAATCTTTAGTTGGAATTCGAATAACAACTTCTGTACCTTGTCCTACTGTACTTTTGATATCAATACTTCCTCCATTTTTATCTAATATTTCTTTGGCAATAGATAATCCTAAACCAGTTCCTCCCATTTCTCTTGTACGAGCTTTATCCACTCGGTAAAATCTTTCAAATATTCTAGATAAATCTTCTTCTGGTATTCCAATTCCATTATCAAAGATTTTTATATAAGCATCATTATACACAAATCCTACATATATTTTAATTTCTCCACCTTCTGGTGTATATTTAATACTATTTGTTAGAATATTTAAAATCACTCTCTCAATATCATCTTTATCTGCATAAACTGGTGGAACATCTGCAGTTACAAAAGAATTTACTGTATGATTTTTCTTTTTAATTTCAATAGCTAATTTGTCTTGACATTTTTTTACTAGTTCACCTAAATCAAATGATACTTTTTTCACTCTATTTTTATTATTATCATATCTTGATAAAGTTAATAAGTCTGTAACAAGTCTTGCCATTCTTCTTGCTTCTGAAGCAATGACATTTAAAAACTTGTCCTGTGTTTCTTTATCATATTCTCCTTCTAATAAAGTATCTGCATACCCCATAATAGATGTAATTGGTGTTTTTAATTCATGTGATACATCTGCCACAAATTCTTTTTGCATATTATCTAATTTTACATGTTCTGTTATATCTTGGATAACCGCTATGACACCATTAGGCCTATCTGATTCATTTTTAAAAGGTGCAAAAAATACATTCATGTATTTATCTTCGACCTGAATTCTTTGTTCTGTTGATGTCCAATTTTCTAGATAAATAATTTTTTCCATGTTGATTCCCAATTTAAATTTTGCAAAAATATCATCAAAAGTGATATCTTCTGGTCTAATACTCAAGAATTTTTTTGCTGCTGGATTAATTAAAATAATTTCTCCTTCCATATTAAATGCAATAATTCCATCTGTCATATGTAAAAGAATCGTTTCTATTTGATTTTTTTGTGTAGAAACTTCACTCAACTTTTCCTTTAATTCTGTTGTCATAGCACCTAATACATCTTCTATATTCACCATATCTTTTTTGTTTTTTGACTTTTTGACATCTTCTTTTGGCGAATTTGTTTTATCTTTTTTCTTTTCTTCTTCTGTTATCTTTTCTGCACTTTTTATTAATTTATTAATTGGATAAATAACAAATCTAGACAAAACAATTGCTATCAAAATCCCACCTATCAAAAACACAACACCTGCTACAATTAATGCAGTAATATTTGTATTTTGCATTTGTTCAATATATTGGGCTAATTCCTCTATATTTCCAATTTCTTTATTACTAAGATTCATTTCTAAATGGTTGATTGATTGTATATATACAAGACCTAATCCTGTAATCACAATAATGCCTATTAAAAAAAATACAACAATTATTTTAAATTGAATACTCCTAAACATTCTTTTCCCTCTCATTTATTTCTTTCTTTTATAGTTTCTATAATTTGTGCATATATTTTATTTTCCACATCATCAGTTGCAACAGTTAATGCCTTTTCTCCCATATCTTTACATTTGTGGCCATCTAATACAATTTTTTCTATATTCGTATTTAATTTTTCTCCAGTTAATTCATTGTCTAATATAATATCTGCTGCTCCAATATTTTGTAATACTTTTGCATTATATAATTGATGATCATGACTCACATTTGGTAATGGGACTAATACAGATGGTTTTCCTAAATTTGCAATTTCTGTAATCGTCATGGCACCACTTCTTGCCACGATTACATCTACAATATTCATTATTTCTTCCATATTATATATATATGGAAGAATTTTCATATTTTTTATATGGTTTATATTTTTATGATGATTTTCTAGTTCTTCTTTTACAATATCATACTGTTTTGGTCCTGTCGCCCAAATCATTTGGTACTTTTCATTCAACCCTGATTTTATAATCTCCATGATTGCTTGATTAATTCTTCTTGCACCTTGACTTCCACCAAAAACTAAAGCAATTGGCATTTGATTATTTAATCCAACTTTTTTTATCATTTCCTCTTTTTGTTCTTCTGTATAATTTTGTTTCTTTATTTTTACAGGTGTTCCTGTATATACAATTTTTTTTGCATGTTTTATTCTTTCTATTGCGTCCTCAAAAGATACTAAAATCTTATCTGTTTTTTTAGCTAACATTTTTACTGCTTTTCCTGGGAAAGCATTACTTTCATGTAATACTGTTGGAATTTTCAATCGATGTGCTGCTAATATAGTTGCACCACAAATATATCCTCCAGTTCCTATAACAATATCCGGATTGATTTCTTTTAATATTTTTTTTGCCTCTCCAAACCCTTTTAATGTTTTTATCATCTTTTTTATATTTTCAATAGATATTTTTTTACTTAATCCATATGCATCAATCGTTTTTAATTCATATCCTGCTCTTGGAACCAAATCATTTTCTAATCCTCTTGTTGTTCCTATAAAAATAATTTTAGAATCTTTTTCTTCTTCTTGTATTTTTTTTGCTATGGCTAATCCTGGATTGATATGACCTGCTGTTCCTGCTGCTGCAATAACTACTTTCATTTTTTTCTCTCCTTTATTACAAAATAAGGATTAAAGACATACACCTTAATCCTTCTTCGCCCCTGCTTTTGAAATATTTAAGAGCACTCCCATCTCACAGAGTAATATAAATAATGATGTACCTCCATAACTAAAGAATGGCAATGGCATTCCTGTTGCCGGCATTGATGAAGTAACAACGGCAATATTGATAATTACTTGAATAGCAATTTGTGCTGTAATTCCTATAGCAATTAAACTACCAAACATATCTGGAGATTTCATGGCAATTAAAATTCCTCTCCATATAAATATAGCAAATAATATAATAACAACTGCACATCCTATAAAACCTAATTCTTCTGCTAGTATTGAAAAAATAAAGTCATTATGTGGTTCTGGAATGTATAAATACTTTTGCTTGCTTTCTCCTAATCCGGCTCCAAATAATCCTCCTGAACCAATAGCATATAAACTTTGTATTACCTGCCACCCATCTCCTGTTGGATCACTCCATGGATTTAAGAATGTAATAACTCTTTGCAATCTATAAGGTTCTAGAAAAATTAATGCTATAATTCCAGGCACTCCAACCACTAAACCCGATACAAGAAAATGCCAGAATTTACATCCTGCTATAATCATCATAATTGCTACAATTCCAATAATTACTATTGAAGCACTAAAATGTGGTTGTATTAATAATAAAACAATAATTGGTGCTAAAATCACGATATGTTTTAAAAAACCTTTTCCGTATTTATTTAATTCATCTCTATTTTTCACCAATATTCCTGCATAAAATAATATCATTAATAATTTTACAATTTCAGATGGTTGAAATGAAAGTGATTCTGTAATATATATCCATCTTTTTGCACCATTTACTTCTCTACCTATAAGTGGTACTGCTAATAGCAATAAAAATGCTATTATATATGCTAATTTAGAATATTTCTGATAAAATCGATAATCAATGTTAGAAATTACCCACATCATAAACAATCCAGCTACTGCAAAAATTGCCTGTCTAAAAAAATATGCGTAACTATTTCCACTTTCAGAAAGTGCTGATGGGGAACTTGCTGAAAGTACCATAATTAGTCCTATTGATAACAATAATAATATCGTTATCAATAATGTAAAATCAATTGGGTTTTTTAGAAAGCTTGAAAAACTCTTACCTTTCTTTTTTACCATTCTTTTTTATCATTCCTTTCTCAAGAAAAAAAGCCACATGATTAAAATTCCTTAATCTTTTGGAAAAGAATCTTTTTTTCGACCTTTTCTTTTGTCCTTTTCTTTATTGTATAGAAAAAATCATCTTTGATTTCGTGATGCATGCTTTCCTTATATTATCTTTAGTCCAATAATACATAATAATAATGTTGCTATACTAAATACAACAACTACTTTATTTTCTTTCCAACCTGATAATTCAAAGTGGTGATGTAATGGTGCCATTTTGAAAAATCTTTTTCCTGTCTTTTTAAAGTATGCCACTTGTATCATAACAGATATAGTTTCCAATACTGGTATTAATGCAATTACAAGTAATAATAATGGCATTTCTAGGTATAGTGCTAATCCTGATATAACGCCTCCTAGCATAAGAGATCCTGTATCTCCCATAAATACTTTTGCTGGATGAATATTAAACATTAAAAATCCTAAAACTGCACCTATTACAATACTTGCAAATATAGATACTTCATATAATTGTAAACTAATTCCTATAATGGCCAAAGTAGTAATTATAATCGCACATACACTAGATGATAATCCATCAATTCCATCTGTTAAATTAACTGCATTTGTCGCTCCTAATATAACGATAATTGCAAATGGAATATATATAAAAACAGGCATATCAATATATGTTTTTATAATTGGTATATATGTTTGTGTTTCAATTTGTAATCCGTATACTAAATAGATGACATATGCTACTGAAATAATCAGTAATCCAATCATTTTATAACTTGGTTTTAAACCTTCTGTATTTTTTAATACTAATTTTTTAAAATCATCTATAAATCCAATCAAGCCAAATCCAATCGTCAATAACAATATTGGTAACAATTTATGAGCTACATCTGTTTCTCCAATCATTGATAAATATATATATGTTCCTATTACCACCAAAGTCATGGTAATAATGATAATAATTCCTCCCATTGTTGGAGTTCCTTGTTTTTTCAAATGAGATTGTGGTCCATCGTCCCTCTCTATTTGCCCTACTTTTCTTTTCTTTAATATTGGTATAATGATAAATCCCATGATAATCGCTATAATAAATGCGATTATCAATACTTTTGCCTCGAATATCAATTTAATCCAACCTTTCTTTCGTTTTATTTTTTCTTATTCTTTGTTCCATTTTCTAATTCATCTATGATATCTCTAACAATCACTCTCTCATCAAATGGATATTTTTCTCCATTAATTTCTTGATATGGCTCATGTCCTTTTCCTGCTAAAATAACAATGTCACGTTTTGTTGCCATTTTGATAGCTTCTTTTATGGCTTCTGTTCTATCCACAATCACTTTGTATTTTCCATTTGTTTTTTTCATGCCTTCTTCTATTTGGTCTACTATTTTTTTAGGGTCTTCTGTTCTTGGATTATCAGATGTAATAATTGTAAAGTCTGCAATTCTTCCTGATATCTCTCCCATAATTGGTCTTTTACCAGCATCTCTATCTCCACCACAACCAAATACAGATATGACTTTTCCTCTTGTATAACTTTTTGTTGCTTGTAATATATTTTCTAGACTTTCTGGTGAATGTGCATAATCTATCATAATTGGTATTTCTCTTTTATTATCCACTAATTCAGATCTTCCTGGTACTCTTACCTCTGCCAAAGCTTCTTTTATAGGCTCAGGAGCAATTCCAAATTTTTGTGCAACACAAATAGCCGCTAATGAATTATATACACTAAACCTTCCAGGTATTCCTGTTTTTACTCTTTCATTTTTATCTTTTAATTTTACTTTAAAATCTACATAAGAATTTGTAATGGTGATATCTTTTGCTAAAAGATTTGCATAATTATCAATTCCATATGTTGTGATATTACTATCTGGGAATAATCTTGGTATTTTTGCTCCATGTAAATCATCTGCATTTGTGATTCCTGTTCTACACATTTTAAATAGCTTTAATTTTGAATTAAAATAATCCTCCATGTCTGGGTGTTCTTTTGGACTGATATGGTCTTCTGAAAAGTTTGTAAATACAACAATATCAAAATTACATCCTTCTACTCTGTTTAATTTTAAACTTTGTGATGAAACTTCCATAACAACCACTTCAACACCTTGTTTTACCATTTCATCAAATGTTTGTTGTAATTCTAAACTTTCTGGTGTTGTTCTATCACTATCTTTTACTTTTTTTCCATTAATATATGTTGCAATTGTTCCAATTAACCCTACTTTTTTTCCTGCTTTTTCAAATATTTCTTTTATCATAAAAGTTGTTGTTGTTTTTCCTTTTGTTCCTGTAACACCAATTAATTTAAATTTTCTTGATGGATGATTATAAAAATTATCTGATACAATCGCTAATCCCTCTCTTGTATCTTTTGCCATGATAACCGTTACATTGTCTGGTATGTTTGCTCCTTTTAGATTACAACCTTCTTGTATCATGATGGCTACTGCACCATTTTCTATCGCATTTTCCACATATTGATGACCATCTGTTGAAAAACCTTGTATGGCTACAAATAAGTCTCCTTTATTTACATTTTTTGAATTATTTTGAATTCCAGATATTTCAATATCTAGTTCTCCTTTTATTTTTAAATTTTCTAATCCCACTAATATTTGTTTCAAATTCATTTCTTTCAATCCTTTCGATTATGAATACTTAATTATATGCAAATTATTCCATTTAATCCCTCATATTATATAACGAAATTTATTTTTTGTATAGAGTTTTTATATTTTTTTACCTTTAAAAATTGATAATTTCAATCCATTTTTTATATAAAAATTAAGCAACATAAAAAATAAAATATTTTTATGTTGCTAGTTTATTATCTTATTATATTTTTCAGATATCTATAACGGATATAAAATCCAATACTTCCCAATAATACGATTCCAATAAGAGCTTTTATAATCATTGAAAGTCCTGCACTTGGTAAAATAGTATTTGCTACTGTATCATCTTTATAGTTATTTGTATTCCCTGTAATGGTATTTGTTGTACTATTATTATTTTGATTTTCATCTCCTGGTTGTTCTATATTTTGTACATTTATAGTTGCTTCAACGATATTTCCTGCTAAATCACTTAATTGGATAGTTTCTGTTTGGTTTTCATCAAATGTCTTACTAATTGACAATCTATCTTCTGATAATGTCCATCCTTCTAATGGTTTTAATTCTTCATTTGCTTGTATGGTTACTTGTACTACTTTTCCATTATTTATCGTTTCATAATTGATATTAATTTGTGGTCCTTCTTTATCTATCCAAGTAACTCTAGCTATATTTTGAGAGCGATTTCCTTCACTATCTATATATTCAAATGTAAATGTCCCATTTTCTTCAAAAACATATTCATTACTTCCATCATTATTGGTTATGGTTACATCATCTCTATTAAATGTAATAGTTGCTGTAACATTTTGATTGGTTAGTTCTGTATAATCATAAGAAATAGTTGATACAAGTTCTTCTTCTTCTTCAGTAACCGTAATTTTACATGTTGCTGTTTTTTCTCCATCTTCTGTCGTTACGGTTATCGTTGTTTCTCCTGGTCCTATTGCTGTTACAATCCCATTATTTACACTTGCTATATTTTCATCTTCAGATGTCCATGTTACATTTTTATTTGTTGCATCATTTGGTGTGATAACTGCTACTAATGTTGCCGTTTCTCCAATTTCTAAAGAAATGTTTTGCATATTTAAATCTACTTTTTCTACGTGAATTTCTTCTGGCTCTGGTTCTATTACTGTAATCGTACATTCTGCAGTTTTTTGGCCATCTTGTGTAGTTACCGTTATGGTTGTTTTTCCTGGTCCTATTGCAGTTACAATTCCATTGTTTACACTTGCTATATCTTCATTGTCAGAAGTCCAAGTTACATTTTTATTTGTCGCATTATCTGGTGTTATTGTTGCTTTTAATGTTGTTGTTTCTCCAATGTTTAAAGTTACACTATTTTGATTTAATACCACATTTTCTACTGGAATAACTTCTGGTTCAGGCTCTGGTTCTTCATTTGGAAGCACTGTAACACTACATGTTGCCTTTTTTCCACCATCATCTGTTGTTACTATTATATTGGTTGTTCCTTCGCTTATAGCTGTTACTACTCCATTATCTACACTTGCTATATCATTATTCTCTGAAGTCCATGTTACATTTTTGTTTGTCGCATTTTCTGGTGTTATTGTTGCTTCTAATGTTGTTGTTTCTCCGATATTCAAAGTTACATTTTGTATATTTAGTGAAATCCCTTCTACTGGAATTTCTTCAGGTTCTGGATCTGGCTCTGGTTCAGGTTCTGGTTCTGGTTTTTGTTCTTCTATAACTGTAACCTCACATGTTGCTGTTTTTTCTCCATCTTCTGTAGTAACGGTTATTGTTGTTTTTCCTTCTCCTTTTGCTGTTACTTCTCCATCTTTATCCACACTTGCTATATCACTATCTTCTGAACTCCATGTTACATTCTTATTTGTTGCATTATCTGGTGTTATGCTTGCTTCTAAAGTTGTTGATTCTCCAATTTTTAATGTAACATTTTGTATATTTAGTGTAACACCTTCTACTGGAACTTCTTCTGGTTCAGGTTCAGGTTCTGGTTCTGGTTGTTCTGGTGAATCTATAGAATTTCCACCTACTGATAATAAATTGGTTTCATAATTTTCTAAAGCTTGTTTTAGTTCTGTATTTAATTTATCTGATTCATCATCTTCAGAATCATTAAATTCCCATTTAAAATCTCCACCATTTAAACGACCAGCATATGTTTCTACTTTTTGTTTTGCTACTTCTGGGCTATCTGCTTCATATTCGTACATAATACTTGATGTATCAAAATTATTATATGTATTTTCTCCTTGTAATGATTTTACTGAACTTGGTACTGTTTCATCTATGCTTGCTACTTCATAGGCATCAAAACTTTCATTATCTTGTGAATATGGAATATAGGAATCTTGTCCTATCATATAATTGTTATATGCTTTTATCATTCCTCCATCTTCTTTAGAAAATGTTCCACTTGTGTCAGAACCTTGCATTGATATCATCATTGGTTTTTTACAATTTCTAAAGTAATTTCCTTCTACTAAAACAGATGAACCTAAACATGCTCCTACACCATATTTTGAGTTTCCATCATAATAATTATTATATACATGTGCAGAATAAAATCTAATTCTTGGATGTCTTGAATCAGAATGGTCATACCAATTATGATGATATGTAATATATAATCCATCTGTTGTATTTTCACTTAATCCTAAAAGGTTACTCTTTCCTGAATCCCAAAAATGATTATATGAAAATGTTACATAAGTTGATTTTTTACAATCTAATGCGCCGTCCCCTTTTGCTTGGTCTGAATCACTACCTGCTTCTCCATAAAAGAAATCACAATTATGAACCCATATATGGTCATTTTCTTGTTGTAATCCGACATTATCGCCTTCTGAGCTATCTGTTAACATGACAGCTATATTTCTAATTTCTACATTTGTTGCATTTTTGATTCTGATACCATATCCATATAAAGTGGCATCTTCTCCAATCCCTTCTAATGTAATTCCACAATTAATTCTTTTGTCTGAACCACTTCCACTAATTACGATATCGCCACCATCTAATGCACTTGGATCTGTTACTTTACCAATAAATCTGATAACCAGTGGTGTGTTATCATATCCTTTTTTATATAAATCCAATATATTTTGTAATCCTTGTGCTGTTTCTGTTTTCCCATTTGAACTTGTTTGCACTTCTAAAGAAACGGTATCTTTAGTTTCTTCTGTAACATATATAATATTGGCATTTTCTTTTAATGTACCATCTATATTATATGCACCTGTTGTTTCTCCATCTACCCATGCAAATCCTGTTCTATCATGTGCTTGTACATTTATAACATCAGAATCAAATTGTTTACTACTATCATTTTGATTATTTATGATTGGTACGATTCTAAAATGATATTTTCCTGCTTTTAAACCAACAGCATCAGCTCTCCAATAAGAAGCTGTTCCATCTTTATATCTTCTTATTAATTCATTATCTAGTTGCTCATAGTTACCAGATGCTTCATCACATATATATACATTATATCCTGTCGCTCCATCAACACTTTCCCATTCAATATATGCTGATTCTAATCCACTTCCTACTATTCTTTGTTCCACATTAGCATTCATTGCATTTAACCAATTTCCTGCTAAAGATATAATTTCTGTATTACTTTTTAAATACATTGATAATATTCCTACTACTAATATCACTACGAAAATGATACTAATAATGACTTTGCTTTTGTTTTTTAATTTCACTTTCAATGTTTTTCCTTCCTTTCTTTTGTTAATTATATTTATCTTTTTTATTATATATGATTCTATATTTTTTTACAATATTTTTATACTCAATATCTTAAATTTTGTATAGTCAATTTTTTCCTTTTCTATATCACTAACAATATATATTCTTTAAATATTTTATCAATTTGAAGGCACAAAATATGGACACCTGAAATAGCAATTAAAAACTGTAATCAGGTATCCTATCTTTAGCAATCAAAATAAAGAAATTTCTTCTGCTTATTCTTATTCATTTAATATTCCACAACGACTTTACTTTGTTCATTAACAGTAATTCCTGAACTTGGAATTTGATTTTTTACATAGGTATTTTCCATATCTACTTCTTCATTTTCTAAATACATTTCTAAGTTATTCTCTTTTAAAATCTGTTTTGCTTCTTCTAATGTTTTTCCCATCACGTCTGGTACCTGGATTTGATTAATAACTTCTTCTTCACCATCTTCTAATACTTGTTTATTCACTTCTAAATATGGCAATATTTCACTAAATATCTGCCCACCTACAGGTGCTGCTACACCTCCTCCTTGATGTCCCCCTTCACCTGTTGGATTATATAAAGTAACTAATACTACCACTTGTGGATTATCAATTGGTGCCACTCCACAAAAAGATGTTACATATTTATTGGTATTTACACCATCTTCTGAAGTTCCCGTTTTTCCTCCAATTCTATATCCTACTACTTTTGCATTTTTACCAGTTCCCTCTGATACAACACTTTCCATCATACTTAATACTTTTTCAGAAGTTTCTTTTGAAATAACGGTATCTCCTTTTTTTATTGGAATATCTGTTACTTCTTTTGTTTCACTATCAATAATTTGTTTTACCACTCTTGGCTTTATACTGGTTCCTCCATTGGCAATACTTGATACTGCTGTTGCTAGTTGTATAGGTGTAATTTCAAATCTTTGACCAAAGCTAATAGTTGCTAATTCTACTGGTCCAGCCTTTTCCTTAGCCAAAAAAATACTTCCTGCTTCCCCTGGTAAATCAATTCCCGTTGTCTGTAATAATTTGAATTTTTCCAAATATTCATAATATTTTGTCACACCTATTTTTTGTCCTAATCCTATGAAAACAGGATTACAAGAATTCATCAAAGCTTGCCTCAAACTTTCTGAACCATGTGGTCTATAATATCTCCAACATTTTATTCTAACCCCTGCTACTTCAATTCCACCTGTACAAGAAAATTCTCCTTCATTATCTGTATCTGTAATTCCTTCTTCTAGTGCTGCTGAGGCTGTAATTAACTTAAACACAGAACCTGGTTCATATGTATCTGCAATCGCTTTATTTCTCCACACTGCTTGTAAATATGTCGTTTTTTCTGCTTGTTCTAAAGAATCCCATGTTGCTTTTAATTCTTCTGTATATGGTTCATATGGCTCATTTAAGTTATAATTTGGATAATTTGCCATGGCCAAAATATCTCCATTTTGTGGATTCATAACAATAATACTTCCACCATCAGTACAAACATTATCTATACAAGCTTCCTCTAAATATTTTTCTACTATGGATTGAATGGTTAAATCAATGGTTAATACTAAATCATTTCCATCTACTGCAGGTATATAGTTTTCTCCTTCTTCTCCAATTTCTCCACCTTTCGCGTCTGTATGTTTTTGTATTGCTCCTTGCTCTCCTTTTAATTCTTCTTCATATTTTGCTTCTATTCCATCTAATCCTTGATTATCACTTCCACAAAATCCAATGATTTGTGACGCAAAATTGTTATATGGATAATATCTTTTGGTATCTTCATCAATATTAATCCCACTTGTAATATTATTTTCTTCTATCCATTTTCTTAATTCATCTGTTTTTTCTTTTTCGACCTTTTTTACAATTGTTTCAATAGAACTTCTTTTCTTTACTTTTTTTAATACAGTTTCATAATCCAGTTCAAATATATCAGACAAAGCTTTAGCAACTTTTTCTTTATTTTCAGCAGAAATATTACTTGGATTAACTGTAACTGTTTCTACTGTACTACTAACGGCTAATATATTTTTACCTGTTGCATCATAAATGGTTCCTCTTTTAGGATTAATCTTTCTATCTAACGTTTGTTGTTCATAGGCAAGTTCAGCCAATTCTTTTCCTTGTATTAATTGTATATATCCAATTCTCACAATTAAACATATGATGATTAAAAAAGATATAAATAGAACGTTCCTCATTTTTTTCTTGCTTGATAGTTTGATTTCATTCATAAAAACACCTCTAATAATATGTATTAGAGGTGTTTATTTTTATGCCTGCAAGAAATATTTAAAATAAATAAAAATAGATAACTGCTTTTTATTACAATTATCTATTAAAAATCTTATCTACTAATTTTTCAAACCAATTTTGGTTATTATTATCACTAATCTCTACTTTTTCTGTTGCAGATTCTATATAATCTTTCTTTGGTAAACTTACATATACAGTTTGTTTATTGGTTAATTTTTGCATACCTAATTTTTCTTTTGCTTGTTTTTCTATATTACTTAAATTTAAACTGTTTTCTATCGTTACTTGCAATTGTTCATTTTCTTTTTGTAAAGAAGATAACTCTGTTCTTAAATTCTGTATCTCATTAAACTTTTCATTAATTTGAGTATTTCGATAACTTATGGTAAATAATATAGCAAATATAGCCATTACTAGTAAAGTTGCTTTTCTATGTTTCTTCTTTTGTTCTTTTGATAGTTTGACATCTTGTTTTGGCAAGTCTTTTACAACTTTAATATTTTGTCTTTTCTTTTCTTTTTTAATATCTGGTTCTAACTTTCTTGGACTTGTCTCATATTGATATCTTGTTGCCATAGGTTATCTCACCTCCTCTTTACTTTTGTTTATTTCTTATATCTTCTCAAAAATTCTTAATTTTGCACTTTTACTTCTAGAATTTTCTTCTTGTTCTTCTTTGGTTGCAATGATTGGTTTTTTCGTAATGATTTTTCCTAATGTTTTTGCTCCACATACACAATATGGTAAATCACTTGGGCAAGTGCATTTTCCTTTTGCTTCTATGTAAGCATTTTTGACTGCCCTATCTTCTAAGGAATGAAATGTAATAATACATAATCTTCCTTGTGGTTTTAAACAATCAATACAATCTTTTACTGTGTTATATAATGGTTTAATTTCATTATTTACTTCTATTCTAATTGCTTGAAATGTCCTTTTGGCTGGATGTCCATCATTTTGTTTTGATTTAGGAATAGATTTTTCAATAATATCTACTAATTGTTTTGTTGTTGTAATCGTCTTTTCTTTCCTGTAATTACAAATATTTTTAGCAATCTGTCTTGAGAATCGTTCTTCCCCATATTCATAAATGATATTTGCTAACTCTTTTTCAGAATAGTAATTGACGACTCTTTTGGCTGTTAGCTCTTGACTTTTATCCATTCTCATATCTAGTTCATTTTCCCCTAGATAACTAAAGCCTCTATTTCTTTCATCTAATTGATAAGAAGAAACACCTAAATCTAGTAAAATTCCATCTACCTGATTCATTCCAAGTTTTTGTAATATTTCTTTCATATTATCATGATTATCATGGATATATGTTACATTTTTATATTCTGATAGCCTTTCTTTTGAAGCTTTTAAAGCTTCTTCATCTCTATCAATGCCAATTAGTTTTCCTTTATTTGATAATCTTTTTACAATTTCTATACTATGTCCTGCTCCTCCCATTGTGCCATCTACATATATTCCATCTGGTTTAATCTGTAATCCCTCTATACATTCTTGTAGCAAGACTGGTTTATGTTCAAATTTCAATTTTACACCTCTTATTTTTTATTATGCTTAAACAACTGGTAATTAGAAAACTACCAGTTGTCTTTATCTTTGTATATTGTCGTTTTTCTTTTGGGTTTCAAATTGTTTATGAATTCTTTTGTATATTTGAGCTTTCGTTTCTTTCTATTTTATGATTCGTATTTTAGAATCTTTTGTACTTTAAAAAATTTATCTTTTGTATTTTTTAAAGCTTTTGTATTTTTATCTTTTGTACATTTTTCTTTTGTTTTTTATCTTTTGTGAATTCTTTCATTTATCTTTTGTATATTTGTCTTTTGTATCTATATAAACTTTTTCAAGTTATATACCTAAGTTCGCCATATTTTCAGCAATTTCATCTGCTGATATGTCTTCATCACATTTTTGCCAAATACCTTTATCCCATATTTCTAGTCTTGTCCCAACACCAATGATAACTACTTCTTTTGCTAGATTTGCTGCATTTCTTAAATTATTTGGTATTAAAAATCTTCCTTGTTTGTCTATCTCACATTCTGTTGCACCTGATAAGAAAAATCTTACAAAGTTTCTGGCATTTTTGTCAGAAAGAGGCAACAACTTTAATTTTGTTTCAAAGTTCAACCATTCTTCTTGTGAAAAAGCAAATAAACATCCATCTAACCCTTTTGTTATGATGAACTTTTCTCCCATATCTTGTCTTAATTTAACTGGCATTATCAGTCTGCCTTTAGCGTCTAGAGAATGCTCATATTCACCAATTAGCAATGGTCTTCCACCTCATTTCCTTTTTCCACCACTTTGTACCACTTCTCTCCACTTCACTTAAATTCTAATATAACTTTTTTGATTTTGCAATAGTTTTTTCAAATTTTTTTATATTTTTTTGATTTTTTTATTTATCTTCTAAAATTTTTCATGAATAGTTAGTTCTTGATTCTTGTTTTTTCTCTAATTATAAGTTCGTTCTAATTTGTTTTTCTAATTGATATACTTTTGTACAAATTAGTATGGAGGAAAGTTTATGGATAGTAATGAAAAATATTTAAGAAAAAATATTGGTAAAAAAATCAAACTAGCTAGATCTAGAACAAACTATACACAAGAAAAATTAGCAGAAAAACTTTCTTTATCAACCAGATATATTAGTCAATTAGAAAGAGGTATTGCTTTTGGAAGTGCTACAACTATCATCAATCTTTGTAAAGCACTAAATATTAGTTCTAATTTTCTTTTTGATGATTTAATAGATAATGATGCTTCCTCTTTTAATGATTTAGTAGACGATAAGTTTTTAGAAGCCTATTTAAAGTTAAATAATTATAATAAAGAAGTTGTTTATTTATTGACAACACAACTGGTGAAAATGCAAGAAGAAAAAAGTGGTAATTATAAAGATGCTTAAAACAAAAAAAGGAAGTGTTCACTTTAGTATTGAACACTTCTTTTCGTTTTTATTACTTGTTATACCCGTTCTGTCAATTTTTATTTTAATATTCTATAAATTTCACTACTTTCCATTAATTTATCAAAGTCAGATTGGTATAATTTATCTTGTACAACTCTATACTTTTCAAATTCTGTTAACGCTTTTTCTTTTGCTATTTCGTGAGATATTTTACCTGCATCTTTTAATACATCTCTATCATCTGATAATAAATATTTGTCTATTCTGTTTGCCCAGTCTTCCATCGTCATTGGAATATTTCTTTTTGCTCTTGCTTCTGCTAAATCTAAGAAAGCTGAAACGATAAGTTCTAATTGTTCTAGTTCTTCTTTCTTTAAATAATTTTTAGCAATAACTACATCTGTTTCTAATATTTTACCATTTGGAGAATTTTTCCAATTAGTTAAGTTCATATGTTCTTTTGTATGGTCTGCTCTATTATAAATTATCTCTGCTGCTGTTTGATGAGTTACTGCATAGTGCATCTTATTTTGAACTTTTTTAAAAAATTTGATTGTTGTAGGAGATTTACTATCATAATCGATAGATGTTGCATATATATCTGTTATTTTTTGGTAAAATCTTCTTTCTGATAATCTTATTTCTCTAATTTCTGCAAGTAATGATTCGAAATAATCTTCATCAAAAAATGTTCCATTTTCCATTCTTTT
>CALXZX010000004.1 GCA_944393375.1 uncultured Clostridia bacterium | reverse complement strand
AAAGTTATGAAACAATATATAAGAGAATATGATGGACAAATGGCATATTTTGATGGACAATCTACTTTTGAATTATTAGAAGGAGCACCTTTTATAAATTTGGATATTTCCCAATTGGAAGAAAGATTCGCAAGACCATTAGCACAACAAATTTTACTTTCTTGGATATGGGAAAAATTTGTAAAGAAAAATAGTGAGGACAGAAAAAAAGCAAGTCAAAAGAGAGTTATTGTTGATGAAGCATGGATGTTATTACCATATCCAGAAGCAGTAGATTTCTTAAATACAATGGCGAGACGTGCCAGAAAAAGAAATGTTTCATTAGCAGTTGTTTCACAAAGATTTCAAGACTTTTATGAAAAACCAGAAGCACAGGCTGTATTAACATCATCTGATACAAAATTATTTTTAGCACAAGATAAATCTGAAATACAATATCTAAAAGAAGTATTTAAGTTAAGTGAAGGAGAAGCAGGATTTTTAGTCACTTGTTTCAAAGGAGAAGGTTTATTAAAAGTTGGTTCAGAATCAGCCATATTACAAATAACACCTACTCAAAAAGAATTTGAATTTGTAGAGACCAATTTAAACAAATTAGTTTCTATGAACAAAAAAAGACAAGGAGTATAAAAATGATTAATAATTTTACTAAAAAAGGAATTGTGCAAAAGATAATAGTCATATTGATATTTTTAATAATATTTAATTTTCTATATCCTTATATGCCAGTTTTTGCAGCAGAAACCATAGCAGATCAAGATGAAGAAATTCCAGGAGGAGTATTATTAACCCCTGTTACGAGTTTAATTACGTCTTTATGTGAAGGAGTAATAGCAGTCTGCCAACAATATCTTCTAGGCATGGGAGCAAGTAGTATACATGTCACCTCAGAAGAAGGTAACTATATTCTTAATATTTTAGGAGGAATAGGAGTAGGAGCAGGCGCTGTTATTACAGGACTTTTAATATTTGGAACAGGAGGATTGGCCGCAGTACCTATAGGAATAGGAGCTGCTGTTGGAGGAGTTACTATGGGAGTAGTTACATATGTAGACAATAAAACACTTCCTGATGATTATTATTTACCTGTATATGAAATTTCTCCTCAAGAAATATTTTCTGATTTAATACCAGCTTTACATATCAATTTTATTAATCCAACAACATATGAAGATGAGGAACTTACAGATATGGAAGGAAATCCCATTAATAATACTGAAACAGGGGAACAGTTAACTCGAAATTCAGCAAAGGAATTAGCACCGATTATTTCAAGATGGTATGTAGCGATTAGAAATTTGGTTCTTGTGGCATTAATGGTAGTTTTATTGTATATTGGTATTAGAATTGTGATTAGTAGTACAGCAACAGAAAAAGCAAAATATAAAGAACATATAACAGATTGGATTGTTGCAGTTGTTATATTAGTATTTATGCATTATATAATGGCATTTGCTTTAAATATTACAGAATATATAACAGAAATGTTAAACTCAAGAAATAAAGTTATTTTATATGAAATTGAAGATTTCGAAATAGATAAAGTTGAAGATGGAGAACTTAAAGATATGCTTTATGGATATATGAATGGTTCAACTTTATATTATCCAACAAACCTTATGGGATTAGCTAGAATACAAACACAATTAGAATCTAGAGATGAAAATGGAAATGAATTAATGACTTGGGAAAAAGCAGGATATGTTATCATATATGCTGTACTAACAATATATACAGTTATGTTTATAGTAATATATTTAAAAAGGGTAGTTTACATGGCATTTTTAACAATGATTGCACCATTAGTAGCTTTAACCTATCCAATAGATAAATTAAGTGACGGACAAGCGCAAGCATTTAATATGTGGTTAAAAGAATATATTTTTAACCTATTATTACAACCATTCCATTTACTAATTTATACAGTATTAGTTGGCTCTGCAATGGATTTAGCAGAATACAATATGATGTATGCAATTGTAGCAATAGGATTTTTATTACCAGCTGAAAAACTATTACGTAGTTTCTTCGGATTTGAAAAAGCTTCAACAACTGGAACCATTATGGGTGGAGCAGTTGGTGGTGCAATGGCTATGACTGCTATTAATCAATTAGGAAAATTAGGAAACATAGGTAAGAATAAACAAGAAAATTCAGAGGAAGAAAGTCAAGATATTAGAACAGCAGATGAAAATGGAGACGAACTATTGGCTAGTACTTTTGGTGGAGATAACGGACAAAATAATAATAGAGACAGAGAATTAGGACAAGGAGATGAAAACACAGAAAATACAGAAAATACAGAAAATACAAGGTTAGATACAGGAGAGAATAGAAATCTAAATCAAGAATTACCACAAGGTAATAATCCACAAGAAGGAAACAGACCACCTAATGCTAATACAAGAAAATCAAGACAACAATTAGAAGAAGCGTTAAGGGCACAAGGTTGGAGTGATGAACAAATTGCAGCAACTTTAAATGGAGGACAAGGAAACAGAATTGGCCAGGGAACTGGACAAGGAAATAGAACCGGAACTGGTCAAGGAAATAGAACTGGTCAAGGAAGTGGAACAAGAGCAAATCAAACAGGACAAAGAAGGACTATACCAACACGTACTAGAGGACAAAAACTGAAAGGTATTGCAAAGGTTGCAGGAAAATATATGAGAAAAGGTGGAGTAAGTGTACTTAAGAAAGCACCAGGTATGATAGGTAGAGCATATGGAACTGTAGCTCTAGGAGCAATGGGAGCAATTGCAGGAATATCTACAGGGGATGTCTCAAATGTTGTAGCTTATGCTGGAACAGCAGGTGCAGTTGGTAATGTAGCAGGAGGAGTACTAGGAAATACGGCCACAAACTTAGCAGTAAGCGCTACAAAAATACCAAATAAAGCAAGAAGTTTACAGAATGAATATATAGACGAAGTTTATGGAGATGATGCGTCAGCAGTAAAAAATGCAAAATTAGACGAAAAATTCTTAAAGGATAAAGATGCAAGAGAAAAATATGAACTAGCTTTTGGAAAAGAAGAAAGAGATGAAGCAATGCATCGAGCAATAGAGTATAGACGATATGGTGTTACAAATGACGATATGATTATAAAAGCAATGAAATTAGAGAATTTGGAAGATAAAAATCCAACTTCTAAGGAAAGAATTAGTTATGCTAAAATAGCTTCTACAGCAAAAACAGAAAAAGATTTACAAGATTATGGTAAGAGACTTGCTGAAAATGGTGTAAGTACAGATAGAATTAGAACAATTAATAGAGTTATTAGAGGTATGCAAAAAACTTAGTGAAAGGATATGGGTATGAGAAGGTTACGACTATTTTACCAAAATAATAAAAAGAAAATATGGACTATAATTGGAATAGTAGTATTAGGATTAGTTTTAATACGTTTGGCAAATTATAATATCCAAAGAGAAAAAGAAGAAATAAGACAAAATATAGCCAATACAACAGAACGTAACGTTTCTTATGCACCTTCTCAATCCATCATTTCTGATACGAATTTGACAGAGGAAAAAGCTGAGGAAAATATAGAAACCATAGAGAAATTTATAGATTTTTGTAATAACAGTCAAATTGAAGAAGCATATAATTTACTAAGTAATGATTGTAAAGAGGAGTTATTTCCTACTGTGGAAGATTTTTATAATAATTATTATAAAGATATATTTACAGAAAGAAAATCTTATGATGCAAAAGTATGGGGAACTTCAGGAGTAGTTACTTACAGAATAAAAATATTAAAAGATATTATGGCTAGTGGAAAAGTAGAAGATGAATTTATAGAAGACTATTATACGATTGTAACTGAAGAAGAAACCCAAAAGCTAAATATCAAAAATTTTGTTAATAAAACAGAAATTAATAAAAATAAAAGTATAGAAGATATTGAATTTAACGTACTTAATAAAAAAATATATATTGATTATGAGGAAATTGAAGTAGAGATAAAAAATAATTCTGATGCAAGAGTTGTGATTGATACAAAGGAAAATACAGAAACTGTATTTATAAGAGATACAAAAGGTATAGGATATGGATGGTATGGACATGAAATAGCGAATAATCTTTTAGAGTTAGAACCAGGAGACACAGTAAATCTAACAATTAAATTTAACAAGATTTATAATACAAATAGAAAAGATGCCACAATCCATTTTACAGATATTCATAAAGAAGGAGTAGAAAAAACACTAAGTGTAGAAATTGGAATATAGGAGGCAAGAAATGGCAGAAGATAATGGTTTAAAAAATATAGTAAAAAAATATTCTAAAAGACTTACCCGTGTTTTTATTGCTGCCTCTCTTTTGGTGATAATTATTGCTATTATATTTTTAGGAGCAGTTTCGACAATTTATGAAGAAGTTAGTGATGCCTTTAAAGATGTATTAGATAATGTTGAGATTAATGGAGATAATTTAGAGATAAATCAAGATTATCTATCTGAAGCAGAGAAAAGATTACAAAATATGGGAATTGATGCATCTACATTAGGATTAAATGGACATGAAGAATACCTAGAAAGATTTTTAGAGGCAGAAGTTGTTACTAATTATCCATATTTAGGTGGAGATGGCCTACAAGGTACAGTATACTTTGAAAGAGCTAAAATAGATGGTTCAACAACAGAATTACAATATATTGCTTATGATGAATTTTATGCAATGCAAGAAGCAGGAAATAGTGAAGTATACAATTATTTTACAATAGATACAGAAGATTGGACAGTACATGTAGTAAAAAATTCATCACAGAATAGTTTTGAAATTGAAAAAATTAATTATAAAAATATGGTAGAAAAATTTTCTATGCCCTTTGAATTTACAATTGCGTTAGCAATGACTAGTCAAAACCCTCAGTTTGCTTTAGCAGTGGTAAATCTAGTAAAGGATTCTAGAATTGTGATAACTATTGCAGAATCTAAAACAACAACAACAATCAACAAAACAGAAACATATCATCTAGAAAGAATTATTAGAGATTTAGAAACAGATGAAGAAACTGTAATAGAAGATGATATTGAAACAAGAGCTGAACCAGATATTTCAGAAAGTTATTATACAACTGTATTTTTATCAAGAGCAAATACCTGGATTTTAAATCAAATAACAGACTTCTCATATGAAGATACTGGAGATGTAGATGGAGAACCACAAGTAGAAGAACTTGAGGGGGGCTCAGAAACAGTTACAACAGAAACTAGTGAAATAACGTCAACAATTAGTAACAGAAAGTCAACAACGATTGTTACAACTAGACAACAAAGATGGAATCAAGGACAACCAAAAGTTATAGAAAAGACAAGTAATTTTACTAATTTAATATTGAGAGATACCAACACAATTTCTGGACAAGGGCTGATTGGTGTTGCAAAAACTTGTCATGATTACTTATCAGATAATGGATATACATATGGATTTGGGTCAGGCCATAGAGAATTTCCAAATATTGAATCTATTAGTTCTATTGACTGTAGTGCTTATGTTAGTTGGGTATTATATAAAGCTGGATATGAAGATATTGGTGCTCAAAGCTCAAGTAGTCTAATTAATTATGCTAATGAAAAAGGTTGGGAAATTATTAACTCTGTTAATGATTTAAAACCAGGGGATATTATTATATATACTGAACATACCAATATATTAGTTGCAATTGAAGGAGATAAATATTTATGTTATGACTGTGGGGATACATCAGCTGTTCAAGCAAAAGACCCTATAGAATATAATGTAAATAGTGGGTTTCAATATGCATTACGACCAAATGACGAAATAGTACAGGCTTTAGAACCTCAAAATATAAATGACTTAAAAGAAGATGTAAAAGAATATTTAGACAACATTTCTACAGGAGAGTATCAAGTAACTGTAAAAAATTTAGATAAGAGTAGTCGAAATAGTTTTTCAATTGGAAGTGGAAAAGTAAAATCTGAAGGTTGGTTAAAATTATTTATTATGGCTACAGCATATAATGAAGTAAAAAATGGAGATATAGAGGAAACAGCAGTTAGCTCAGACATTGATAGAATGATAACAACAGACAGTAATGATGCAGCAAATGCACTTTTAACTACTTTGGGAGACGGAGATATAGAAGAAGGTATCGATAAAGTAAATGCATACTTGGATAGACAAAATTATAATGGAACAAATCTTGAAGAACAATTCCCTATAGAAGTTGGATCTGCTGGTAGTGACGATAATTATACAACCATAGCAAATGTATCAAAATTATTGCAAAATATTTATAAAAATAAATGTGTTAATAAAGAATATTCAGAAAAAATGATGGAAATGTTAAAAAGACAATTATTGATAGAATATATCCCATCAGTAATTACAGAAGGTGAAGTAGCCAATAAAACAGGAGAACAAATGAATATTTTACAAGATGCAGCAATTGTTTCTATAGAAAATGCAAATTATTTGCTAGTCGTTTCTGCAACAGATGTTACAGATAAAGCAGAAGCAGGAAGAAGAATAGCAGATATATCAAGAATGGTAAATGCATATTTTGTGGAAAATGGAAGTGTAAATGATAATAGTGATAATTTTGCTCAAGATGATGAACTAGATATTATTATGAATGGAAGGAGAGTTTGTTATAATGTTCCTAATATAGGATATCAATGTCCACTGGACAATCTTGTAGATGCACATGAAATGTTATTTGAATTATTAGGAAGTCTAGAAAAGACACAAAATCATGAAAACTTGATGAGATACTTATTATATCTATTAACAGGAGACAGCTATGGCGTTGAAGAATTTAATTTTGAAGAATTTGTAAATGGAAGTTTTGCTAATACAGGAGGAGCTTGGTCAGTTTTATGGCAGGGAGATTATACAAAAGAAGAATTTATTGCAGCAGTAGAGGCATATACTCCACCGAATGTTACAGGAAATAGTGGCAGATCATGTGTGGAATGTTATCAAAGATATTTTGTAGCAAATGCAGAAAACTTCTTTGATATTTGCACAAGAAATGGTATGGACCCTAGGTTTATCTTTTGTATAGGAATTCATGAAAGTTATTATGGAACTTCCAACATTGCAAATGAGAAAGGTAATTTTTTCGGATGGGGAGCATATGACTGGGACCCAGGAGGAAGTGCTTTTGAATTTGCAGATATGTCTGAAGGAATAGAAGATGTTAGTAGTGGTTTAGCTAGAAATTACGTGTCTCCTGATGGACAATGGTATCAATGGATAATTGATAAAGGATATGATCCAACAACGGTAGAGGGAATAGGATGTAGATATGCTAGTGATGATAATTGGGCAAATGCTGTAAAACAACATATGACAAATATCTTTGGATGCACAGGAGGAACTTCTTATAATGATGGAGAAGCAACTGAAATGCAAGCTAAAATTGTAGAAATTGCTTCTTCACAAGATACTTTAGGAAATGCAGGAGGAATGTGTCAAGCATGGGTGGCAGACGTATATGAAAGAGCAGGACAATCTAGAATATCAAGTTGTTGTGCATCAAGTGCTGCAGATAAATGGATGGTATCAACAGAACAAAATAATATACCGTTAGGAGCAGCAGTTTACGGATATTCAAATCCTACAGTGTATTGTGATTGTGGCAGAGATGCAGGACATGTAGGAATTTATATAGGAAATGGACAAGTGGCTTCAAATGTCGGAGGAATTAGAATAGAAAGTCTAGATTCATGGATAGCATCTTTTGGATGGAAAGGCTGGGGATGGAATGGAGGAACAGACTATTCTAAATAATGTGAGGTGTATGATTTGAAAAAATTAAAAATGGTTATAATAATATTTGTAATTATTATTTTGTTATTAATCCTTATATTATTAAACAACTATTATTCAGAAAATAAAAAAGAGGATGCATCATTAGCTGTTAGAGACATTTCAGTAACACAAAAAATTCCGTTAGAAAAAGAAGAATCAATAGGTACATATATGTTAATTGATGAAATGATAGACAACTTTTTCTTGCATATTTCTCAGAATAATGAAAATATCAATAATGCAGAAGCAGCATATTTTGTTTTGGATGAAGAATATATAAATGAAAATTCAATAACCAAAGATAATGTTCTAACCTTTTTTGAGAAATATAGAGATTATAATAGTTATTCTACAAAAAATATGTATAATAAAAAAATAACAGAATCAGAGGGAATGGCAAATGTTTTTTACTATATCAAAGGTGTACTTAGAATGAATGGACAATTAGAATATGTATATATATTGCTAAAAGAAGATTCTTTAAATCAAACATACAGTATACAATTTTTAGATGAAAATCAATTTAATACAATCATAGAAGATAGTACTAACGTAGATATAGAAGAATTTGAAATAGAAAATAAAGAATATAACCAATTATATGTAAAAACAACAACAGATTATGATATATGTTTAAAACATATGGAAGATTACAAGAATGCTTTAAATAATAATGTAGAAGAAGCATATGTAATGTTAGATGAAGAATATAAAGAAAAAAGATTTGGCAGTTTAGAAAATTTTGAAATATATAGAGAAGAAAAACAAGAAACATTTGGAAATGAAAATTTTGTACAATATTTGGTTAATGATTATGACACATATAAACAATATGTTTGCAAAGACCAGTTTGGAAATTTATATATTTTTGAAGAAACATACCCAATGGAATATACATTAAAATTAGATACTTATACAATCATGACAGATAAATTTAAACAAGAATACGATAATGGAAGTGACCAAACAAAAGTACAAATGAATATTGATAAATTTATCTTAATGATAAACAATCAAGATTATGAAGCTGCATATAATGTATTAGATGATAATTTTAAAAATAATTATTTTAACACTTTAGATGAATTTAAACAATATGTGCAAAATAATATGTATAGATATAATGATTTGAGTTTCGAAAGCTTTGATGTAAATGGTAACATATATTCATGTACTGTTAAACTTACAGATTTATCTGAAGGAAAATATGTAGATGAAACAAAAGGAACTGGAGGATCTGGATATATATATACTTGGAATTTTGTAATGCAGTTAAAAGATAATTATGAGTTTACTCTTTCATTTGAAGTAATATAGTTAAATAGAGGTATTTATAAAAAATATTTATAAATACCTCTATTTGTTAATTATATAAAAAAATAATTTATTGTAAATTAATTAAAAATATTTGCTAATATATCGCCCAAAGATTGAAGGACTTCATTATTTTCATAGAATTCCACAAAATAATTATGTATAAAGGGAATATGCCACAAAATGAATAATATGAAAATTACGATTATAATAGATATAAATCCTTTGATATAATCTCCAATAGATTTTTCATATTCATCTGTATAGTTATCATCAGTAAAATTTTGTGTATATTGATTAGAATCAGAAGTATTAGTAGATGGTCCTTTTTTTTCTTTATTAGATTTTGTATATGGGTGTGAATAAAAATTATTTGTATTATGATAAGTTTCTTCAGAAAATTTATTATAATTTTGTTTGGCATTATTTGTTATATAAGTGTTTAACTGATTAACATATGTTTGCAAATCAGTTACTTGTTTTTTCAATAATTGATTTTGTTTATATAATGTATCATATTGTTCTAAAGAAATAATGTTAGTATTCAATTTTTCATCATATAGATGTCTACTATTGGGATCTGATAATATTTCATAAGCTTGGTTGATTTGTTTGAAAAGTTCTTCAGATTCTTTTTTGTTTATATCATCCTGTAAATCAGGATGATATTTTTTAGCAAGTGTTCTATAAGCTTTTTCTATAATTTCTGGGGATGCATTTTTGTCCACTTCTAATATTTCATAATAATTTTTCTCCATAGCAATAATCCTTTCTTATAAATAATACCATAAAAATGATAAGGAATCAACTCAAAATAAAGAATCACCTTACAGATATTGGAAAAGCAGTCAGAGCAAGTTGTAGTTATCCAGTTATTTTTTCACCTTGTGAAATTGATAACGTAAAATTAATAGATGGAGGAATTCGAGAAAATGCACCATGGAGAGAATTAAAAGAAATTGGTACAGATAAAGTAATTAGTGTAGTGTTTAAAGAAAAATTTGACAAAGAATGTTGTATGAATATTATTGATGTGGCTGCAAGATCAATTGGTTTATTAAGTAATGAATTATCAAATTATGAATGGGATGGGACAGACTATTTATTAGAAGTCTATACAGAAAAAATAGGGTTATTAGATATGGATAAGATAGAGGAACTATATGAGATTGGATATGAAACTACAAAAAAGCAAATAAAAGAAATAATTAAGAAAATAGACAAATAAATAGTAATATTAAGCTATCAATAAAAATTATTTATAATTATATATAAAGATGATACATAAAGTAAATATTTATTGTAGAATAAAACCACCTTCATAAAGGAGGTGATTTTATAATGAAGGATTTCATAAAAATATTAAAGCTTCTAATACTTCTAGAAATCATGCAATGCATAAAAATGAACCCTCCTTATTAAACTTTTTGTCTAATAATTTAGGTTCACTTCACAACTTCCCTTATTTTTTATGATTTTATATGAAAGACCTCATAAAAATTTCTTCTTATACATAGTATACAATAATTTAGAAAATATATCAAATTTAACCGATTAACTTTTTTGAGATTTTTCGATTTCTTTCGTTTCATTTGGTTGTTGTACTGCTTCAGTTTCAGTCTTGTTTTCTTTCTCAATTGCTGCTTTTCTAGCTTGTTTTGTTTTTAAATTATCCTTAGCAACAGTCATTAATAATTTAATTCTATTTGCTTGGTTTGTTTCACTAGCACCAGGATCATAATCTACTGGTGAAATATTGGCATCTGGATATTTTTCTCTAATGGTTTTGATAACACCTTTACCAACAACATGATTTGGTAAACAAGCAAATGGTTGCACACAGATAATATTTGGAATATCATGTTCAATATATTCAATCATTTCAGCTGTTAAGAACCAACCTTCACCAGTTTGATTTCCGATAGATAAAACATCTTTTACTTTATCTTCTAAATGCCAAATATCGCAAGGTGGTAAATAGCCTTTTTTAGAATTTGCTAAAGCAATTTTCATATCTTTTTCTAATATATCAATTAGTTTAATAGCAGCTTTCATAATTTTTGAAGAAGTTTTATTGGTATTTAATAAAGTATTAAATGTAATTTTATGTGTAGCCATAAATTTAACAAATCCCATAAAATCAGGTAAAATAACTTCAGCGCCTTCTTTTTCTAGTAAATCGGCAACATGATTATTTCCAAATGGATGATATTTGATAAGAACTTCTCCAACAATACCAACTCTAGGTTTTTCAATAGATGTATCTAATTCTATTTTTTCAAAGCTATTTACAATATCGTAAATACTTTGTTTAAATTCTTTGGTTGATGATTTTTGAAGTAATTTTTTACATTTTTCCATCCACTCATCAAATAATTTTTGTGTTTCACCTTTATTTTTTTCATAAGCTCTATTTTTTGTTAACATTTTTTGTAATAAATCACCATATAAAATGGTTTTTAATAAGCGTTCAATTAATGGTACTGTTATTTTAAATCCTGGCATTTTTTCCATACCAACAATATTAAATGAAATAACTGGTATATTTTCAAATCCTGCATCTTTAAGAGCTTTTCTAATAAATCCTATATAATTGGTTGCTCTACATCCTCCACCTGTTTGAGACATAATTAAAGCTGTTCTATTTAAATCATATTTACCAGATTGAAGTGCTTCAATCATTTGTCCAGTCACTAAGATAGATGGATAACAAGCATCATTATTCACATATTTTAATCCGGTTTCTACTGTTTTTTGTGTACATTCTCTTAGTAATTCCACTTTATATCCACTAGATTGTACAGCAGCTTCTAATAATTCAAAATGGATTGGTGCCATTTGTGGAACTAAAATGGTATAATCCTTCTTCATATCTTTTGTAAAGATTTTTTTATGTTGTTCATAATCACCAGTAGAATGATTTTCTCTTTTTTCTTTTTCACGTTTGTTCATACTAGCAAGTAATGAACGGATACGAATTCTAACAGCCCCTAAGTTATTGACTTCATCAATTTTAATTAATGTATACATTTTATCATAACTAGATAAGATTTCTTCTACTTGGTCTGTTGTAACAGCATCAACACCACATCCAAAAGAATTTAATTGGACTAATTCTAGACAGTCATGTTTTCCAACAAAATCTGCAGCAGCATAAAGTCTTGCGTGGAATACCCATTGGTCAACAACACGAATTGGTCTTTTTACTTCTGTTTGATTTGAAATACTGTCTTCTGTTAAAACACATAATCCTAATGAAGTAATTAATGTATCAATACCGTGATTGATTTCTGGGTCAACATGATATGGACGACCAGCTAACACAATACCTTTTAAATGGTTTTCTTCTATGTATTTTACCGTTTCAGCACCTTTTCTACGAATATCTTCTTTACATTTTTGATATTCTTGTTCTGCTTTATCAGCTGCTTCATTTAATTCTTCTTTTGTAAAATTATATTGTTTAAATTCATCTAATTCTAATAGCTTCTTTACTAAGTTTTTCTTATCAAAAGGTAAAAATGGATTTAAGAATTTTACGGTAGGGTCTTTTAATCCTTCTACATTATTTTTCAATACCTCAGAATAAGAAATAACAATCGGACAGTTATAATGGTTATCTGCTTTTTCATATTCTTTTCTAGAATATGGCATACAAGGATAAAAGATCGTTTTAATTCCTTGCTCTAATAAACTTTCGATATGTCCATGTGAAAGTTTTGCTGGATAACATACTGATTCTGAAGGCATAGATTCCATACCTTTTTCATAAGTTTTTCTGGTACTCTTTTCAGAGATAATAACTCTAAATCCTAAACTTGTAAGGAAAGTAAACCAGAAAGGATAATCCTCATACATATTCAAAACCCTAGGGATTCCAATGGTTCCTCTAGTTGCATATTGTTCTTCTAATGGTGTATAATCAAAAATTCTTTCATATTTGTATTGTACTAAGTTTGGTAAATTTTTAGATTTTGTAACAATACCTGCACCTTTTTCGCAACGATTACCTGTTACATGGATTTGTCCGTTACTAAACTTATTAATGGTTAATTTACAATGGTTTTCACAGTTATTACAATGGGTATGTGTAATTTTAATTTTTAAATTATCTAATTCATCTTCTTTTAAGATAGTAGATGTATATTCCATATCTAAGTTAGCTTCATATTGTTCTTTTGATAGTAAAGCCATTCCGTAAGCTCCCATTAATCCAGCGATATTTGGTCTTACAACATTTTTACCAACAATTAATTCAAAAGCTCTAAGGACAGCATCATTATAGAAAGTACCACCTTGAACAACAATATGTTTTCCTAATGTTTCAACATCTCTAACTTTCATAACTTTTTGAATGGCATTTTTGATAACAGAATATGACAATCCACTAGAAATATCTCCAACAGAATAGCCTTCTTTTTGTGCTTGTTTGATTTTTGAATTCATAAATACGGTACATCTTGAACCTAAATCAACAGGTCTTCTTGATTTTAGTGCTTCTTTAACAAATTCAGATATTTCTAAATTTAAACTTTTTGCAAATGTTTCTATAAAAGAACCACATCCAGAAGAACAAGCTTCATTTAACATGATATTATCAATAGAACCATTTTTAATTCTAATATATTTCATATCTTGCCCACCAATATCCACAATACTGGTTACATCTGGTTCAAATGTTTTGGCTGCTGTATAATGGGCAATTGTCTCAATTTCATTTAGATCAACATTTAAAGCTGTTTGGATTAATTTTTCTCCATAACCTGTAACACCACTATATCTTAAGATGGCTTTTTCAGGTAATACCTTATATAGTTTTCTTAACATATTCATAACACTTTGTAATGGATTACCTTCATTGCTACCATATAAAGAATATAATAGGTTACCATCTCTATCAATTAATACAAGTTTTGTGGTTGTAGAACCTGCATCAATTCCTAAGAAACAATCACCTTCATAATTTTCTAATGGTTTTGAAGGAACAGTTGCTTTATTATGTCTTTCTTTAAAAGCTTCATATTCAGCTTCATCTTTAAATAAAGGGTCAAGTGGTTGTGTGGTTGTATCATGTGAGTTTTTAAAATTTTCTATTTTCTTTTCTAATTCATTAGGGGTAATCACTTCTGTATTAAATGAATCCAAAGCAGCACCTTTTGCAACTAATAAATGTGCATTGTCTGGTATAATGATTTCATCATCTGTTAAATGTAGTGTTTCTATAAAACGTTTTCTTAACTCTGGAAGATAACTTAAAGGTCCACCTAAAAAGGCAACATTTCCTCTAATTGGTCTACCACAAGCCAATCCACTAATGGTTTGGTTAACAACTGCTTGAAAAATAGAAGCAGCAATGTCTTCTTTTGCAGCACCTTCATTAATTAAAGGTTGTATATCGGTTTTCGCAAAAACGCCACAACGAGAAGCAATTGGATAAATGGTTTGATATCCTTTTGCTAATTCGTTTAAACCTGCTGTATCTGTATGTAATAAAGAAGCCATTTGGTCCAAAAAGGCACCAGTACCACCAGCACAAGTACCATTCATTCTTTGCTCAATAGAATTATCAAAATAGATAATTTTGGCATCTTCACCACCTAATTCTATTACAACATCTGTTTTAGGGTAGTACTTTTCAATAACTCTTTTACAAGAAACAACTTCTTGGATAAAATCCACCCCTAAAAACTTAGCAGAAGACATTGCTCCAGAACCTGTCAATGCAACAGTAAAAGATGAAGAAGGATATTTTAGTAATAACTCTTCTAATACATCACAAACTGTTTTTTTGGTATCTGAAAAATGTCTACGATAATCTGAGTATATAGTATCTTTATTATCATTCATTACAATTATTTTAACTGTTGTAGACCCAACATCAAGTCCAACATGTAATATTTCATTCATGACAAAAACTCCTTTTTTGTATATAATTTTTTCATAATAAACCACCTTAATTGTATACGGAAAAGCCACTTTTGTCAAATGGAAAATGTTGTAAAAGTTAGCAAGAAAATATAAATTTTTTTAGTCACTTGATTAAAAAATTTTATTATATTTATTTATGTTTTTTTCTAAGTATCTTTAGTTCTAAAAAGGACAAACAAACAATAAAATAGGTAATAAATAAATTTAATAAAATAGAAAGAAAGGAATGAAAATAATATGAATAAAAAAATAGTGATTATTTTTACCATTTTATTAATTATTATATTAGTAGGAGGATATTTTATTATCAATTATTTTAAAGGTCAGGAAAATGAGACAGCAATAGAAGAAATTACACCAGAAGAAGAAATTACAGAAGAACAAAATAGGCAGACAATCGTAAGTCTATATTTCTTAGAAAAAGAAACAAATGAATTAGCACCTGAAGCGAGATTAGTAGATATTAAAGAAATTATGAATACACCTTATGATAAATTGGTAAATATGTTAATAGAAGGTCCTAAAAATGAAAAATACACAAGGTTAATTCCGGAAAATACAAAATTGAATCAAACATATAAAGAAAAAGATATGGTGTATTTGGATTTTTCAAGTGAATTTTTAAATTATAATAAAGAAGATACAACTATAAAGCAGAATATCATTGATAGTTTAGTAAAAACATTAACACAATTAACAGAGGTAAATTCTATCAAAATCCTAATTGATGGAGAAGAAAATGAAGAATTTAATGAAGTATATTCATTAATACAAGAAGAATAAAATAAATATTTATATATTTACTTTAATATTTTATACAATTTAATATACTTAATAAATCGATGAAAATGATTTAAAAAATATTCAACTTCGCGTAAAGACTTAATGGTATTATCTTTACAACATTTAAAATTAAATTTCTTTGTAGGGGGTGGACATTTTCCACCTCTATTTTCAATTGGTTTTATAGTTCTTTTATTCATCAAATCACCTCAAAAAAAGTATTTATATAAATAGTATATGAAATATAAAAAAAGATGTTATGAAAAGAAATATTTACAAGTATTATGTAAATGTGATACAATATGACCAAAAGTAAGATAAATGTAAAGGAATAAAGATGAAAGAAAATATAGAATTGAAAGAAAATGAGAGAATAGATGATTTAGAATATAAAGGACTAAAAATTATCCAAAATAAAGATGGATTTTGTTTTGGAATTGATAGTATCTTGCTCTCAGATTTTGCTAAAAAAATAAAAAAAGGGGCAAAAGTATTAGATTTAGGAACTGGAACAGGTATTATTGCGACTTTATTATGTGGAAAAACAGAATTATCTGAAATAACGGGAATAGAAGTCCAAGAAGAAGTTTATGAAATGGCAAAAAGAAGTATACAATTAAATCATTTAGAGGATAAATTTAAAATGATACAAGATAATATACTAAATTTAAATAATTATTTTGAAAAAAATACATTTGATGCCATTGTGACAAATCCACCATATAAAAAGAAAGAAACGGGAATACAAAATGAAGATACAAGAAAATTAATTTCTAGACATGAAATAGAGGCCAATTTAGAAGGTTTCATAAAGATTTCTAAAGATATGTTAAAAGATAAAGGAGAATTTTATATTGTTTATAGACCAGAAAGATTAGTAGATTTGTTATCTATTATGAGGAAATATAAAATAGAACCGAAAAGAATTCGATTTGTGTATTCAAATATTTATGCTGTATCTAAATTAGTATTAGTAGAAGGCGTTAAAAATGCAAGACCATTTTTAAAATTAGAATCTAATTTATATATTTATGATGAAAATGGAAATTATACAGATGAAATTTTAAAAATTTATCATAAAAAATAGAAAAGAAAGGATAAACATATGAAAGAAATGAATCCAAAAGAAATAGGAACTTTATACATTGTTGCAACACCTATTGGTAATTTAGAAGATATTACATTAAGAGCAATCAACATATTAAAAGAAGTAGATTTGATTGCAGCAGAAGATACAAGACATACTTTGAAATTATTAAATCATTTAGAAATATCAAAACCATTAATGAGTTATCATAGACATAATGAAGATGTAAAAACAGATATATTAATTAAAGAATTAAAACAGGGAAAACAGATAGCACTTGTTTCTGATGCGGGAACTCCAGGAATTTGTGACCCAGGAGAGGAAGTTATTAAAAAATGTATAGAGGAGAAGATCCCTATTGTGCCAATTCCAGGAGCTTGTGCAATGATTAATGCATTAATATGTTCAGGACTAGATACAAAAGAATTTGTATTTATCGGATTCTTACCATTGAATAAGAAAAACAGAAAAGAAAAATTAGAAGAAATTAAAAATACAACAAAAACAATGATTCTCTATGAAGCACCACATAAATTGGAGACCACATTAAAAGATTTAAAAGAAATGATTGGAAATAGAAAAATTGTATTGGCAAGAGAGTTAACCAAAATCCATGAAGAATATATCAGAGAAAATATAGATGTATTAATTGATAAAGCAAAAGAATTAAAAGGAGAAATTGTTTTACTAATAGAAGGTGCAGAGAAAAAAGAAGAAAATGATTTGTTACAGCTATCTTTACAAGAGCATTATAGATATTATGAAGAAAGAGGGCTTAGCAAAAAAGAAATTATTAAGCAAATAGCAAAAGACAGAAATGTCAATAAAAATGAAATATATCAACAATTTATCGATAAGAATTAAATAGGAAATGATAACAATGCTAAAAACAAAAGGACCAAGTAAGTAAGAGCAAAGCTCTTATTTACTTGGTTTTAATTTACTTATTTTTTTTGAACAATCTTCACAAATTAATTTATCGTTATAATTGATTAAATTTTCAGTATTTCCACAAAAAATACAATTTGGCTCATATTTCTTTAGTACGATTGATGAACCATCAACATATATTTCAATAGGATCTTTTTCAGCAATGTTAAATTGATTTCTGATTTCGATAGGAATAACTACTCTTCCTAGTTCATCTACTTTTCGAATAATTCCTGTTGATTTCATAAGTTTATCCCCCCTTAAAAAGTTAATTTACAACCCTATATACATTGTTACTATATCACAAATAGACAAGCAGGTCAATTAAAAAGTAATAAAAAATTGATAATAGAATAAAATTATTTAGGTGATAAATATGTTAAATTTAGTTTGGCCAATTTTCATAATAATATCATTTTCTTATGCAATTTTTTCAGGAAATTTACAAAATTTGAATTCTAGCATTTTTGATAGTGTGGAAAGTGCTGTAAACTTAAGTATTACTATGTTAGGAACAATGTGTTTATGGAGTGGAATTATCAATGTTGCAGCAAATACCAATATAATGAAAATGATGAATAAAATATTAAAACCAATTGTCAGATTTCTATTTCCAGAAATCAGAGAAAATAAAAAAGCACAAAGTGAAATTTCTATGAATATGATAGCCAATATTTTAGGATTAGGAAATGCAGCTACACCATTAGGGTTAAAAGCATTGGAAACTTTACAAGAAGAAAATAAGAATAAAGAAGAATTAAGTAATTCTATGATTATGTTAATTGTAATAAATACGGCATCAATTCAAATCATTCCTACAACGATTATTGCTATAAGAAGTTCATTAGGTTCAGAAAATCCAACTTCTATTATTGTTCCTGTATGGATAGCAACAATCTGTGCAGCAATTGTTGGAATCACGGTAACAAAATTGCTTATTAAGTATTCTAATAAAAGGGAGAATATATGATAAATATTATTAATTTTTTATCAAATTTGGCAATGCCACTAATTATATTAATCATTGTTATATATGGTGTGATAGAAAAAAAAGAAGTTTTTGATAAATTTATTGAAGGAGCAAAAGATGGAATAAAAATTGTCATCAATATTTTTCCGACTTTAATAGGTCTTTTTTTAGCAGTAGGGACATTAAGAAGTTCAGGTGTGATTGATATAGCTATCAAATTGATAGAACCTTTATTAAATATTGTACATTTTCCAACAGAAATTATGCCATTAGCACTGTTAAGACCAATATCAGGAAGTAGTTCAATAGCAATTGCAACAGATATTATGAAAAATTTTGGAGTGGATAGCCAAATTGGAATTATGGCAGCTGTTATTATGGGAGCAACAGAGACGACATTATATACAATTGCAGTATATTCTTCAAGTGTAAAAATAAAGAAGACAAGATTTGTCTTGATAGCAGCGTTAACAGCAGATATTGTTGGAATTATAACCAGTATCATTGTATGTCGTTTTTTGTCGTAAAGTTTTTCTTGACAATTTTTTACATATATTGTATAATTATGGAAATTAAATCAATAAGGATATTCAAATCAAATGTTATTAAAAATAGTAGTATTTATTTCAATATTTTTTATAGTTAGAATAATGATTGTAAAAATATTATTTTATAAAATTTTAAAATCAGAAAACAATTCAAAAAAATCAAGTTTTTAATTTTGTAGAGGAAATAACAAATCCCCCATAATTAGTATTTAAAATTTTTTTGCCCCTATATTCTTTTAAATATTTTTTTCTATGTTATTTTCTCTACAAATAATATATATTTATCTATGATAAGTTTCACCATTTGATATTTTAAATCCTCTAAAAATTTGTTCTAATAAAAAGACACGAATTAATTGATGAGGAAATGTCATTTTTGAAAAACATATCTTTTGGTGAGCTTTTTTTAATAAATCAGAAGAAAGTCCTAAAGAACCTCCAATGACAAAAGTAATATTACTCGTTTGCAAAGATAATTTTTCTATGTTTTTTGAAAATTCTTCAGAAGAAAGTTCTTTACCAGTTAAATCTAAACAAATGATATAAGAATCTTTTTTAATATGGTCTAATATAGCATTAGACTCTTTGTTTTTAATTTCATTAGAAAGACTTTCATTTAATTTATCTGGTATTTTTTCATCAGGTAATTCTAAAATAGTTAATTTACAATATTTACTTAATCTTTTAGAATATTCATTTATGGCATCTTTTAAATAATTTTCTTTAATTTTTCCAATACATACAATATTAATATTTAACATGTTATACTCCTTTGTGAATTTTAAGTTTTCAAAGTTTATTTCTTTATAAAATATTAAAGAAGTTGCGAAAGGAAACAAAGAGAAAAAGGGATTTTTGAGTCCGTCCCCGAAATCCCTTTTTTAAATCGTAACTAATTTACTATGTGTATCCCTACCTGCTACAGATAGTGCTAAAGAATTTTCATTATAATTATTGGCAATTAATTCTTCGACAACTGTTTTATAGGCAAGTTCTGGAAAATTACTTTCTTTACTTAAATGACCAAGCATGGCATTTTTTAAGCCTGATTTTAATAAAAAAGAAATGGTTTTTCCAGCAATTTGATTTGACAAATGTCCGTGATGGTCCAGCAATTCTGGATTTTAGAGAAAACGGATATGATGAGCATTTTAATACTTCTGGATCATAGTTAGATTCTAACATAACAAATAAGCTTTCTTCCAAATTTTTTAAAATGTCATTTGTCATATGTCCAATATCTGTTGCAATACTAATTTTCTTATTTTCATTTAATATGGTAAATCCACAAGGATTTGCAGCATCATGAGGAATGGAAAATGGATTAATATCCAAATCTCCTATTGAAAATTTTTCTGCAACTTTAAATTTTTTGATATTTTTATCTGCAATTTTATCTCTTTGTTTTGGCATAGCATCTAATGTTTCTTGATTGACAAACACCGGTAAATCAAATTTTTTAGAAAAAGTTCCTAATCCTTGTACATGGTCTGAATGTTCATGAGTAACCAAAATACCATCTAAGGTATTAGGATCAACATTTAAGTCGTTCAAAGCTTTTTCTATTTTTTTACTGCTAACACCTGCATCAATTAATAATTTTGTATTGTCTGTTTCAACAAATAAGCTATTTCCACTACTTCCACTATATAAACTACAAAAATTAAGCATAATTTTTTCAATCTCTTTCCTTTGTTTATTTCTATTTCTTATTCTGTTACTCTTTCAATTTTAGCACCTATGTTTCTAAATTTTTCCTCTATATTTTCATATCCCCTATCAATGTGTTCTAGATTATAGATTTCTGTTACACCTTCTGCAGCAGTACCTGCAATAACTAAAGCAGCTCCAGCTCTTAAATCAGAAGAATATACCGGTGCACCAGTTAATTTTTTGACACCTTCAAAAAAGGCCGTTTTTCCATGAGCAGTAATTTTTGCTCCCATTTTATTTAATTCTTCTGTATATTGGAATCTAGAATCCCATATACTTTCATTAATGGTGCTTGTCCCATTTGCTAGTGATAAAACAACACCCATCTGTGGTTGTAAATCTGTAGGAAAACCAGGATATGGTAATGTTTTAATAGTAGCTCTGTTAGGTCTTTTGTTACACCAAACACGAATACTATCCCCATTGTCTTCTACATTACCACCAATTTCTACGATTTTGGCAGTAATAGACTCTAAGTGTTTGGTAATACAATTTTTAATTAATAAATCTCCTTTTGTTGCAACAGCAGCAAGCATAAAAGTACCTGCTTCAATTTGGTCAGGAACAACAGAGTAGGTTGCATTTCCTTTTAGTCTTTCAACACCATTGATTTTTATGACATCAGTTCCTGCACCTCTGATATCAGCACCCATTGTATTTAAAAAGTTAGCAACATCAACGATATGTGGTTCTTTTGCAGCATTGTCAATAATGGTTGTTCCTTTTGCAAGCACTGCTGATAACATAACATTAATAGTAGCACCAACTGATACAATATCCATATAAATAGGACAACCTTTTAATTTTTTTGCTTTCGCATAGATTTTTCCTTTTTCTACAGTAACATTTGCTCCTAATAATTCAAATCCTTTAATATGTTGATCAATTGGTCTTGCACCCAATTTACAACCCCCAGGCATACCAACTTCAATTTCACCTTTTCGACTAAGCATAGCGCCAATAATATAGTAAGAAGCTCTAAATTTACTTGTTAAATCTAAAGGTGCTTTTGTTGTTGTGATGTTAGATGTATCAATGGTGATACTATGGGTATCATTCCAAGTAATTTTGGCACCTAATTTTTCTAATATTGTACAAGATATTTTTATATCACTAATATTTGGTAAATTTTCTATTGTACATACACCATCAATTAAAAGAGTAGCTGGCAAAATTGCAACGGCAGCATTTTTGGCACCGCTAATGGTTACTTCTCCTTTTAGTGGTGTGGGTCCTTTTACAACTAATTTTTCCAATTTATATACCCCCAATAAAATTTATATATTATGAATTTTAAAATAAAATAGAGTGTATATTATCTTACACTCTACTTTTCCTATCAACTATATCATAAACCAATCTAGATTGCAACTATTTTTTAGCAGTAATTAGGCCTGTATTGTTTAAAATTTCTAATATTTTAAATTTTAATTTAAAAGTAAGATTATCTTCATTATCAGATACGATAGAAAATTCTTCATCAGTTAAGGAATTTTCTAAATCTTCTTTGGATTCTTCAGGAACAACTCCAGAAGAAGCGTCTACAAAACATAAAGGAGGAAACATGACACACCACCAATTTTGACCTTTGGCTTCACCAATTTCTATTCTTAAAGCATCATAATATCCTGCTGGAAGCGAAATATCCCCATAGTGTTTTGTTGGGAATTCAAAGTTTCCGATACGAACATTAACACAATAGTCAAATCCTTCATCTCTAATTGTATTTAAAGCAATTTCTTTAAAATCTTCTATGTGTTCATTAGCAATTGCAATTGCTTCTTCTTTAGAAGTACAATTTGCACATAATGTATTCATATATTTTAATAAATGATCTCTAACAATATATTTTAAATTTTGGTCGACCTCACTATCACTGTTTGCAATTACATGTAAACGAAATACAGAATCAGCAATATCAGTAGAAACATCATTCGCATAAGATATGGCACAAATGGTTGTATAGGCAAAAAATAGAAATGTTAAAATGATTACCATTTTTACCTTGGAATGATTACATAATTTTAAAAATTTTTTCATAAGTTACCTCCAATAAACTTTTTTTCTAAAATATTCTTTAAGATAAGTATTAACAAAAAAAGAAAAAATATACATTGTCGAAAAAAAACGATAAGTTTCTTTGAAATATGATTGACATATTTGTAATGAAATGGTAAAATTTACCAGTAAGCAAAATGAAGAAATTAACAATTCCGTATGGTTATATGAATTTGAAAGGAATGTTTGTGATGGAAAATATAACAAAAGAAAAAAGTTGTGCATTTTATGCAAGTGATTATCATTTTGAAATGATTAGTTTACCATATATTAGTAAAGGGATGGATGAAAACAAAGAAATTGTTATATTAACAGAAAACGATTTAAAAGATACAGTAAATACATTAATATCAAAAATGAATCTACAAGAAGAAAAACGAGAAAAAATATTATCATTAGATTGGAATAACAATGATTTGAAAAAATTTAAAGAGATTAGTAAAAAAACAAAAGAAGACGTAGATATGATTATTTTTGTTAAAGGAAAACAAAATTATATCAAAAATATTAATAAAAACATTGAAAAATGGGTAGTAACAGATAAGCATGTAAAAATTATTGATTGTTATGAGTTTTTTGAAATAGAAGAAAAGATAGATGAAATTGCTAAAAAATATGACAAAGTCTTAGGGACATGTAAGATGTAGGAAAGGAAAATAAGAAGTAAAATGACAGGTAAACTTTTTACCTGTCAATAATTGACTAAAATAAAATTATGGTGTAATATAGGAGTGATTTTAAATTTTAGAAAGGATGAAAACTATGGATACAGAATTAGAAGAAGTGAAAGATATATTAAAAAAATATGGCCAAGAACATTTATTAAATCATTATGATCAACTAGACGAGAAGAAAAAGGAAACATTATTAAAACAAATTAGTCATATTGATTTTGAACTTGTAAATAAATTGTATGATAGCACAAAAGAACAAAAGACAAATACCAATGATAAAATTACACCAATTAATTATTTAGATAAATATAAATTAAATGACCAATATAAATATTATGAAACTATAGGGAAAAAAGCAATTAAAGAAGGAAAATTAGCAGCAGTTACAATGGCAGGAGGACAAGGAACAAGATTAGGTCATAGTGGACCAAAGGGAACATATGATATTGGATTAGACTCACATAAATCTTTATTTGAATTATTATCTGATAATTTAAAAGAAGAAGGAAAAAAATATGGAGTTGTGATTCCTTGGTTTATCATGACAAGTAGAGAGAATAATAAAGATACAGTTGAATTTTTTGAAAAACATAGATATTTTGGTTATAAAAAAGATAAAAACATCTTCTTCTTTGAACAAGGTGAACTTCCTATGATGGATACAGAAGGTAAGATACTAATTGGAGAAGATGGATTAGTAAAACTTGCAGCAGATGGACATGGTGGAATTTACGAATCATTAGTAAAAACAAACATGACAAAGAAAATGAGAGAATTAGGCGTTGAATGGGTATTTATTGGTGGAGTAGATAATTGCTTAGTAAAAATGGTAGATCCTGTTTTAATGGGAATTGCTATTGATAAAAAAGTAACAGTGGCTTGTAAATCTGTAGTAAAAGCAAATCCACATGAAAAAGTAGGTGTATTTTGTAAAAGAAATGGAAAACCAAATGTAATTGAATATTCAGAAATTACAGATGAAATGGCAGAAGCTACTGACGAAAATGGAGAATTACTATATGGTGAATCACATATATTATGTAATTTGTTTAGTATTGATGCAATTGAAAGAATGGGGGCAGAACCATTACCATATCATGTTGCATTTAAAAAAGCAAAATATATTGATAAAGATGGAAAGTTAGTAGAACCAGATTCACCAAATGCATATAAATTTGAAGCATTTCTATTTGATGCTTTCGGTGAAGTAGATGATATGGCGGTTTTAAGAGTAAAAAGAGAAGAAGAATTTGCACCAGTAAAAAATAGTGATGAAAAAGGTGTAGATTGCCCTAAGACTGCGAGAGAATTATACAAGAAATTTTATCATTTAGATTAAATAATGATTAGGGTTGAATATTAGACGATAGTATTCAATCCTTTTTTATAAAATATAAAGGAGGTTTTGGTTATGAGTTATTTAGAAGAATATAAAAAGTGGTGTGAAAGTCCAGAATTTGATGAAGAAACGAAAAAAGAATTACTAGCAATAAAAGATAATGAAAAGGAAATAGAAGATAGATTTTATAAAGAATTAGAATTTGGAACAGCAGGACTTAGGGGTGTCATTGGAGCAGGAACCAATAGAATGAATCAATATACAGTAGGAAAAGCAACACAAGGATTAGCAAATTATATATTAGAACAAGGTACAGAAAATAAAGGTGTAGCGATTAGCTATGATTCTAGAAAAATGTCAAAAGAATTTAGTATGCAAACAGCATTAATTTTATGTGCAAATGGAATCAAAACATACTTATTTGAAAGTTTAAGACCAGTTCCGGAATTATCTTTTGCCATAAGAGAATTACAATGTACAGCAGGAATTATGATAACAGCCAGTCATAATCCACCAAAATATAATGGATATAAAGTATATTGGGATGACGGAGCACAAATTGTATCACCAAGAGATAAAGATATTATTGCAAAAGTTAGAGCAGTTAAAAACTTTTCTGAGATAAAACAAACATCAGAGGCAGAAGCGAAAAATAAAGGATTATTAAACTTTGTAGGAAAAGAAATGGATGATAAATATATTGAAAAACTAAAAAGTTTAATCTTAAATCCAGAAATCGTAAAAGAACAAGGAAAAAAAATAAAAGTAGTCTATACACCATTACATGGAACAGGAAATATGGTAGCAGAAAGATTATTAAAAGAAATAGGAATTGAAAATCTATATGTTGTTCCAGAACAAAAAGAACCAGATGGAAATTTCCCAACAGTGGATTATCCAAATCCAGAAGATCCAAAAGCATTTAAATTGGCATTAGAATTAGCGAAAAAAGTAGATGCAGATGTTGTATTAGCAACTGACCCAGATGCAGATAGATTAGGTATTTTTGCAAAAGATACAAAAACAGGAAAATATAAAGATTATACAGGAAATATGTCAGCATTATTAATTGCAGAATATAGAATATCTCAAATGAAAGAAAAAGATATTTTACCTAAAAATGGAATGATGATAACCACAATTGTATCTTCTAATTTAACAAAAGCAATTGGAGAATATTATGGATTAGAAGTTATCGAAGTATTAACCGGATTTAAAAATATTGGTGCAGTTATGAGAAAAGCTGAAGAAAATAAAGATAAACAATATGTATTTGGATTTGAAGAAAGTTATGGTTGCTTAATTGGAGATTATGCAAGAGATAAAGATGGAATTGCAGCTGTTATGGCACTTTGTGAAGCAGCATGCTATTATCAATCAAAAGGAATGACATTATGGGACCAAATGATAGCAATTTATGAAAAGTATGGTTATTACAAGGAAACACAAGTGTCTATTGTAAGAGAAGGAGCAGAAGGAGCAGAAGAAATCAAACAAATGATGACAAATACACGTAATAAAGATATAGAAAAGATCGGAGAATATAAGGTATTAACTTTTAAGGATATAGATAGAGATTATGTGAAAGATATGGTAACAGGAGAAGAAAGTAAAAGTGGTCTTCCAAAATCAAATGTTTTATATTATGAATTAGAAGATAATAATTGGTGTTGTATCAGACCATCAGGAACAGAACCAAAAATAAAATTATATATGGGTGTAAAGGGAAAAACTGATGAAGAAGCAACGAAAAAATTAGAAGATTTGAAACAAGCAATGTTAGAAGTGGTAAAATAAGAAATAAAAGGTATATAATAATTATTGTTATTATATACCTTCATTTTTATATTATTTTATTTTCCAGTCATCTAAAGTTCTTTGTATAGCGCCAAATAGATTAGCCCTTATCATAGGAATATTTTTAGATAACGTATAAATTAAATTTTTCATATCTTCTCTTTTTGATGTTCCATCCATTGGGCAAACTTTTGGCATAACAGATATATTATTTTTCTTAACAAATCGTTTAATTTCTTTTTCAGGTGTATATACAAGAGGTCTAATTAATGTAATTTTTGAACGGTCCATAAAACTTTTAGGAGAAAATGTACCAATATTTCCCGTATATAGTAAATTTAAAAGAAAGGTTTCTAAAACATCATCTTGATTATGCCCTAAAGCAATTTTATTACAACCCTCTCGAATAGCAATAGAATTAATAACACCTCTACGCAAATTAGCACATAAAGAACATGGATTTTTTTCTTTTCTTATATCAAAAACAATTTCTTTTGCATTACTGTTTTCAATAAACAAAGGAACATTTACTTCCTCACATATTTTATTTAAAAAATCAATGTCAAAAAATTCGAATCCTGGATTAACACTGACAGCAATAATGTCAAATTTTTTAGGATAAAATATTTGTAGATTTTTAAAAGCCTTTAACATGGTGATAGAATCTTTTCCACCAGAAAGGCAAATGGCAATTTTGTCGCCTTCTTCTATCATATGATATTCTTCTATTGCTTTACGCATATGGCTTAATATTCTTTGCATAATATACTCCTTAATATAAACTAACAAAATTTACTTATATTATAACAGGTTTTGTCAAGAGGAATGCTAAAAATGGTTATACAAAATTTTGGAAAAACTAGGATAAAAAATTATCATAAAGATAAATATTGATTTTTAAACTTTTATATACTATAATATTTTTGATAAATGTGCTTATAGCTCAGCAGGATAGAGCAGTCGCCTCCTAAGCGACCGATGGGGGTTCGAGTCCCTCTAGGCACACCAATCAATATATTACAGGATGATAAAGCATTTTGAAAACAAAATGCTTTCTATTATATATAGGGAGGAAATATGGAAGAAAAATTTATGCGAGAAGCTCTAAAAGAAGCCAAAAAAGCATATGATAAATTAGAAGTTCCAGTAGGATGTGTCATTGTAAAAGATGGAAAAATAATTAGCAGAGGACATAATGTAAAAGAAACGAAAAAAGATACCACAAAACATGCTGAGATGATTGCAATACAAAAAGCAAGTAAAAAGTTGGATTCATGGAGATTATTAGATTGTGAAATGTATGTGACATTAGAGCCATGTAGCATGTGTGCAGGTGCAATTATCAATGCTAGGATAAAAAAATTATACATAGGCACATTAGATGAAAAAACTGGTGCTGCAGGTTCTGTTTTAAATTTGTTTGGAGATTATCCTTTTAATCATAAAGTAGAAGTAGAGACAGGAATATTAAAAACAGATTGTGAAAAAATTTTAAAGGATTTTTTTAAGGAATTAAGAAAATCAAAAAAATAGAAAGTTTGACGAAATATAAAAAATGCTATATAATATATCAATATTTATCGGGAGGAAGATATGATTGATAAATTTAAAAAATTAACCAAAACAAAGAGTTTTCATATTTGTATGATAATGGTTATTATTGTGGTTATTTTATTTATTGTAGGGATGTTAGTTTTAAGATATAGCGTAGAGGGAGAAACCAATATGCCATTTAATCTAAGTAAAATTGTGATTATTAGTACACAAGAAGGCATAGATGATAGTCAGATAAATACGAGATGGTCATTTGACGTACATCAATCCAATGATATTTATCTATACATTGATAAAAATGAAGCATATGACAAAACAGAAATTATCAAATCTGTTCGTGTAGATAATTTTCAAATAGAAGCCAATAATACAGAGAAAATAAAACTATATAAACCAGATACTGAAGAAGAAAATGTTATATTTAAATATGATGACAAAGATATTATACAAAATTTAGAATATACAGGAGATGTAGAATCAGATTTGAAAAATTTAAAGATAGCAAATCAAGGAGGCATTATCGCATTTAGATGTTCAAATAATAATGTGACAAAATATCAATCTGATGAAGAAGAAATCAATCATAGCGAATTATTAAAGAAAGCAGGTATTGTAGAAGATGATTTAAAAGTAAATTTGACATTTCATTTAACAATTATATTAGAAAGTGGAAAAGAATATCAAGCAGAAATAAAAATAGAGTTACCAACAGGAAATGTAATAGAAGAAGGAAGTACTTCTACAGAAATTACAGATTTAGAAGATGTTGTTTTTAAGAGAACACATAACTAAATTATTCTAAAATAACACTTGATTAAATAGAAAAATCAGTATATAATACAAATGGTATATTATTTAATCTTTGTATGGAGAGTATCCAATAAAGACCTATGAATCTTGTCAGGTCCGGAAGGAAGCAGCAATAAGTAGTTTATCTTTATGTGGTATACTTTCCATAGAGAGATTAAATAGTAGGACCATTTTTTTCTGTTAAACAGAAAAAGTATAAAGGATGTGATAATTATGGGGTACACAGCGCTTTATAGAAAATTTAGACCATTGAATTTTTCAGAAATGGTGGGGCAGGAACATATAACAAGAACATTAAAGAATCAGATTATAGCCAATAGAGTAGGACATGCCTATTTGTTTAATGGGGGAAGAGGAACTGGAAAGACATCTGCTGCCAAAATATTAGCAAGAGCAATTAACTGCTTAAATCCAAAAGATGGAGAGCCATGTAATGAATGTGAAATTTGTAAAGGAGCCATTTCAGGTTCTTTGACAGATATTGTAGAAATGGATGCAGCATCTAATAATAGTGTTGAAGATATTAGAAGTATAAGAGAAGAAGTGAACTTTTTACCAACAAAAGCTAAATATAGAGTATATATCATTGATGAGGTACATATGTTATCAACAGGGGCATTTAATGCTTTATTAAAAACATTAGAAGAACCACCTGAACATGTAAAATTTATATTGGCTACAACAGAACCACAAAAACTACCTGCAACAATTTTATCTAGATGTCAAAGATTTGACTTTAAGAAAATATCTAATGAAGATATTATGAAAAGATTAGAAATTGTTTGTAAAGAAAGTGATATAGAAATAACAAAAGAAGCAATGCAGATTATTGCTACTTTATCAGAAGGAGCTATGAGAGATGCATTATCTATTTTAGAAAGATGTATTCAAGATGGTGAAAATCAAATAAATGAAGACAAAATAAAAGATTTAGTAGGAATTCCTAAAATGGTATTTGTCCATGATATTGTAGAGGCTATTATACAATATGATGTAGATAAAGCACTTGTAACAGTTAATAAAGTCTTAGAAGATGGAAAAGATATTTCAAACTTATTATGGGAAATCATAAAATATGTAAAAGATATCTTGTTATATAAAGCAACTAACCATGTGGAATTATATAGTGAAGAAGAAAAAGTAAAAGTAAAAGAAATTTCAGAAACAGTTGAAAAAGAAAGACTAATTCATTTAGTATATGCATTTTCTGAGTTAGAAAACGAAATGAAATTTTCTACACAAAAAAGTATTATTTTCCAAGCAGGAATTATAAAACTTTGTAGCAAATTAACAGTTAATCATAAATCTGATGATAGTGGATTAGAACAAAGAGTAGAAAAAATAGAAAATTATTTAAGAAGTCATACAGGTAATATGAATAATTATAGACAACAACCAGTTGGTGCAGAAGTAAAAATGGCATATAATATACCAACAAGTACAACGCAAATTGTACAAAAAAATGAGAAGAAAACCAATAGTGGACCAAAGAAAATGGAAACATCAACATATTCTAATAAAGTAGAAGAATATTGGCCACAAATTGTAAGAGACTTAAAGCAAAATGGAAAAATTGTATTATATACAAATTTAATGAACACAAGAGCTAGAGAAATAAATGATATGACAGTGGGGATAGAATTCCCTAATGGATTAACATCATTTGGAAAGACGGTATTGGAAAAGCAAGAAAATATAAAAGAAATCACCAACTTAGTTTCTATGGCATCAGGAAAGCCAATGAATATAAAATATATTACCAATTTAGGAAATGCAGGAGAAACAAAGGAACCAAATATAAAAAGCATTGCAAATGATTCAGATATACCGTTTCATGTGATAGAATAAAATTAAATAGTTAAAAAAGAATTTATAAAAAGAAAGGAATGTGAAATTATGGCAAAAAGAGGTGGATTCCCAGGAGGAATGGGAGGATTCGGCGGAATGAATATGAATAACTTAATGAAACAAGCAAAAAAAATGCAAGAAGACATGGAAAAATCTCAAGCAGAATTAGCAAACAAGGATTTTGAGGCAACAGCAGGTGGTGGCGCAATATCTGTAAAGGTATCAGGACAAAAAGTAATAAAAGAAATTAAAATTCAAAAAGATGTTGTAGATCCTGATGATGTAGAAATGTTAGAAGACTTAATATTAACATGTGTAAATGAAGCATTAAGAAAGGTAGATAGTGCACAAGCTGACCAATTAGGAAAATTTAATATACCAGGATTTATGTAAAAAAATAAAGGGATTATAGGGTTTTCCAAATAATCTCTTTTTAAATATAGGAATAGTAAACAAACGAAATGGAGGTACAAAATGTCATTATATTCACCATCAATTGAAAAATTAATAGAAAGTTTTGAAAAATTACCAAGCATTGGACATAAGACAGCAGCAAGACTTGCTTTTTATATTTTAAATAGTTCAGAAGAAGAAACAAAAGAATTTGTAAATTCCATTTTAGAAGCAAAAAAGAATTTAAAATATTGTAGTAAATGTTATAACATTTCTGATACAGACCCATGTCCTATATGTAGTAATCCTAAAAGGGATACATCTTCTATTTGTGTAGTAGAAGATGTAAGAGATGTCATTGCTATGGAAAAAACCCATGAATTCAAAGGTGTATATCATGTTTTACATGGGTCAATTTCACCAATGAATGGTGTAGGACCTGATGATATAAAAATAAAAGAATTATTAACTAGATTAATGGACGGAACTGTAAAAGAAGTTATACTTGCTACAAACCCTAGAGTAGAAGGTGAGGCAACAGCAATGTATTTATCCAAACTAATTAAACCTTTAGGAATAAAAGTGACAAGAATAGCACATGGAATACCAGTAGGTGGTGACTTAGAATATACGGATGAAATTACATTAACAAAAGCTTTAGAAGGAAGAAGAGAATTATAAAAGGAAGGAAACAAGCCAGCAGAAGTTATTAAAGTACAAAACTCACAAGAAAATATAAAAATAAAAAGAACCTAAAAGATTTATGATATAGTTATTTAGGTTCTTTTTATATTAAATATATTTTATATTTTCAATAATGTGTCACAAATTTCTTTTGTGGAATGCAATTTTGCTAATTTTTTTGTATTTTCTTTCATAGTTTCTAATGTTTGTGGATGTAAAAATAATGTTTCTAATAGTTCTTGTACATTATCATTTTTTTTAATCCATAAAGCGATTCCGTTTTTTACTAAGAATTTTGCATTTTTTTCTTCTTGGCCAGGAATAGGATTAATAATAACCATAGGTAGATGAGAAGCCAAACTTTCTGTTGTTGTTAAGCCACCAGGTTTTGTGACAACTAAATCTGAAATACTCATAAATTCTGGAACTTGACTAGTATACTCAAAAACTAAAATACTGTCATTTCTTTGATATTTCAAAACAATTTTTTCAAAAGCTAATCTCATTTTTTCATTTTTTCCACTAATTGCTATAATTTGCATGTCTTTGCAATATTTTACAAAACTTTCAAAAATTTCAACTGTTCTGTTTTTTCCTAATCCAAATTCGCCACCACCAAAAAATAGAATTGTTTTTTTATTTGGATTTAAATGTAATTCCTTGAAAATTTTTTCTCTATTGAAGTTTTGTAAAAATTTATTAGATAAAGGAATTCCCGTTGCAAATATTTTAGAATCTGCAATGCCTTTTCTTTTTAAATATTTTTTCATATTTTCATGTGCGACAAAATAGTAATCAGTATAATCTGAACCAACTAACCATTGGTCATGGGGAGCAAAATCTGTCATAATGGTTGCAATTTTAGCAGAGATTTTCCCCTTTCTTTTTAAATAACTACACATTTGGCTTCCAAAAGGGTGTGTAGAAATAATTAAATCAGGTTGCTTTTCTCTTAAGAGCCTTAATAATTTAATTGCCATAAATTTATTAGACCTACTGGTAATATGAGCAAGTGGTCCTTTCTGAGAGTCAGAGTAAATTCTTCCCCAAGCCCAAGGGGCTTTTTTAGCCATTTCATTATAGGCTTTTGTTGTCATTTTTTCTATTGTTTTATTAACATATTTCATACAATCAATTAACTCTACATCAATATTTTTATCTTTATAATTATTTTTTAAATATTCATGAATAGATTTTGCAGCATTAAGATGGCCACCACCATAAGAAGCATAAAAAATTAGAATTTTCATGATAATCTCCTTTTTTCAAAATAATTTGTAGTTCAATTTTAACATAAATATAATAAAATTTCAAAAAATGGAATAAATTTTTATAAAAAAGAGAAAATAATGATAGAAATGAAGAAAATAGGAAGTTTATATATTTCATAATATGAGGTGGTCATTTGAAAAATCTAATTAAAATTTTAAGTATATTTATTATATTTATCATAACATTCATTATTTTTGTAACATTTAGCCAAAATAACTCAAAACAAAATATTAGTTATGCAGCAAGTTCTCATACATCAGATGTTCAATTAATGGCAAGAGCAATTAATGGAGAAGCAAGGGGTGAGCCATACGAGGGACAAGTAGCTGTTGGTGCAGTTATATTAAATCGAGTAAAAGATTCTCGATTTCCAAATTCTATTTCAGGTGTAATTTATCAATCTGGAGCTTTTACAGCAGTGGCAGATGGACAAATAAATGCTCCAATTGATGAAGATTCTACAGTATATAAAGCTGCCCAAGATGCTTTGAATGGTTGGGATCCAACAGGAGGTTGTGTATATTATTTTAATCCAGATACAGCAACAAATAGCTGGATATGGTCAAGACCACATGTCATTACAATAGGAAAACATAGATTTTGTAAATAGTGAAAGGAAGGAAAAGAATGAATAAATTAGTAGAATGGAAAGAAAGATTAAAAAAAGGGCATATGTTTAGTATCATTGTAGTTCTTTTAATTGTGGTTGCTATATTAGGAATTATTTTATACAAAAAACAAAGAGAATACAGACAAGCTTCAGAAAATTCATATAATATGGCATTTTATGAATTAGTGGATTATGTACAAAATGTAGAAACGTATTTGGCAAAATCATTAATTTCTACAACGCCGGAACATGGTGCAGAGACATTAACTAACCTTTGGAGAGAAGCAAATCTAGCACAAAGCTATTTGAGTATGTTACCGGTAGAAAGTCAAGAATTAGAAAATACAGAAAAGTTTTTAAATCAAGTAAGTGATTATAGTTATTCTTTATCTAGAAAAAACATATATAATGAAAGCTTAACAGAGGAAGATTTAGCAAATCTTGAAGAATTACACTCTTACAGCACGGAATTAGAAAATACTTTAAATCAGTTATCAGAAGATTTAAATAGTGGTAGATTTGAATGGGGAGAACTGACAAAAAAAGGAACAGTAGCATTTGCACAGCAAGTAGATAATATATCAAAAGAAAGTTTTAGTAATTTAGAAGAAAACTTTCATGAATATTCAGGTTTGATTTATGATGGAGCTTATTCAGAGCATATGACAAGTGCAGAGAAAAAAGGATTGATAGGGGAAGATATAGATGAAAGTACAGCAAAAAGGCTTATAGAAGAATTTGTTGGAAAAGATAAAATAAAAGAAATATCTAGTTTAGGATTATCTGAAAATGCAACCATTCCTGCCTATACACTTTCTATTACAGACAATAATAATCAAAATATCAATATTTCCATTTCTAAAAAAGGTGGACATGTTATATATATGAATACCAATAGAGAAGTAAATGCAGAAATCTTATCACAAGAAGAAGCAACACAAAAAGGAAAAGAATTCTTAGAAAACAAAGGATTCAGCAATATGCAAGAAACCTACTATATCACCCAAGAGGGAATTACAACTATTAATTATGCTTATAAGCAAGATAATGTAATTGTTTATCCAGATTTAATAAAAATAAAAGTAGCCTTAGATAATGGAGAAATTCTGGGAATTGAAACAACAGGATATTTAAATAATCATACAGAAAGAGATATTAGCAATATACAAATTACTAGTGAACAAGCAAAAGAAAATTTAAATCCAAAATTAGAGTTAACAAATGAAGGAATGGCCATTATTCCAACAGAATGGCAAACAGAGATATTGTGTTATGAGTTTAAAGGAAAAGTAAATGATAAAGAATTTTTAGTATATATCAATGCAGAAAATGGACGAGAAGAAGATATATTAATCATAACAGATACAGGAAATGGAGTTTTAACAATGTAATCCATTAGGGACGTGTCATAATGGACAAAAAATGTCCAATTTGACACGTCCTTAATTAATGACCATTTTTTACTTAATGTCTTTTATATGTATCTTTTGATAATAGTTCTGTACTAACAACTTGACCATTTTGTTTTAGGATTCTGTAAGCTTCTGAATAAGTAGAATCAGACGTACTACCAGTTATATATGAAGAAATTTCAACTTCATATTCATTATCTGTTCTTAAACCATATATATCAAATCTAGCAATACCTCCAGAAACGGAACAAACTATTTTTATAGGATAATCTCTATTATTTTTAAATTTAAAATCAATTGAACCATATACAACAGTAGAATCTCTACTAGCTGTAACATAGGATGGAACAAATTGGTGATTACTTCTTTCTACAATTTCTAAGTTTGCATATAAAACAGCATTATATAGTGTGGAAGTGATTTGACAAATTCCACCACCTAATCCATCAACAACTTCACCTTCAACATATATAGGTGCTTCTTTATATCCTGCAGCAATTGTTCTTTCTCCTACGACTTGATTATATGAAAATGTTTCACCAGGCATTAAAACTGTACCATTAATTTTTGAAGCTGCTAGTTGTAAATTGGTTGTTCTGTCTCTATCGCTGGTAGAATATCTAGTAGAATAGGTTGAAAGCATATCTGGAAAAGCTTCTGTTCCGATCATATTTGTAGTTACACTAGGATATAAAGTTTGTAAAGGTATTACATATTCTGATTTTTCTTCTGATAGCATTTCTTTGGCTTCATCTAAAGAAATAGCAAAATCTAAACCGTTTTCAGAAGGATAAACAGCAAATGGCTCTTGTGTGTAATAAGCATCAACAGGTTGTTTATATATTTCATTATAAATTTTTTCAATATTAATTTTGGAAGGTTGTTTGGAAATAGTTGCAATTTCTAAATCTCTATTTTTCAAAGTTAAATTTAAAATACCATTTTTTATATATGTACACATTTGGTCTACATCTACAACATTACCTTCAGATCCACTAGTGACAATTAGATTATTACCTTCAATATAATAACCACTTTCAATAACTGTATCAGGTAATTTAGATGAAATATCATTTAAAGCAGTTCTTAATTGTTCTTCATCTAAAGTTAATGTAAGTTCTATATCAATAGGACTAATCCATGTTTTTAAAGCTGTAAAACTGTTCTCAAATATATTACCAGATTTACCAGTTTCATATGCTTGTTCAACAGCAGAATCAATATCAAAACTTATATTAAGTGCAGATAAAGGAATACTTGTTTTGTAATCATTGTGTACCAAATTGATATTTTCTGGTAAATTTTCATTAATATAATTTTGTATAGTTTCTTTTGCTTCTTCTGTTGACAAGTTAGAAACATTGATACCTTTTATACTGATTCCAGAAATAATATTTTTATTTTGGTTATTTACAAAAGTAAAAATGAAGAAAGCTATAGATAATAAAATAACAAAAACCAAAATGCAAATACCTAAAATACGCATTACTTTAGAATGTGAATGTTTGTCATTTTCTGGGTGATAATTTTCTACTGGGTGAAATTCTCTTTTTTCGGTATTATTTTCTTCCAAAGGGTGTAATTCTATACCAGATAAGGTTACTTTATCTATAGGTTTTTCTAATTCTACATTATTTGTGTCCATAAAATTCTCCTTTTTAAAATATCTTTTATATTATATCATAATTAGTCGAAAAATAATATATCATTCACATAAAATTCATGAATAAAAAAAGGAAAAAAATAAAAAATTTGCTAAAATAATTTTATATAAAAAAGAGAATACTAATAATATAAAATTGTATATACAGTTTTATAATTTTAAATTTTTTAGGAGGAAATTATGTCTAAAAATCGTCATCTAATTTCTGAAAATTTAAGAGAAGAAATTGCAAAAGAATTAGGAGTATATGAACAAGTAAAAAAAGATGGAGGAAGCTGGGGAAATGTTTCTTCTAAAGATTGTGGAAATATTGTTTCAAAAGCAATAGAAATAGCAAATCGAGCAGTAGAATAGTTGAAAATATGGGTAGGATTGAAAAAATTCTACCCATATTTTCTTGTATAGTTGCAAAAAACAAAATTTAATCATATAATTCTAAAAAAGATATAGAGGTGGAAAAGATGAAGAATATAACGATAAAAGATGTACTAGCATGTATAGGTGGAAAACTAATTACAGGAAACGAAGATTTAATATGTAAAGAATTTTCGAAAGATACAAGAACCATAAAAGAAGGAGATATATACATAGGAATTAAAGGAGAGAATTTTGATGGGAATATATTTTGGAAGAAAGCATTAGATAATGGGGCAATGGGAGTTATTGTTCAAGGTATAGACTTTGATAAAAATGACATAGAGCTATATCAAGATAAAGTGATAATAGAAGTAGAAGATACTTTGCAAGCATTATATAAATTAGCAAGTTATAAAAGAGAAATCTATGATGTACCTGTCATAGCTATTACAGGTAGTGTAGGAAAAACAAGTACAAAAGATTTGGTTGCTAATGTTGTTGCACAAAAATATAAAATTTGTAAAACAATAGGAAATAATAACAATAATATTGGAATGCCATTTACGATATTAAATGCACCAAATGATATTGAAGCATTTGTATTAGAAATGGGAATGAATCATTTTGGAGAAATTCATTTACTTTCTGAAATTGCAAAACCAAATATATGCATTATTACCAATATAGGTACATCACATATAGGAAACCTAGGGTCAAGAGAAAATATATTAAAGGCAAAATTAGAAATATTAGATGGTGCAAAACATCCGTATATAGTTATTAATAATGATAATGATTTATTACATAAATGGTATAAAGAAAATAAAGATAACATAGAAATAAGGACATATGGAGTCAATGAAAAAAGTGATATACAAGCAAAAGATATTCAACTATATGAAAATGGTAGTAAATACTATACTAACTTAAACAATAAAGAAGAAAAAATAAAAGTTCCTATTGGAGGGGAGCATTTTGTATTAAATAGTTTATGCGCCATTGCAGTTGGAGAATTATTAAACATAGAAAATGAAGATATAAAAAGAGGAATTGAAACATTTTCTCTGACCAAAAATAGAATGGAAGTCATAGAATTAAAAAATGGTATTAAGTTAATCAATGATGCATACAATTCTAGTGTAGAATCAGTGAAGGCAAGTTTGGCATATATGAATCATATGAAGGCAAACAGAAGAATTGCAGTATTAGGAGATATATTAGAAACTGGGAAATTTGCTTTAACATTACATAAAGAAATTGGTAAAATTGTATGTGAAAATCAGGTAGATGTTTTAATTTGTAGTGGAGAAAATGCAAAATATATAGCTAAATCTGCAAAAGAAAATGGATTTGATGAAAAAAATATATATTATTTTGAAAATAAAGAAGATATTGTAGAGTTATTGAAACAAATGATTCAACCAGAAGATGTAATACTATTTAAAGCATCAAATGGTATGCGATTTTTTGATATAGCAGAAAAGATAAAGATAGAGTTTAAATAAGAAAGAAAAAAATATAATAATAAAAACAAAGGAGAGGATAATATGAAAATAAAATTAGGACTTATTTTTGGAGGGATGTCAACAGAAAATGAGGTTTCTGTTATGTCAGCAAATTCTATTTTAAAGAATTTAGACAAAAAGAAATATGAAATTTTTCCAATATATATTTCAAAAAATGGAGAATGGTATCAATATAATAATTTAGAAAATATTGAGATTAGTGAAGATATGGATGATTTGAATAAGATAGAGAATATTATGAAGTACTTACAAAAATTAGATGTCCTTTTTCCAGTATTACATGGTGCATATGGAGAAGATGGAACGATTCAAGGATTATTCGAAATATTAAAAAAACCATATGTTGGGTGTGGTGTGTTAGCATCAAGTGTGGGAATGGATAAAGCTTATACAAAAGTTGTCTTTGATAAAGCAAATATTTGTCAAGCACCATATATATATTTGAAACAATATAAAGATCAATATACATATATAGACAAAGAATTTAATGAGAAAAAAGTATCTTTAGATGAGGCAGTAGATATAGTTGAAAAAGAGATTGATTTTCCAGTATTTATAAAACCGGCAAATTCTGGCTCAAGCGTAGGAATCAATAAAGCAAAAAATAAAGAAGAATTGAAAAAATATATAGAATATGCGAAAAGATTTGACAAGAAAATTTTAATAGAAAAAGGAATTCTTGGGCAAGAAGTAGAATGTGCAGTACTTGGAAATGATGATGTAATTGCATCTTGCGTAGGAGAAATTAAACCTGCTGATGAATTTTATAGTTATGATGCTAAATATCAAAATGAAAATTCAAAGACACTAATTCCAGCAAATTTAACTCAAGAGGTTTCAAATGAAATCAGAAAACTAGCAATAAAAGCGTTTAAAGCAATTGATGGAAAAGGGTTATCAAGAGTGGATTTCTTTGTAGAGGATAAAACCAACCAAATTTATATTAATGAAATCAATACTTTACCAGGATTTACAAAAATAAGTATGTATCCAAAACTATTTGAAGCAGAGGGAATACAGTATAATGAATTACTAGATAAATTAATAGAATTGGCACAAGAATAAAATGTATAATAAAAAATCCATAAAACTATGGATTTTTTTCATTTTTATGGTATAATAAAATCACCTAATTATTGGGGAGGATGTCAAATGATTTTTAAAGATTATTATAAAATTTTGGGGCTAGAAACAAGTAGAGTTTCTATTGATGAAATAAAAGTAGCATATCGAAATGCTGCTAAAAAATATCACCCTGATGTAAACATAGGGGATAATTTAGCAGAAGAACGTATAAAAGACGTAAATGAGGCATATAGAATTTTATCTATACCAAGTTCGAAAAGAAAATATGATAGAATATGGAATTCACATAATTTGGTTAATAAGAAATTTAATATGAAAGGAAAAGACTCTATTGTAAAGATGTTTTTTGGAAACATCAAACAAAACCATGAGGAAAAAAGTGACAAAAAAGGGAAAGAACCATTAAGAGGAGAAAATGTCGAAACAGAAATTAATACGACAATATATGAAGCTTTTTATGGATTAGATAAAAAAATATCTCTAAGAACGGTTGATGGAAAGATGAAAACATTTACAGTAACGGTTCCTCAAGGGATAAGAGATGGTGAAAAAATACGATTAATAGGTCAAGGAAAACCTGGAATAAATGGAGCTAAAAATGGAGACTTATTTATAAAAATTAATATAAAAAATGATAAAAAGTTTAGATTACAAGGTTCTGATATGTATACAGATTTATTAATAACACCTTGGGAAGCTGCATTAGGAACAAGAGTGAATATTCAGTCAATAGATGAAGAAACAAAAGTATATATTCCTCAAGGAATTCAAAGTGGAGAAAAAATTCGAATACCAGGTAAGGGCTACAAAGATGGAAAAGGAGCAAGAGGAGACCTAATTGCAGAAGTAAAAATTATGGTACCAAAAAAATTAACAAGTGAAGAAAAGAAGATATTTGAACAATTAAATCATATATCAAGCTTTAATCCAAGAAAAGAGTAAGTAAAAAAGCACATATTTACATAAAATGTTATTGACAATATATGTATTTTCATGTAAAATAAATAGTGAATGTTGTATAAAACAAAGGATAAACTATGGATTAAAAACATAGAAACGGAGGGAAAAAAATGGAGACATGGGAAGGAAAGAGCTTTAGTATTACAGATCCAAAGGGAGTAAGTACAGTCATCTATCAAATCATTAAAACTCCAAAAGAATTAATGAAGGAATATCCTAAATATGTTTTAGAGAGGTTAGAGTCAACGAATGAGATAAGAGGAGATATGACAAGAAAAACCTTTTATGTAGATTTTCCATCAGTAGACCAGGATGATTTAGTTATATTGTCTTTTGGAAAAGATAGGGTTGTTGTTAATACTGCTATATTGGAAGGTAATAAAGTTTCTATCAGTAAAAAACCAATGCCTTTAAAGTTTGATAGTATATATTCAGAAAATGAAACAGAAATAAAGGATTTTAAATATACACCCAATTTAAAGAGACCAATTTGTGTCATTGACCCAGAAACTACAGAAGAAATAAAACCTGTACTTTATTTTGATGAAAAAACAAATGAAGTAAAAGGAAAATGTAAGTTGAAACCAAATAAACCTTATTTTGCCTTTGAAATCAAGGACAAAAAAGAGAGTTAAGGAGGAAAGTTTAAATGAATAATCCAGGAGCAAAACGAAGTTCGAGTTTAGAAAATGATGTAGTGAGATGTTGTGTTTTCATACAAAGAGTCATAGAAAAGGAATTTCAAAAAGATGAAAAATATGCAGATGACATTGCACACGGTGCAACAGGCTTAGAGGAAACTATCATAGAAGGACAAGTTATTGAGCCAACGACAACAACAACAACCAATGGATTACAACCAGATGGAAAAATGGTAAGAAAAGTAGGTAAAGGTCCTGTTATAAAATCAGCAAAACTACCTAAAGATGTTCAAAGCTTAAAGAAATTACAAGAATATCGAAATAAGAAAATATTAGAGACAAATAAAGAAAATACACAACCAGATAAAGAGATATAAACAAAAGAGTAGGTGATTACATTGAATTATAAAATTGAAGGAGCAATTAAAAGAAATAGAACGAATTTTATTGTTTGTGCAATACTATGGATTATTATAGCCATAGTATTTGTTACGCCTATAGCACATAGTTCCTATCAAGCAAATATCAATGGGCAATTTGATTTAACAGCATTTGTAGAGAATTTTGGAACATCAGTAACTCACCCATTTAATACTCTGAGAACTGTATTAACAGAAGGTGCTATAGGAACATATTTTTCTATATTAATGGTTGTGACAATATTTTATGCACTATTCTTTTTTATAGGAATTTTTAGAACAGCTCCTAAAAATGAATTTTCAGATATAGAGCATGGGTCTAGTGATTGGAGTCAAAGAGGAGAACAATATCAAATATTAAACAAAAATAAAGGAATTATTCTAGCAGAAAACAATTACTTACCAGTAGATAAGAGGGGTAATGTTAATGTATTAGTAGTTGGACGGATCAGGTTCTGGTAAATCTGCATCATATTCTATTCCAAATGCTTATCAAATGCTAGGTTCCTATGTATTTACAGACCCTAAAGGAGAACTATATGATAGAACAGCAGGATATTTAAAAGCACATGGATATAAAATAAAAGTATTAAACCTTGTAAGACCAGAATATAGTGATGGATATAATCCATTGATGCATGTGTCATCAGGACTAGATGTTGATGTTATTGCTAATACAATTGTAAAAGGACAAAAGTCAGAAGGAGCGACTTCAGATCCGTTCTGGGATGATTCTGCTGAAATGTTATTAAAAGCATTAATTTATTATTTATTAGCCACAAGACCTGAAGAAGAACAAAATTTAGCCAGTTGTGCAGAATTGGTTAGGGCAGCAAATACAAATGGAGGAAATAACCTCTTAACAGAATTAATGAGTCAATTGCCATATGACCATCCAGCAAGAATGAACTATAAATCTATTGAAATTGCACCAGAAAAAACATATGGTTCTATTTTAAGTTCATTACAATCTAAACTTGGTAAATTTGATTCAAAAGAAATTGCAGAATTAACTTCAACCGATACGATTGATTTTGAAGAAATAGGAAATGAGAAAACAGCTGTATATGTTATATCATCAGATACACATACTGCTTATGATTTCTTATTAACCATATTTTTTGCACAGATGATACAACAACTATATGATTATGCAGACCAAAATGGTGGAACACTAAAAGAACAAACTTTTTTCATACTAGATGAGTTTGCAAACATAGGAAAAATACCAGATTTTGATAAAAAGATTTCTACATCTAGAAGTAGAAAAATATCTTTTAGTGTTATTTTACAAAATATAGACCAATTAGAGGCCGTATATGAGAAATCTTATGAAACCATTATGGGTAACTGTGATACACACGTATTCTTAGGAAGCAACTCCTATAAAACAGTAGAATATTTTTCAAAAGCATTGGGAGAAAAGACAATTGAAAGAGATAGTATATCAATTAATAGAGATAGACAAAACTGGAAAACAGGAAAAAGTGTGTCAGACCAAGTCATGGCAAGAGCTTTGATGACACCAGATGAATTAAGAAGAATGGACAATGACTTATGTATTATTTATGAAAAAGGATTAAAACCAATAAAAGCTAAAAAATTCTATTATTTCAAACATCCAATGGCAAAAGAAATGAAACGTTTAGAGATTAGCCATAATGATATTGGTGAAATTGAAAGAGGACCATGGAGAAAATATAATCCATACAATCCATATGTACCAGAAGATGAGAAAAAAGAAAAATTAGATAATTTGAAAGTAGAATCATTAGATGATTTATTTGATGATATACCTTCAAAAGAAGAAAATAAGCAAGAAGTAAAAAATGCAGAAAAAAGCAAAGAAGAAACTTCAACAACAGACATTAAAAATATATCTGATGCAGAGGCACCAGTATTACCACAAGAACCTGTAAAAGAAGATGAAGATGATATATATGATTTACAAAAAGAACTAGAAGCGAAATTTGATGAGTTATTTGGTCCATTAAATGAAGAAGATTAACAAATACATTATTAGAAATCCACATATATTTGTGGATTTTTTCATGTTTTTAGGAATATAGAACACCAAAAAAACTTTCGCTTATCTACTTGAAAAAAAATAATAATTAGTATACAATTTTAATCATAAGAAAAGTATAATAACAAAGATTTTAATTAAAAAAAGGAAGATAAAATTATGAAATTTGTGCATATAGCAGATATACATTTTGATAGTCCGTTTGTAAATTTATCAGATAAAGAAAATTTAGGAGATATTAAACGACTAGAACAAAGAAAAGTTTTTAAAAAAGTAATTGAATATATAAAAGAAAATGCTATCGATTTTTTATTTATTGCAGGAGATGTTTATGAACATCAATACATTAGAAAATCAACAATAGAATACATGAATGAATTATTTAAAGAGATACCAAATACAAAAATTTATATTAGTCCAGGGAATCATGACCCATATATTAAAAATTCTTATTATAATCAATTTAAATGGAATGATAATGTACATATATTTTCATCAAAAATTGAAAAAGTAGCATTAGAAGATGTTAATATATATGGATATGGTTTTGATGATTTTTATTGTACAAATTGTGAGATCGAAAATTTAGAAATAGAGGATAAAACAAAAACCAATATATTGGTGATTCATAGTACGATTGATGGAGCAAATATAGAGGAAAAACAATATAACTCTATTCCAAGAAAACTTTTAGAAGAAAAAGGATTTGATTATGTAGCAACTGGACATATTCATAAATTAGATTATAACACATATGAAAATCAAAAGATTGTATATCCTGGCTCTTTAATTTCATTAGGATTTGATGAACTAGGAAAACATGGAATGATTGTAGGAGAAATAAAAGAAAATAAAGAATTAAAAACAGAATTTGTTCCATTAAGTGAAAATGATTTTGAGGAGAAAGAACTGGATGTAAGTACATGTATTTCTAAAGAAGAATTAATTGAAAAAATAAATGATTTAGATATAATAGATAATCAATTAATAAAACTAATATTAATGGGAAAAAGAAATTTTGAAATTGATAAATATGAATTATATAAATTATTGACAAATGAGAGAATTATAAAAATAAAAGACAATACGAAAATACAATATAACTTAGAAAAAATGGCAAATATGCATACATTAAAAGGATTATTTGTAAAAGAAATATTGAAAGAAAAAGAAAATGCAGGAGAAGAAGAATTAGAAATAATAGAAAAGGCAGTTGAAATTGCTTTTGAAGCATTAGAATAGAGGTGAAAAGGTGAGAATACGTAGATTAAAGATAAATGCTTATGGAAAATTAAAAGATAAAGAAATTGAATTAGATGACCATATAAATGTGATTCATGGTCAGAATGAGGCAGGAAAATCAACCATATTAAATTTTATTATCAATATATTATATGGTATTTCTAAAAATAAAAATGGAAAAGCATATTCTGATTTTGAAAAATATAAACCATGGGATACGGAAGAATTTTCAGGAAAAATAGAATACATATTAGATAATTTAGAAACATTTGAGGTATTTAGAAATTTTAAAAAGAAAAACCCACAAATATTTAATGAAAAAAAAGAAGATATTTCAAAGCAATTTAATATAGATAAATCAAAAGGAAATGAATTTTTTTATGAACAAACCAAAATGGATGAGACTTTATTTTTATCTACCATTGTAGTAAATCAAGAACAAGTAAAATTAGAAAAAAGTCAACAAACAATATTAGTACAAAAAATTGCAAATTTAATAGGAACAGGAGAAGATAATGTTTCTTATAAACGAGCAATTGATAGAATTAATAGAAGACAATTAGAAGAAATAGGAACTCAAAAGTCTAGGGAAAAGCCACTAAACAGATTGTTACGTGAAAATCAAAATTTAGAAGAAGAAAGAATAGAATTAGAAAAATATAAAAATACCAAATATGAGATTGAAGAAAATAAAAAAAAATTATTGGAAAAATTTTCAAATTTAGAAATAAACTTAGAATATTTAAATAAGATAAAAAAAATATTAGAAGAAGAAAAAATAGAAAATGAAAAAATAAAAATAAAAGAAAATATAAAAAATGAAAATGATAAAAAAATAAATTTAAATAAAAAAGAAATTTTGGACATTGAAAATGGAAATAAAAAAATATTTGAAAAAAATAATCAAAAAATAAATAAATTAATTAAAAATAAAAATAAATTAAAAAATAAATTAATTATATTATTTATTTTATTATTTTTAATAAATATAATTCAATTTGTTTTTATAAAAAATATAATTTTTAAATATATTTTTCTTCTTACTCTCCCAACGTTTTTAATTTTTTCTATAATTTATTTAAAATATAAAAAAAATAAAATAAAAATATTAGAAAAAGAAAATAAAGAAGAAGAAGAAAAAATAAATAATGAAAAAAATAATTATTTAAATGAAAATAAAATGATAGAAAAAAATAATAGTGAATTACAAAACGAAATAAATGAATTAAAAAATAATGTAAATACAAAAATAAATTTAGAAATTGAAAAAATTAAAAATAATTATTTAAGCAAAATAGAAAATAATGCAATAATAAAAATAAATAATTTAAATGATATAAATGAAGAAATAGAAAAAACACAAAAAGAATTTAATATGATAAAAATAAAAATACATGAATTAGATTTTGATAAAGAAAATGTTGAACCCAAAATAGATAATTTGATGAAAATAGAAGAAAAAATGGTTAACAATAACGAAAAAATTGTAAACTTAAAAAAACTAGAAAAAAGTATGAATTTAGCAAAAGAATTGATAGAAAGAGCATATGAAAAAATGAAAAACACAGTCACCCCTAAGTTTACACAGAACCTTTCTAAAAACATAAATAAAATAACAAATGGTAAATATAGAAATGTTATGTTACAAGATGATAATGGATTAGTGGTAGAATTAGAAAACGGAAATTATGTTGAGGCAAATCGATTAAGTGTAGGAACTATTGACCAACTTTACTTATCATTAAGACTTTCTATGACAGAGGAATTATCAAAAGAAAAAATGCCAATTATTTTAGATGAAGCATTTGCTTATTATGATACACAAAGGTTAGAAAATATATTGACCTATTTAACAAATACATATCCAGACAGACAAATTATTTTATTTACTTGTACAGAAAGAGAAAAAGATATATTCAATAAATTTAACATTTCTTATCATTATATAGATTTACAAAAAACTTAACCTTATTGTATGTAAAAATAAAAGGGGGAAAATTTAATGAGGTTTAATATAAAAAATTTAGATATAAAAATAAGAGGAAATGATAAAAAAACAATTTTTAAAATTATTATGATACTTGTTTTAATAAATATATTTATAACGATATTAGTAGCTATATTTGCAAATATAGAAATTTTAAAAACAATTTTTTTATATATTATGTCTGTTGTTTATATATGTACATCTATATATATTATTAAAAAAGAAAATGAAGAAAGAGTAACTAATTCGAAAGAAGTTTTTGAAAATAAATATGACCCAATCTTAACAAGATTTTTAATAAAAAATGAATTTATACTAGATAATGAATTGCTAAATGCAGAAATATATTATCTCATAGAAAAAGGATATGTAGAGATAAATAAAGAAAATAATACTTTAAAATTAAAAGATAGAACTAAATTTAAGCAAATAGATGCCTTAGAAAGAATTAGTAGTGATAAAATAAAAGAATATTCCAGTGATGAAATCCCTTCATATGAGAGTATGTTTATAGGAAAAATTTTATTTGCATTTCATGATGAAATAGAATTAAATGAATTTAAAAGAAATCAAAGAGAGAGTTACTATTTGCAAAGAGGAGAAATGTGCAAGTTAGCAATGGAAAAAATGATTTTATATGAAATTGAAAAAAAGGATATGATGGGACAATCAAGTAGTTTAAATTTCATTTCTATTGCAGGAATATTAAATATTATTACATCTATTATGCTATTTATGGTAATTGGAAGATTTAATATTGTTTTATTATTGTCGATCATTATTAATATTACACTAAATGCGATTATTATAAAAAATGAAAATATATTAGCATATAAATATTCAGAAGATGTTATCAAATATATAGACAATCTATTAGAATATGTAGATATATTAAAAAAAGGAGAAACAACTAAAAACACTAATCCAGGATATATAGGTGAAAATATAAATATTACTGGAACCACAAATATACAAGAAAAAATGAGCAATGATTTACAGAATAATCAAAATATAGAAAGTGAAAAAGGTACAGACGAAGAATTAAAATTTTTATTTGGAATAAATAATATTGAAGACCTATTTATATAATAGGTCTTTAAGATTCTATGGGAGAAAATGTTAAATACTTGTAAAAACCAAAAAAATATAGTATAATATTTCAAGCTTAAGAAAGAAGGAGAATATTTATGTTTGAAAAATTAGAAACTGTAGAAAAGAGATATGATGAGTTAACCAAAATGATTAGTGACCCAGAAGTAATATCTAATCATACAGAATGGCAAAAATTAATGAAAGAACATGCCAGTATAGAAGAAATTGTATTAAAATTTAGAGAATATAAAAAAGAAAAACAGGCAATGGAAGAAGCAGAAGAATTAATGAAAGACCCAGAGATGAAAGAACTTGCAGAAGAAGAATATTATGCTTCAAAAGAAAAATTGCCAGAAATCGAAGAAGAATTAAAATTTTTATTAATTCCAAAGGACCCAGATGATGATAAAAATATTATTTGTGAAATTCGTGCCGGAGCAGGAGGAGAAGAAGCAGCATTATTTGCGGGAACTCTATTTAGAATGTATACCATGTATGCAGAAAGAAAACACTGGAAATTAGAAGTTCTTAATGAAAATGAAACAGGATTAGGTGGATATAAAGAAATATCTTTCATGATTACAGGGAAAGGTGTATATAGTAGATTAAAATTTGAAAGTGGTGTTCACAGAGTACAAAGAGTGCCAGATACAGAAAGTAGTGGGAGAATTCATACATCAACAGCAACGGTTGCAGTTTTACCTGTTGTAGAAGATGTAGAAATTGAAATTAATCCTGCAGATATTAAAATGGAAGTGTTCCGTTCATCAGGTGCAGGTGGTCAACATATTAATAAAACTTCATCAGCTGTAAGATTAATTCATGAACCAACAGGAATTGTAGTAGAATGTCAAACAGAACGTTCTCAATTCCAAAATAGAGATAATGCTATGAAAATGCTTAGAACAAAATTATATGAAATTGAAAAACAAAAACAAGATAGTGAAATATCAAATGCAAGAAAATCACAAGTAGGTTCAGGAGATAGAAGTGAGAAGATAAGAACATATAATTATCCTCAAGGAAGAATTACAGACCATAGAATTGGAATGAGTATTTATCAAATGGAAAACTTTTTAAATGGAGACTTAGATGAGATGATTGATAATTTAATTGCAGCAGATAGAGCTGAAAAATTAAAAGGTGAAAACGAGTAAAATAGGAATGCAAAAGTGAATGAGTACTTTTGCATTTTTAATAAAAGTGTACACAATGATAAGATAATAAGAGAATAAATTATTTAGGAGGGTGTATGAAGGATATAAGAATAGAAACATTAGCAAATAATCTGTTAAAGAATTCTATTAAATTAAAAGAACATGAAAATATTTTAATAGAGGTATTAGGAGAAGATAGTATTCCATTAGCTAAAGAATTAATAAAACAGGCAGAAAATATGAAAGCAAATCCATATTTTAATATTGTAAACTATGAAATTTTAAGAGAAATGTTATTACATGCAAATGAAGAACAAATAAAGCTATATGCAAAATATGATTTAGAAAGAATGAAAGATATGGATTGCTATATAGGAATTAGGGCAAGTAGCAATACAGCAGAGTTGGTAGATGTTCCAAAAGAAAAGATAGAATTATACAATAAATATTATCAATTACCTGTCCATTTTGAAGAAAGGGTAAAATATACTAGATGGTGCATATTACGATATCCAAATGCATCAATGGCACAAATGAGTCATATGAGTTTAGAACAATTCGAAGATTTCTATTTTAATGTATGTAATTTAGATTATACAAAAATGAAAAAGGCCATGAATCCATTAGTAGAATTGATGAATAAAACAGATAAAGTACATATATTAGGAGATGGGACAGATTTAACATTTAGTATAAAAGATATTCCTGCAGAAAAATATTTTGGAACCTACAATATTCCAGATGGAGAAGTGGCAACTGCACCTGTAAAAACAAGTGTAAATGGTTATATAACTTATAATACAGAAACGACCTATAATGGAATTACTTTTAATAATATAAAATTTGAATTTAAAGATGGTAAGATTATAAAGGCAACAGCAAATAAAGAAAAAGAAATCAATGAAATATTAGATACAGATGAAGGGGCTAGATATATTGGAGAATTTGCACTTGGATTAAATCCTTATGTAGAAAATGTCATAGGGGATACCTTATTTGATGAAAAAATAAGAGGAAGTTTTCATTTTACACCAGGAGATGGATTAGAAGAAAGTGATAATGGAAATCGTTCAGCAATTCATTGGGATATTGTCAATATTCAAACACCAGAATATGGTGGAGGAGAAATTTGGTTTGATGATGTACTAGTTAGAAAAGACGGTAGATTTGTTCTAAAAGAATTAGAAGGGTTAAATCCAGAAAACTTGTTATAAAAATTTAACACTGTAAAAATAAAAAGGAAACAGAAATATAGAATACATTTGTTTTATTTATAATGAAAGTAATAAAATAAAACTCTTTAAAATAAACTAAAATAAAGTATATTTTAAGGAGTTTTTTCATGCAAGAAATTATAAAAACAACCATGATAGGATTATTTTTTGGAACATTTGGAACCACAATTGGTGGAATTATCGGAGTGGTTACGAAAAAACACTCTAAAAAATTTTTAAGTTTTGTGCTAGCATTTGCTTCAGGACTAATGATGGCCATTATCTGTTTTGATTTAATTCCAGAAGCGTTAGAGATTAGTAATCTGATAAGTGCTGTTTTTGGGATTTTATTAGGAATTGCTATGATGATTTTTTGTGATAAATTAGTTGAAAAAAAGTTTAATATGGAAGAAACAAATATAAGTAAAAATAATACTTTACTAAAAACAGGAATTATTGTGTCTATTGGATTGGCCATTCACAATTTTCCAGAAGGATTAGCCATTGGATCAGGTTTTGGTGCGTCTATTAAATTAGGTTTAAGTTTAGCGATTGCTATCTGTTTACATGATATACCAGAAGGGATATCTATGGCAATTCCTATGAAAAATGGAGGTATGAAAAAAAGTAAAGTTATATTTTTAGTTATTATGTCAGGAATTACTACGGGAATAGGTGCTTTGGTAGGAGCTATTATTGGGGGAATATCAGAAGAAGTAATTGCTATTTGCTTAAGTTTTGCAGCAGGCGCCATGTTATATATTATCTCTCGGGGAATTAATTCCAGAAGCAAATAATTTGTATCATGGTAGAATGACAGCTATTGGAAATATAATAGGATTTTTATTAGGATTATTTGCTATGATGTTATAGAATCTAAAGACAAGGAAAATAATAGTTCAATTTATTTATCATTATTTTGAATAAGTTAAACAATTATAAATTTTAAAAGTCTATATATTTAAAAATAAATCTATTCAAATAAAAAGTTTTATGATATATTAAAACTGGTGAGAAAAAGATGTTAACTAAAAAAAAGATGATAAGAGGAATTGACCTCATTTTTTGGTCATTTATAATAATTAGAACTATAATGGATATGATACATGGTATAGAAATCGGAGACATAAATTTGGATGCTATTAATACGGTAGAGTCTTTGGGAATTAAAGAGTATGCAAGTATATGCTTTTTTATGCTTTTTGTGTTTTCATTTTATATAGTAGTATCATTATTAAAAAGCTTCTATTTAACGATTTTATATATTGGAGTAAGAGTCGCTTATAAAAAATATAACAAGGAAAAACTAGATAAAATAGATTTTAAAAACAATAGTTATTATAGAGATATCATATCTAAATATTCTCCAGCTGTTTTAAGTTACATAGATGATTTTAAATTAGAGGAAAAAGATATAGTGGCTACATTAATGTCATTAGAGTTAAAACAAAAATTGACAATTAAAGATGGTATAAAAATAATAAATGATAGTGAAGAAAACTTGGACGAAAATGAAAAATATATATTTAAAAAATTGAAAAACAATACATTAAAAAATATAAATATGTTAGAATTTGAAGAAAAGGTAATAAAAGATTGCTTAGATTACAATTTATTAGAGGAAAATAAAGATATAAACAAAAAAATAATAAAAAAAGTCTTTTTTAGTGTGTGTATATATATATTAATTGTTGCAGGATTTTTCAATTTTCCAACTTTTTATAATAATATACCGAATAAAAATATTGCTATTTTATTCTTACCAGTAATGTTTATATTATTTTTTATTATGATTATTTTGCCTTTTTCGACAATTGTTTATATAAAGTCATATTATAGAATGAATAAACAAAATCCATATATACGTAATAAACAGGCTAGAAATATAAATAAAAAATTGGAAGGTTTAAGAAATTATATGAAAGATTTTTCACAATTAAGTAAAAGTCAATATAATGAAATTGTATTATGGGAAGATTATCTGATTTATTCTGTAATTTTAGGACAAAATTCTAAAATTGTAAAAGAGATTATGAAAAAGATTAATGTATAAAAGAATTATTAGAAAAAATATTAAAATATATTTAGAGTAGCTAAATTTTGAAAATAAGGAATTAGAAGAAAATCAGACTATTTGAAAAATTCGAACAGTTCAAAAAGAAGGAAATAGAAAAGTAAGAAAAAGGGGAAAAATTTAAAATGGATATAAAATTAAATAAATATATAATAATTATTGCAGCAATATGTACAATAATACCTTTAAATTTAATAATAATAGTAATGAATTCAGATATTATGCAACTTGTATTATTGTATGTACCAATGATTATTGGTTATATACTGTATTTTATTCAATATAAAAAATATTCAAATAAACAACAAAAACTATTAAAGACTGCTGTCTGTATTAGTATTGTGAACATATTAGCAGGAATTTGGAATGGCTATTCAGCCAGTAGAGATACAGATAGTATCATTACTTTAGATGGTATTTTATCTCTTTTACTATTTGAAACAACATATTTTTGTCATAGAATACTTTCTTTATTACTATGTATAAAGTTATTAAAAAATAATTATAGTAAAATTAAAACAATCATTATTATCGGAATAGTTGTCGCTGGTTTAATTGTTTTTCCAAATGTGTGGAATAAGTCTACCTATTTAGAAATGAAAGCAAACAAAATATTTGGTGATAATTATTGCACAGGAATGCATTATAAAGGAGAATTTAATAGAGAAATTCCTTGGACGTGTCAATTGTGTGGATATTCTACTGATGTTACTCATTCGGATGAAAATGTTCCTATAATATGTTATCCTTGTTCTTTATATACAGGAAGATGTATGGAATGTGGTCTTCTAGAAAAAGATGATTGAGCTAATAATAAAATATGTTTTGGAGAAGGTATGTAAATAAAACATACCTTTTTAATTGGATAGAATCATTATTTTCTCATATTTAGCAAAAAAGTATTATATAAAAAACGTATTATGAAAAGAAAAAATGTGCTTGCTTTTTTAAATGAAATATAGTAGAATAAAAAACGCAAACAGATATTTGAAATAAAGGAGTAAAAATAAATGCAAGATATATTAAAAGGATTAAATGATAAACAATATGAAGCAGTTGTCAATACAGAAGGACCATGTTTAGTTATTGCAGGTGCAGGAAGTGGTAAAACAAAAGTATTAACACATAAAATTGCTTATTTAATAGGAGAAAAAGGTGCAAAACCATGGGATATATTAGCGATTACTTTTACGAATAAAGCTGCAAACGAAATGAAAGAAAGAATTGCAAATTTAGTGGGAGATGATGCAAAAGATATTTGGATGGGAACATTCCACTCTATTTGTGTTAGAATTTTAAGAAGATTTATCGATAGAATTGGATTTGATTCTTCATTTATCATATTTGATACATCAGATCAAAGAACATTGGTAAAAAATTGTATGAAAGATTTAGCAATTGATGATAAATTATTTAATGATAGAAGTGTCTTATCTGAAATTAGTAATGCAAAAAATGAAATGCTAGAACCTGAACAATATACGGCAAGAGCTAATGCTGATTTTAGAAAAGAAAAAATAGCGACTGTTTATGAGTTATATCAAAAACGATTAAAAGAAAATAATGCGATTGATTTTGATGATATTATCAATTACACGATAAAAATTTTAATGGAAAATCCAGATGTCTTAGAATATTATTCAAATAAATTTAAATATGTATTAGTAGACGAATACCAAGATACCAATAAAGCACAATTTACATTAGTTACATTATTAGCATCTAAAAATGGAAACATTACAGTTGTAGGTGATAATGACCAAGGAATATATAGCTTTAGAGGAGCAGATATTTCTAATATTTTAAATTTTGAGAGAGACTTTCCAGGAACAAAAATTATTAAACTAGAGCAAAATTATAGATGTACGGGAAATATTTTAAAAGCCGCAAATAGTGTTATTAAAAACAATGAAGTGAAATATAAAAAAGAATTATGGACGCAAAATGAAGAAGGAAATCTTCCAAATGTATATCAAGCAGACAATGAATATGATGAAGCAACATATATTGTGACACAAATTGAGCACTTAAAAAGAGAAGAATATTATAAATATTCAGATTTTGCCATTTTATATAGAATGAATACTCAATCAAGAGCAATAGAGGATATTTTAAGGAGAGAAAATGTCCCATATAAAATTGTTGGTGGTTTAAAATTCTATGAAAGAAAAGAAATCAAAGATATTATTGCCTATTTACGATTGATTCAAAATAGTGCAGACAATTTGAGTTTAAAAAGAATTATTAATGAACCTAAAAGAGGAATTGGAAAAACTAGCTTAGATAAAGTAGAAGCGTTAGCAGAGCAAAATGAAACTTCTATGTATGAAGTCATTAAACATGCTGATCAATATGGGTTGAATAGGGTATATTTAAATTCTAGAGAGTTTGTTAATGTAATAGAAGAATTAAAAGATAAAAAAGATAAATTAGTGATATCAGAATTAATTAAAACAACATTAAAGAAAACAGGATATACAAAAGCATTAGAAGATGAAAATACAATAGAAGCAGAAAACAGAATTGAAAACTTAGAAGAATTTCTAACTGTTGCGATTGAATTTGAAGAAGAATATGCAGAAAATTCTTTAAGCCAATTTTTAGAAGGGATTACTTTATCTTCTGATATTGATAATGTAGAAGATGATGAAGACTCTGTAACACTTATGACATTACATAGTGCGAAAGGTCTAGAGTTTCCAGTTGTATTTCTTGTAGGAATGGAGGAAGGAATTTTCCCTGGATATAAATCCATTTCAGAACCAAAAGAACTTGAGGAAGAAAGACGTTTATGTTATGTAGGAATCACAAGAGCAAAAGAACATCTATATTTAACTTGTAGTAAACAAAGAACGATTTTTGGCTCAACAAGTTACAACCCTGTATCTAGATTTTTAAAAGAAATTCCAGAAGATTTATTAGAAGGGTATAAAGAAGCATTTGGAGAAGAAGACAATAATAAAAATCAAATGTTTAAAGATTCAAACTATACATGGACTTATGGAAGTAAAGATAATGGAAATATCAAAACATATAAAATTGGAGAAAAGGAATCTGTTGGAGTGGCAGCAAAGTCAAATAAATTAAATAATTCTGGATTTGCTTTTAGAACAGCAGAAAGCTTCTTAAACAATTTAGGGAAAAAATCAGCATCTAATAACCAAGTGGATTTATCAAAATATGAAGCAGGCGTAAGGGTATATCATAAAAAATTTGGAGAAGGTACGATTAATAAAGTAGAACCAGAAGGAGAAGACTTAAAAGTAGATATCAGTTTTGATAAAGTAGGACATAAACGATTAATGGCCAAATATGCAAATTTAGAGATTATATAATCTAGGGGGATATAATGAAAAAATTAATTATTGACATGGATGATGTATTATGTGAAAAAGGATTTTTACGAATGGTAAATGAATTTTTAGGAACAAATTATGAAGAAGAAGATGCTAATTCATATTATATCAATGATTTAATTCCAAAAGAGAAATTTTCAGAATGGATACAATTTTTTGCAGAAAAAAATGTATATGATTATGTGAATTTAAAAGATAATGTGCAAGAAGTTGTAAAAAAATTAAATGAAGTATATAATATTTATATTGCTACATCTTATGTGTTTAGAGATGATAAACTATTATCTGGAAAATCATTAAAAGATAAGTTTGAATATTTATATAAAAATTTTCCATTTATTAATCCAGAAAAATATATTTTTATAACAAACAAAGAAATCATAAAAGCAGATATCAGAATTGATGATAGCATTCAAAAACTAGAAGGAGATGCAGAAATAAAATTATTGTTTACAGCATATCATAATATCAATATAACAGATGAAGAATTAAAAGCAAAAAAATTAGTTAGAGTAAACAATTGGAAAGAAATTGAAAAAATTTTACTATAATTAAGATTATAAAAAATATATATAAAATTATCAATTTATCAATATGATAACTTTCGTGTACACTATGCGAAAGTTATTTTTTTAGAATAAATTTGATAAAAACGGAAATAATGAATAGAGAAATATAAAAGAAAGGAATGATTAAAAATGGCAGACTTAAATCAAATGGAATTACAACATTTAAGACATCTTATTGGAGCACATGAAACAGCTTATCAAAAATTAAACACATATGCTTCACAAGCAGTAGACCCACAAATTAAGCAACTTTTTACAAAATCTGCTCAAGATGCTTTAAATACAAAACAAAAATTAATGACATTTTTAAATAATTAAGGAGGAAATTATGGACGAGAAAACAATGGTAAATGATATTTTAGCTGGAGTAAAATCAGATTTAACAGCATATCAAACAGCAATATCAGAAGCTGAAAACATGCAATTAAGACAAACTTTCCAACAAATTAGAAATAATGATGAAAGTTTTCAATATGAGCTTTTTAAAATTGCACAAGCTAAAGGGTATTATATTCCAGCACAAAAAGCTACTGTAACAGAAGTGAATACAGTAAAAACAGAATTGCAATAAGGGATTTTGGGGACGGAGTCATTTTTCCCTTTTTTAAATTATGTAATTTTAAAATATAGAATATAAAATTATTATACAATTTTATTTAAGTTGTTCTATTTTTATATTCTATATTTTTTGTTTTAAATATGCAAAAAGGGAAAAATGACTCCGTCCCCAAAATCCCTTAAAAAGAAAAAGAGAGAAAAAATGAAAAAAACAAAGTATTTATAAAAAAATACAAAAAAACTTACGGAAATTAGACTTTTTATATCATTGCAAAAAAAATAATATTACAATATGATTACATTATCATATACAAAGGAGATAATGTAATGTTTAAAAAGGTATTGGTTCATGCAAGACGAGGAGTAAAACTCATAATTCTTTTTATGATTGCAATATTTTTAATTATTGGAGCAGTTGCATTTTTATATAAACCAACATATAGTGTATATATAAATGGACAACAAATAGGATATACGGCAAATAAGTCAGAATTACAACATAGAATTAATGAATATGTAGACCATGGAGATGGAACAAATGAAAATGTAGCTTTTGTACAAGTAAATGAATTACCAGAATACAAATTATGCTTATTAAAAAGAAATATTGTGACAAATGATGAGGAAATCTATAATAAAGTGACAGAACAAGGAATTCCATACTATCGATATTATGCGATATTGGAAGAACAGGAAGAAAAATATTATGTATCTTCATTTGAAGAAGCAGAAAATGTTGTCAATACATTAAAAGATAAGAATAGTGAAAATATAGATAAAATTTCAATATTGGAAAAATATGAAACAGGTATAAAAGATTTGGTTTCTGTAGATGAAGTAGTATCTAAATTATATGTAGAAAAGAAAACTGCCATTAAAGTTGCCCAAAATACTTCTTCAAAAACTTCAGCAGGATATGTAAATACAAATACAACAACATCAGGTGGGAAGGCATCATTAGGAATTTCATTAATTAGACCAATTTCAGGAACCATTACTTCTAGATTTGGAGCAAGAAGTAGTATTAGAAGTTCAGCACATACAGGGTTAGATATTTCAGCACCAAAAGGAACAGCCATTAAAGCTGCTGCTTCAGGAACAGTTACTTTTGCAGGATGGAAGGGTTCTTATGGATATATGCTAGTGATATCTCACGGAAATGGAGTACAAACCTATTATGCACATTGTAGTAAATTGTATGCATCAGTTGGACAAACTGTTTCACAAGGAGAAACTGTTGCAGCCGTAGGATCTACTGGGAATTCAACAGGACCACATCTACATTTAGAGGTTAGAGTTAATGGTGTGGCATATAATCCACAAAATTATGTATATTAACATAAAGAAATCCACAGTTTGTTATTAAACTGTGGATTTTATGATAAGATAATCCCTACTTTCGTATTATGACAAGAAATATTTAATACCAGTTTCAATCGCATTTCGTTTCATAATGGCTTTACCATGTTCTAATAGTTTCATTTTAAATGTTTCTGAATGAGAAGCTAAACTTGCAAATTCAGAAATGGTTGAGTAAAATGTATGAATAAATACAGATTCTGTATTTATATTAGAAAGTATAAGATAATATGTATCATTAAATAAGTATAAAGCAATTGTCTTGGCTAATTGTTTTGATTGGAAGTTTGCCATATTATGCATAGCAGTACAAAATTCACAAAATTCCTCAAAACTAGAAAATTTATAAATAGAAGTGGTGCTCTTAGGGTTTACACTTTTAATTTTCTTTTTTGGTGTTACTTTTAATTTATTAGGTGGGGTTGCAGTTTTTTCTGCATATTTTGTAATTGTAAATACAAAAAGACCATCAGAAGAAGAAAAAGCTTCTACAAGAAGTTTGTAACCTTCTGTATAAAATCCAACCTCTTTTTCTGCTTTTAAAAGCATCTCCAAAAATAATTTCTGAGATTCTATTGGTTTTTCCATAATCGTTTGATAATCCAAATTATTATTTTTTAAATCTTCTGAATTTACAATGACGCGAATCTTATTTTCAGTCAATTTTTCAATTTTCATATATAATAAAAGCCTCCTTAAAACCTATTAAGTATATTATACTACTATTATTATTATATTTAAATAGATAATTTTTGGTAATAAAATTTTAAATATTAAACAATATACCATATAAATATGAAAAAAGTAAAGGTTTTTACTTGAAAAAATTGTTAAATCAATATATAATACCAATATGTGAAAAAATAAATAGCCGTAAGAAGTAAAGGCTAATTTGGAGGTATAAAAATGGCAACAAAAGAAAAAAATATATGGATATTATTAGTGTTTATTTTATCAGGTTTAGTAGTAGGGGGACTATTAGGACAACTTGCGTCTAATGTGGACTGGCTATGGTGGCTTTCATATAGTCAAACTTTTGGATTACAAGATCCAATTGTTTTAGACTTAAGTGTTGTTACTATTACATTTGCATTAATGTTTAGAATCAGTGTAGCAAGTATCATAGGAATGTTATTAGCTATATTAATTTATAAAAAAATATAAAATTTAAATATAGGGGCAAAATATGAATCAAAGAAAGGAAGGATATTTTGTCTATCAAAATAAAACAATTACCAGAAACAGAACGACCTTATGAAAAGATGGAACTCTATGGAGAAACAGCATTATCAAATGCAGAGTTATTAGCAATTATTATAAAAACAGGAACAAAAGAGGAATCTTCAGTAACAATTGCCCAAAAATTATTAAGTATAAATCCAAATACAAAAAATAATTTGGATTTTTTAAAAGAAATGACAATAGAAGAATTTATGCATATAAAAGGAATTGGAAAAGTAAAAGCCATTCAATTAAAAGCAGTAGGAGAATTGGCTAAAAGAATGTCCACACCATCAAATTATCAAAAAATAAAAATTAAAAAGCCAGAAGATATTGCAAAATTACTGATGGAAGAAATGAGACTGGAGAAACAAGAACATGTAAAACTAATTATTTTAAATAATAAAAATGAAATTATAAAGATAAAAAAGATTGCACAAGGTGGAATTAATTCAGTCAATATGTCAATGAGAGAAATTTTAGTAGAACCAATAAAAATGCAAGCACCTAAAATGATTTTAATCCATAATCACCCTAGTGGTGATTCCACACCTAGTAAAACAGATATTCAAATAACACAAAGATTATTTAGAGTAGCACAATTATTTGATATAGAATTGTTAGACCATATTGTGATAGGTAATCGAAATTTTACAAGTATTATTTCACAGATATTAACCAAAGATGGAGAAATATGAGTTTATGAAAGGAACGTAAAGTTTATGAAATTTTTAACATTTGGATCAAAAGATATTGGTATTGATCTAGGAACAGCAAATATCTTAGTAACATTAAAAGGAAAAGGTATTATCTTAAAAGAACCATCAGTTGTAGCAATTGATAGAAAAACAGGAAATATTATGGCAACAGGAACAGAGGCAAAAGATATGCTTCGGAAGGACACCTGACCAAATAAAAGCAGTAAGACCATTAAAAGATGGAGTTATTGCAGATTTTACAGCTACACAATTGATGCTAAAAAATTTAATTGGAAAAGTTGGAAAACGATATAATATTGGAAAACCAAGAGTGGTAGTTGGTGTACCATCTGGAATAACAGAAGTAGAAGAAAGAGCAGTAGAGGAATCTGTTATCCAAGCAGGAGCAAAAGAAGTATATTTAATAGAGGAACCTATGGCAGCAGCAATTGGGGCATCTTTAGATGTAGGAGAACCAAGTGGAAGTATTATTGTGGATATTGGTGGAGGTACTACAGAAGTTGCCGTTATTTCATTAGGAGGAATTGTTGTTAGTCATTCATTACGTATTGCTGGTGATGAATTGGATGAAGATATTGTAAATTATATAAAAAGAGAAATGAATTTAGCCATTGGGGATACCACAGGAGAGCAAATAAAAATGCAAATTGGATGTGCAATGCCACTTATGACAGAAATGTCAATGGAAGTAAGAGGTAGAGATTTGACAGATGGCTTACCAAGAACAGTTACAATAACCTCAACACAAGTGGAAGAAGCAATGAAAGAATCTATACAAAAAATTGTAGAAATTGTTAAAATCACATTAGAGAAAACACCACCAGAATTAGCGTCAGATATTATGGAAAAAGGTATTGTGTTAGCAGGTGGAGGAGCACTAATCAAAAATTTAGACAAATTATTAAGTATAGAAACAGGAATGCCAGTATATATTGCAGAAGAACCATTAGACTGTGTGGTTAGAGGAACTGGCAAAACTTTAGAAGATTTAGAAAGATTAAAGACAGTATTAATTAATGCTAGAAGAAAAAAATAAAATGATGGGAGTAGAAAATGTATAAAAATAAAAAAGCGGAAATAGCAGGAATTGTTATAACCATTGTTATTTTAATATTGATAGTGATATTTTCAAATGCGGATAGTGAAACCTCATTTCTTGAAAATGTAGCAAGTAAATTGGTTATGCCAATACAAAATGGATTAACCTATCTAAAAAATGGGATTAGTGGTAATAGTACATTTTTTACAGATATCAACAATTTAAAAGAAGAAAATGAACAACTAAGTCAAAGAAATAGTGAATTAGAGCAATCATTAAGAGAATTAGAAAGTATAAGATCTGAAAATGAAACTTTAAAAGAGTATTTAGGATTAACAGAAAAATATGGTGAATATAGTACAATACCAGCATATATCATTAATAAAGATATCAGTAATTATTCCAAAACAATTGTGATTAATGTGGGAAGTGATGATGGAGTAAAAGAAAATATGACAGTAATTGCTGACCAAGGATTGGTTGGACATGTCATTTCTGTAACAAATGATACAGCAAAAGTAAGAACTATTGTTGACACTTCAAGTTCTGTTAGTTGTCTACTAAGTACAACAGATGAGAGTATTGTATGTAAAGGAACCTTGGAAGAAGAATCAGCATTAAGAGCTATGTATATACCAGATGATGATGGTATTATACAAGGAGATAGTGTAGAGACTTCTGGATTGGGTGGAATCTATCCAAAAGGAATTCATGTAGGAAGTATAAAAAGAGTTGTCAACACACAAAATGCAACAGATAGATATGCAATTGTACAAACAGCCGTGGATTTTGATAAGCTAGATACAGTATTAGTCATAACAAATCAATAGAGAGGTGAAATCTTTGAAAAAATTTATAATGAATATATTGATTATATTGGCAGGATTTATTATATATTTTTTACAAGCAAATTTTTTTAATTGGTTTACTATCTCTGGTGTTATGCCCAGCTTATTTGTTATTTTTGTTTTATTTATAGGATTGTTTTCTAATCGAATAACTGGTGTTGTATATGGAGTAGCAATTGGTGGCATTTTAGATTTAGTAATAGGGACACAAATTGGAATTTATGCAGTAGGATTAGGAATTATTGGATTTTTAGCTGCAACTTTTGATAAGAACTTTTCAAAAGATAGTAGGGCAACAATTATGTTTATGGTATTAGGTGCTACCCTAATATATGAAATAATTGTTTATATATTAAATTATATGGTATTCTCTACTAATATAGAAATTATAAACTTTATTAGAATTTTAGCTATTGAAATTATATATAATTTAATCCTTGTCATTATTTTATATCCATTAATTCAAAAATTTGGATATGCAATTGAAAATGAATATAAGGGGAATAAAATTTTAACTAGATATTTTTAAGGTAAGGAAGGTGACGCCTTGAAGGGATTGAATTTTAAGAAAACAAAGAAAAAAGCAAGAAGCAATTTAAATTTGCGATTTAATGTTTTAACAGTACTTACATATATTATAGGAATTGTTTTAATTATTCAATTATTTAATTTGCAGATTGTACATGGAGCAGAATATAGAGAAGAATCTAATACAAGACTTACCAGAGAAACCACATTAGAAGCTGCAAGAGGAGAGATTTTAGATAGAACAGGAACAGCATTAGTTACGAATTCTACAAAATTTAGTGTAGAACTATATAAAACAAAAATTGATGATAATGAATTAAATAATTCTATTTTAAATATTGTGAATTTATTAGAAAAATATCAAGTAGAATATGTAGACTCTTTTCCAATATCAATAAATCCTTTTCAATTTACAATTAGTGATGAGACATTAGCAAATTGGAAAAAAACATATGAGTTAGATGAAAATACATCTGCTGAAGAAGCTTTTTATGATTTTAAAGAGAGATATGAAATAGAAAATACAGATATAACAGAAATTAGAAAAATTATGTCTATTCGATATGAAATAACCACAACAGGATATAGTAGTACAAGAGCCTTAACAATTGCAGAAGATATTCCAAGAGAAGCAGTGGCAGAATTTTCAGAAAGTAGTGATAAATTTCCTGGAATTAATATTGTAACAGAACCTGTAAGAGAATATACTTCAGGAATGCTTGCATCTCATATTTTAGGATATGCATCAACTATTAGTGCAGAAGAATATGCAACAAGGAAAGATACTTATGACCAAAATGATATTATAGGAAAAACAGGAATTGAATATGTCTTTGAGGAATATTTAAAAGGGCAAGATGGGATAAAACAAATTGATATGGCTGTTGATGGAACGATAACTGCTGAATATACATCTGAAGAAGCAATTGCTGGAAGTGATGTTGTATTAACAATAGATTCTAATTTACAACAGGTGACAGAGCAGGCATTAGAAGCCAATATTCAAAAAATTGCTTCTGGAGGATTTGGACAAAGATATGATGCTAAAGCTGGTAGTTGTGTTGTTATGAATGTAAAAACAGGTGAAATATTAGCAATGGCAAGTTATCCAAATTATAATCCAGCAGATTTTGTTGGAGGTATTAGTACAGAAAAATGGAACCAATATAATACAGATGAGGCGAAACCGTTAATGAATAAAGCAGTCCAAAATTCGTATGCACCAGGTTCTATCTTTAAAATGGTAACAGCGATTGCAGGATTGGAGTCAGGAGTTATTACGAGAACAGAGCAAATTAATGATACAGGAATATATTCTAAATATGGCAGAACATGGCCATGTTGGTATTATACAGATTATCATGTAGGACATGGGCGTTTAAATGTTTCGCAAGCAATTGAAAGGTCTTGTAACTATTTCTTTTATGAAACAGGAGATAGAATGGGAATTGAAACACTTGCAAAATATGCAAAATATTTTGGTTTAGGTGTCAAAACAGGAGTAGAGTTACCAAGTGAAACGTCAGGCGCAATGGCAACACCAGAGTATAAGAAACAAGTAAGACCAGATGAAAGTTGGTATAGTGGAGATACGATTAATGCTTCTATTGGACAAGGTTTAGACAATTTTAGTCCTTTACAAATGGCAAAATATATTAGCATGTTAGCAAATGGAGGACATAATATTGATGTCTCAATTGTAAAAAGTATTATTAAGGCAGATGGGACAGAAGCTTCAACAGAAGAAATTAATAACTTTGTAAATCAAAAACTAGGATTAGAAGAAGATACAAGTGAAGATTTAACAATTCACCAAGAAAATTTAGATGCTATTTTATCAGGAATGCGTTCTGTTACAAGTGATACAACAGGAACTGCTTATGTCAGATTCCAAGATTTCGGAATCTCTGTTGGTGGAAAAACAGGTTCAGCAGAAGCAGGAGAAGATGAAAACCAAAATGATATTGTCCATGCATGGTTTGCTGGGTTTGCTCCATTTGAAGATCCAGAAATTGCAGTAGTCGTTATGGTAGAAAATGGTGGACACGGAAATTATACGGCAGAAGTAGTAAGAGATATTATGGAAGAATATTTCGGAATGAATACACAAGAGGTCCAAGAAGATATGAGTGCTGTAAATTATAATCAATCTTTAAGATAAGGAAGGATGTAAAAATGAAAAATTGTGTGAGTATTAATTTAAGAAAAAATGAAATCTTAATAAAAATTAGTGATAATGCAGAACAAAAAGAAATTATAGATAATTTAAAGAGAAAACTTCCTGAATTAAAAAAAATGTATAAAAATGAAAAAACACCGATTACAGTTACAGGAAAGATTTTAAAGAATAAAGAAATAGATGAAATACAGGAGTTAATAAAACGTAACATTGATGTAGAAATTGATTTTGATATGCCAAAATCTTTAGGACTTTCAAGTATTACTAGAACTTTTAATAAAGAAATTGCAGTTTCTGAAACTAAATTTCATAGAGGTTCTTTACGTTCAGGACAAAAAATGGAATCAGAAGGAAGCCTTGTCATATTAGGAGATGTTAATTCTGGCGCAGAAGTGATGGCTTCTGATAACATTGTTGTGTTAGGAGCATTAAGAGGTTTGGCACATGCTGGAGCAAAAGGAAATAAGCAATCCATTATTTCTGCTGGTATTTTAGATACAGTACAAATTCGAATTGCCAATGTGATAAAAGAAATTGACAGAGATGAGGAACCATTACATAAACAGGCATATGTCAGTATTGTAAATAATGAGATAATAATAGAGTAAGCAAAATTAATTTATCCTACTAGTAGTAAAATGAGCAATATAAATAACATATCATCTTTTACATCTTCTTTATAAAGGAAATATAATAAAGACAAGATAATGAAATCGTCTAAGTATAGTTTTCGTCCAGATATTTCTAACAAAGGTTCTTCTTTATTAGAAAAACCATTTGTATTAATAAAAATAGGACCAATTCCCAAATACTTAGATGATTTTTTTTCATGAATTGTTTCTTTATCTTGATAGGTTGTATTTCCAGTTTTTCTTATTTCCGCATGTGTAGATGAATTATCATTAAATGTTTTATGATTATCTATTGGTACAGGAGTAGAAGTATGATAAATATTTCTTGGATAAGTACGAGAATAAGGGGAAAAAGGAAATCTAAAAAAAGGCATATGATTAATCACTAGAATTCTCCTTATCATTATTTTGATTAAATAATTCAATTAAATTTGCCATATTTAGTAAATTAGCATATTGATCTAATTTACTTTTTTTTTCATCTCTTAAATAAGGTTTTAAGGATTGTAATAAATTTGCCCTAGGACTAGAGGAATCATTCATTTTTTCCATTACAGACTTTATTTTCATCATTGTGTTTATATCAATATTGCTAAAATCAAAATGATTCGTATTTGTACTAGAATTATTGGAAGAATGTGTATTTTCTGTATCCAAAGGATTAGTATTGTCAGAATTTGTTTTTTTATCACTTGCAGAATGATTATTTGTATTCATTATATTAGATAAGTTTTTTAAAGTATCAGGAGGAATTTGGGAAAGCATATCATTTAAATTCCCATTATTTAGCATGGAATTTAATTTATCCATTGTTTGTTTATCAATATTAAAATTATTCAAATTGACCACCTCATAAAATATATATTCAAGATATAAATTTCTATGTAATATAATATGTGAAAGTAAAGAAAATGTGATGTCATATAGATATTTTTTTATTGAATTGGAAAAATGGTTTTTCACTTTGCGTTGCGAGACAAAAAAGTTTCATAGAGTTTCCCATACAATAAAAAAATCATAAAATTACATAAAAAGTTTAAAAAAACAAAAAAATATGCAAAAAAAGTTGAAAAATCAAGGGAAAAAGGGTATAATAAATAATAGGTATGATCAATTATAATGCTATAAGTATGTTTACATTGAAAGCATATATGAGAGGAGTCGTATATTTACGTTTTTAAAACAAGTCAAAGCTTACGTAAATAAACAAAAATGGGAAATTTTAGACAAAAAATTACAAAATGTAATCAAAATGTAATGAAAATATCATAAAAAGACTAAATTTAACGTAAAAATACCTTCCCTAAATACTTACAAAACTAAACTGCTAAATTGGAAAAAACTTCACTTGAAATTACAAAAGAGAGATTGTATCATATGAAAGAATAAAATTAATATAAATGGAGGTTGCTATGAAGGGGAAAATTGTGAAAAAAATTATCATGATAACTTTAGTTTGCATGTTAATGTTATTAGACGTGTTTATCATTAGCAAGCAAATTGTTCAAGCGGAAGAATTAGCTGAACAAGAAAAAACAGAGATAACGATTGCGCAAGAAATAGAAAAATACTTTGAAGTTGAAGAAAACCAAGTATTATTACAGCAAGCAATCAGTGTCAAATTAAGCAAGGAGGATAAGGTAAAAACTTCAGAGAGCTTAACAGTGGATATTCCGATGATAAATGAATATGCACCAAATTCTGCAATTGTATTATTAAATGGAACAAAGCTTCCAGATAATACATATTTTTATGATGCTCAAAATAAAAAACTAGATATCAATATAAATGCAGAATCTCAATTAAAGGAATTTAATAATGACCAAAATACTTACAAAATCATTTATACATATCTAGATATGCCAATTCAAGAGAAAATAACTACAAAATTGAATACATCAGTAAGAGCAAATATAGATGCTGAGGGAGAAATATCTGCCACAAATGAGCAAGAGGTTGAAACAGAAATAAAAGGTTCAAATATCTCAGTATCAGGTGCTATGGCAAAAGAAGTATCTAAAGGATACTTATATCAAGGTGCACAATTTTCTACAACATATGCAGAAGCCAATAGAATAGATATATCTAGTATCAGCAATTTAGAAGGTATTACAATTAGTAATGTTTCTGAAAAATTTATAGAAGAAGATAAAGCGATAAATCCTGAAACAAATCAAGAAGAAACTATCGAAAAAGAAAATGATGTAAATCAATCAATATATTATACATTAACAAGAGTAAATAAAGACGAAATGCTTAATATATTAGGAAATGATGGAAAGATTACAATTTATAATTTAAATGATGAAATCTTAACAGAATTTAATAAAGATACAGAAACAGATGAAGCAGGAAATATCATATTTAGATATAATGGAGAAGACACAACAGCGATCAAAATTGTAACAACAAAACCAATACAAGAAGGAAGAATTGATTTCTATCATGAAAAAGCAATAAAAGCAAATACTGGATATGCAAGAGAAGATATCCAAAGATTTGACTATGTAAGAGAAACAATTCAAGCAAACAATGAAACAGCTGTGATGAATCTACATTTAATAGAACCTTCAACACAATTTGATGTAACTTTAAGTAAAACAGAATATTCTACGATGAATACAAATAAAGATATTGATATTAGTATCATATTAAAAAACAATCAAAATGATATGTGCTTATATGAAAACCCAGAAATAGAGATTGTATTTCCACAAGAAGTACAAAATTTAGAAATACAAGATCAAGTAAATATATTATATGATTCAGAATTAAGCATTAAAGATGCATATGTTGAAGGCAATGTTATTCATATAGTATTAAATGGAATTCAAACAAATTATAAAGAAGTAGGAACACAGATTAACTTAAAAGTAAGTATGTCATTTGATAAAAAATTGACAAATAGAGCCTCAGAAATAATAACAAGAATAAACAATAAAGAAGAAATTGTTGAAGACAAAAAAGAAGTTAGCATTGTATCTCCAAGAGAAATGATTACAGTTAATAATATCCAAGAATTTGGAGTAGAAAGTTATGGAGAAGAAAAACAATTAACAGCTGAAATAGAGAAAAATTCTGATGCAAAAACAATGCAAGTAGAATCAGAAATTATTAATAATACAGATAATACAACATCTGTAAAAGTATTAGGAGAATTTCCAACAGATGGAGATAAGAATAATCTAGGTTCTACTGTAAATACCCCTGTCCAAGTGGAAGGTGTTAACGCTACAGTTTATTATACTGCAAATGAAAATGCTACAGAAGACATTGACAATAGTGAAAATGGATGGGTTAATGATAGTAATGCAGTAAATGATGCTAAAAAATATTTAATTGCCATTGATGAAATGAGTCCAGACAACAGTGCAAGATTTACATATTCTGCATCTATTCCTGCAAATCTAGAATACAACCAAAAAGCAACTGAAGGATATACAGTATATTATACAGATGAACAATCAAATATTAGTAATAAAGCAGAAGCAACTGATGTTGTTATGACAACAGGAGATGGACCAATCGTTGAAGCAACATTAGTAGCTAAAGTTAATGGAGAAGCCGTTAACACAGGAGATACTGTAAAAGCAGGAGAAAAAATAAGCTATGAGATTGATTTGACAAATACAGGAACAGAAGAAGCGAACAATATAGCTGTTGATTTAACAATAGCACAATCAAATAATACAGGAAATGATGAAGTTATTAATTTAAATGTAGAAAATATTCAACCAGATGAAACAAAAACAGTAAGTTATGAGAAAGAAGTTGCAACAGACTTAAGTAGTGATATTTCTATCACAGCAAATGCAAAAATCACTTATAATGAAGAACAAAAAGATACAAATGAAATCACAGTAAATGCAAAACCATCTGCAATTGTTGGTGAAGTATGGTGGAATACAAATGAAACCACACAATTAATGCAAGGAGATAAAGTTGCATATTCTACAACAATAACCAATAATACAGATGAAAAACAATCTGATTTAGTTTTACAATGGGAATTACCAGAAAATTGTGAAATTGTAGCACAAAAAATGGTACATGATGTAGAAAGTGAAGATGCAAGTAAAGAATATGAAGATTTAGGAACGAATAATCCTTTAACATTAAGAAATTTAGAACCTAGAGAAACTATTGAAATAGAATTAGTTGTGCGTATAGGTGAATTTAGTGAAAAAACGAAAACAACTTATGCTTCAGCAACGGTAACACAGGGAGAGGAAATCTATAGAATAGGAAAAACCACAGAGAGAGAAGTATATAATACGAGTAAATTTTATACACTAGAATTTAGTGCAAATGATGAAGGAGACTATCTAAAAGCGGGAGACGAAATCAATTATACAGCAACTGTTACAAGTGAGAATATGATTCAAAGTTCTGTAATAATAGAAGATAGTGTACCTACACAATTAACCATTTTAGAGGTTACAGTAGAAGGGGTAGAAAATGCTGATATAACCATTACAGGTAATGAGATTACAATTTCAAATTTAATGATGCAACCAAATGAAACCAAAACAATTCATATAAAAGCAGTAGTAGATCAAATTGAAGATCTTACTGAAGATGAAAGTATCATAAATCAATTTACATTAATAGATGTACGTGGATATGAAGCTACTTCTAATCAAGTACAACACTTAATTGATAGACAAAGTAGTAACCCAGAGGATCCAGATCAACCAACGAATCCAGAAGATCCAGATAATCCAAACAATCCAGAAGATCCAAATAATCCAGAAGATCCAAACCAACCTTCTGAGACATACAAAATCAGTGGTACAGTATGGTTAGATGATTCACTTGAAGGTAGAAGAGATGAAAATGAAATTGGAGTAAGTGGAATTAATGTATATGCATTAAATGCAGAAACAAATCAAGTAATTGATGTTTCAGCTTCAACAAATGCAGAAGGATTTTACACTTTATCAGATATACCAAATGGACGTTATATAGTTGTTTTTGATTATTCTTCAACACAATATGGATTAACAAAATATCAAGTAGAGGGAATTGAGGAAAATAGAAATTCAAAAGCACTTGCTAGACAAATCAATATATTTGGAAATGAAAAAACATATGGTGTTACAGATATGATTACAATTGATGGAGCTAGTATCGGTAATATTAATATGGGATTAATAGAATTAGAAGATTTTGACTTAAAAATAGATAAATTCATTAGTAGAGTTACTGTAGAAAGTCAAAATGAAACAAGTGTATATGGCTACAATGAAGTAAATTTAGCGAAAGTAGAATTAAATGCAAAAAAACTTAACAATTCAAAAGTAACAGTTGAATATACCATTAGAGTAACAAATGTAGGACAAATCGAAGGGTATGCAAGAAGAATTGTGGATTATATTCCAGAAGGATTTACATTTGATGCATCTCAAAATAAAGATTGGTATACTTCAGGAGACCAAGTGTATAGTGTTATTTTAGCAAATGAAAAAATTTCTGCTGGTGATTCAAAAACAATCACATTAACACTAACAAAAGATATGTCTAGTGATACAACAGGAACATATACTAATAGAGTAGCAATAGAAGAAAGCTACAATGAAATGAATGTAGCAGATAATAATGCTAGAAATGGAAATGATACAAGTTCAGCTGAATTAATTATCAGTGTAGGAACAGGTACAGTTATTCTTTACATAGCATTAACAATATCAATTATTGCAATCATTGGAGTAGGTGTATACTTCATCAAAATTAAAGTTTTAGGTGTAAAACAATAGGGAAAGGAGGTAAAAACATGTCAAGTAAAATAAAAAATGCTAGTTTCTTAATAATCAGTATGATCATCTTTACGTTAATTATCTTATGGTGTAAGCAAACATTAGCTCTTGCACCTGGACAAACATTTTATTTAACAGCTAATTCAGATTATTTGGATGGTACTGATGATGACCAATACAATTTAGCAAGTGCTACATCAAATTTCTTTTGTATACAAGAAGATCAACCATTAAATCATAATACAAAATTTACAGTTTCTAAAGTTGGAAATGGCGATGGCTTTGCACATTTTACAGTAACTCCTAGTGCTCATACGGAAAAAAATTATGTTATGGCTAGAATAGCAGAAATGGAGAATACAAAGAGTTCTCCGGAAAATAGATCATATTCTGCTAAACAAAAAGCGATTTATGGATATTTCTCTACTTGGGCTGATGCATATAAAAATGGATGGGAGCAGGTAACAGTAAATGGCGGTGGAATTACTGACGAAGAAATTATTAATGACGCTAAAACAGCTTATAAAAATTGGTTAAAAGTAAAAGATGGTATTAGCATAAAAAATAATAAATCAAATGTAAATAGCATCAAAAAAGAATCATATACCTATAATGGACAATCATATATAAAAGTAGGGCCATTTAACTTTAGTTATACTGGAGCAAATCCAGTTGCAGAATTTGAAGTTACAAATCAAAATGGAACAAGAATGTCTCCTTTATATGGATATTATGAAGGAAGCACATTAAAAATATCTTCAAGTTTCCATGCTGAAAAGTATTCAGGAAAAGATTTTTATATATTTGTTAGTACAAAGACAAATGCAACAGAAATTAACTTAAAAGTAAATCTTTCTGATAAAAGATGGGATTATGAATGTTATGTGTATTTGTTAGAGTCTGATACATATCCATATGTAGGGGATGTCAAAAAGAAAACACAAAATGTTATTAGTCTAACAGCTACTCATACAGAAAAGAAACTTACAGACAGTGTCTCAATGAATGATATACAACTAACAGGCAGTTTAGAGATTACCAAAAAGGATAAAGATACAGGCGGTTTATTAAACAATGTAGGATTTATATTATACAACAAAGATACACAACAATATGTAGCAACAGCTAGTGGAAATGCACTTGCAACATATACAAGTAATAGAAATCAAGCAAAAGAATTTATAACTGGTGTAGATGGAAGCAATGGTAAAATTACAGTTAAAGGACTAATGTTAGGTAATTATGAACTTATCGAGACAAAGAATCCTAACTATGGATATGTAGTTTCATCAGAAAATGTAACAGTTAAAGTAAATTCAAATTCAACAACGACAACTGTAACAAATGAGAAACAAACTGGAAATATAAAAATTGTTAAGAAAGATGCAAATAATAATAGTATTGTATTACCAGGAGTAACATTCAAACTAAGAAATGCATCAGGACAATATATTATTGCAGTTGATAGCAATGGTAAGGTTCAAAAACAAGTAACGGGAACCATCCATTTAGGAAATATTCAAACAACAACAAATATCAATGATGCAACGGCATTCATAACAGATAGCAATGGAATTATAAGAATTTATAATATACCAACGGGAAGATATCAAGCAATTGAAACATCTATCGGAGATAATTTCGGTTATGAAGTAGGCGATGGTTATATTACATGGGAAAGCAATGTAGGAACAGGTTCAGGAAATAATTCATCAGTAAATGTAACTAGAGAAACTTCTACCAATACAGGCACAAGTGCTGGAACAGGAGATAATCTATTTGATATCTTAACCATAAAGAACAAGAGAGCATATATCAAAATAAGAGGATATGCTTGGGAAGAAAAAACAGATGGTAAAAACAGTGTAAAAGACGGAACATGGAATGATGGAACAGAAGATAAGAGACTTGCAAATGTAACTGTTAGATTGAAAAATGCAAATGGACAAACATTAGGAACAGCTATTACAAATACAAATGGAGAATATGTATTTGGTAACTATGATACAGATGAAAAAGCTATAAAATTAAAAATAGATGATTTAGTAGGAGCATATATTGAATTTGAATATAATGGTATGAGTTATCAGTCAATAGATGTAGAACCAGAATTTATTTATCAATCAGAAACAAAAACATATTATGGTAACAAAAATGCTGCAACAGATTCAGCTCTAAGGGAACAATTTAATAATAATTATGCAACAATTAGTCAAGGAATATCATCTAATACAAATGGAAACAAGACATATGATATAAGATATAACTATGATTCAACAAATCATAAAAGTACAGTTATCTACGGAGATAATGTAAAATATGGATACGAAGGTCAAACATATCCAATCTCTGGAACATATGACCAATATACAATTCAAGCAGTAACAGCTCAAAGTTCAACAAATGCTCTTTGTACACAATTAACACCACAAAAATTGAGAGAGCAAGCAATAGTAGAAATTGGTGGATTGAACTTAGGTGTAGAAGAAAGAGCAATGCCAGACTTAGCAGTGGTAGAAGATATGCAAAATGTACAAATTACTTTCAATGATTATACACATACCTATGAATATGGAAGAAGATTTGATGACCCAAGTGAGTATGCAGGTGGAGACCCATTTGATACAACTGTAAAATTTGCAAATAAATATTTAACAAATTCATATTCAAGAGAAGTATATTCATCAGATGTTGTATACAATAAACAAAACGAAGGTAGTTTACAAGTATTTATTACATATAAAGTTCAATTAAGAAATGAATCATCAGATGTATATAGTAATTTAAAAACATTAGCAAATTACTATGATGAAAGATATGAAAATGTAGTTGTTAGAGATGAAAACGAGAACATTATAGAGTCTCAAGTAGATAATAGTTATAACCAAAATGGTATGAAAAAAGTAAATATACAAACAAACTATTTAATAGCACATGGAGAAACAAGAGAACTTACAATTACATATCAATTAAGTAATGAAGCTATTAATGCTTTATTAAATCAAGATATTACATTAGATTCTATAACAGAAGTAACATCATATTCTACTTATAGTGATAGTGATTACTCAGTACCATATGCAGGAATTGATATAGATTCTGCACCTGATACAGTTGATCCAAGCAATGTACAAGGTACAATTGAAGATGATACAGACAGAGCACCATCATTGATTATTATATTAAAAGAAGGAAGAATGATTGAAGGAACTGTTTGGGAAGATAGTGCTATAGAAGGACTATTACAACAATCAGGATATGACAAGGAAAGAAAAGGTAATGGTACTTATGACACAGATGAAAATGTTGTTAATAATGTAACAGTCGAATTAATGACAGTTACAGAATCAGGAGATTATGAATTAGCAAAATTATATAAGAGAGATGAAACAGTAGTAGATGCAACAACAACAACAACTGGTCTAGGAGAATATAGTTTCTCTGGAGTAATACCATCAAATTATGTTTTAAGATTTACCTATGGAAATAATAGTGTTATTGTTGACGCAAGTGGTAATACAGTAGGAAATGTAAATGCCAATAATTATAAATCTACTATTTACAGAGGTGGAAATAAAGAAGCTGTTGATGCAATGACAAATTACTGGTATAGAGGAGAAACAAGTAATATTGAAGGCGTACAAAGATTATCAGATGCAAGAGATATTTTTGGAATAATGGAAAACGGAACAAGAATAGATAATATAGTACAATATAGAACAACAGAAGATGATGATGTCAATTATCAAACAACACAAGATAGACAATTAGCAGAAGTTAGTGCTGATACAAGACAATTTGAAATTAAATTGGATTATGATATTAATCTAGATAATATTAGTAAATATGAAGATAGAATAGTATCTGTATTTGATAATATCGACTTTGGTATTATAGAAAGACCAAGACAAGACTTGGAATTAGACAAACAAGTTGCTAATATACAAATTACATTAGCTAATGGAACAACCCTTATTAATGGAGATCCAAGAAGTCAAAATCTATCAGGTGTCAGAGTATTAGATAATCATGATGTTTATATTGAAATGGATAATGAGCTTATACAAGGTGCAACATTAACAGTAACTTATGAAATATCAGTAGATAATACAAACTGTGAAATTGACTATAATGATGAAGATTATTATATTTACGGAATCGTTCCAGAAGAAAATGCTAATTGGAAGATTGCAACAGTTATAGATATGTATGATTACTTACCAGATGAATTACTATTACAAGCAAATAATAGTAGTAACTGGGAGAAAATAACAGTAAATGATACAGATAAAGGAACAATCCTTACAGATGAAGTATATGAGGTAGTAAAAGGACTTCAAAATATTGTTCACTTAAAAACACCAATATTTGAAGATATGCAACCAGGTACAAGAAGGTCAGATACAACATTAGTCGTATCAAGACAATTATCAACATCATCAGATGACTTGACATATGAAAATGATGTAGAAATTATAAAACTAAAAGGAAGACCACCATATAATTCAACACCTGGAAATTATGACCCAACGACAAATACACCAGACGAACGAGATGATGGACATGTACCTGTAACTATAACAGCACCTACAGGTGAAAATAGACAATATGTATTATACGGAATTCTTGGAATTAGTACTTTAATCATTGTTGGAGTAGGTATTATCTTTATCAAAAGAAAAGTATTAAAAAATTAGTGAGTAATATAAAAATCATTCCTAAATAGGAATGATTTTTTTCAGAGTGTTGACAAAGTATATAAAAATATTTTGTTCAACAGTCTTTTCTTTTTTTAAAAAATGAGTTAAAATATAT